>CBDTVZ010000318.1:0-3039 GCA_965363995.1 uncultured Eudoraea sp.
ACCCTTAAATGTTTTTGGTGTACAGCAGGATTTCCTTTTTCCAACAGTTTATTTCTCAAAAAAGAAAGTAAATAAGGCCGGTTATAGTTTAGAATCCAGCGCTTATGAAATCCAAAAGAAAATCTTGAAAAAAGAGGTCACATCCCGATTCTATGACTATCAATATGCAAAAGAGAAGGAATTTATTTATAAACAAGTAGATAGTTTGTTTAGAAATTTTGCGACCATCGCTGAACGCCGTTTTGAACTTGGAGAAACCAATTACCTGGAAAAAATAACCAGTCAGTCCAGGCAAAAGCAAATACAAATTAAATTAGAAGAGGCAGAACAAGATGTTGTTCTGGCCTATGGAAATTTAATTAAAATGGTCCAGGTTGAAGACAGTATTAATATTGGAATGGCCATACAAAAGAAAGTTAAATTGAGTCCTCTGGCCCTCGAAAACAGTAGAGAATTACAATATTATTCTAATAGAGTAAATCTTTTTGATAATCAAAACAAATATGAAAAACAGCTTTTATTACCTGATCTGAGTTTGAGCTATTTTCTGGGATCGAACAGTAATCTGAATCAAAATTTATATGGCTATTATCTGGGTCTTAAAATCCCATTGTTGTTTTTTGGTCAATCTTCTAAAATTAAGGCATCCTCCATTGCCCGTGAAATTGCAGTTGAACAATCAAAGGAGTATGAAGTTCAATTAAATATTGAATATATGGCCCTTAATGCTGAATTAATTAAGCAGGAAAAGGCCTTAAAATATTATGAAGATGAGGGCACAGCACTATCTGATGAAATTTTAAAAACGGCTACCCTGAGTTTCAAAAACGGTGAAATCAATTATTTCCAATATATCCTTAGTCTTGAAAATGCCTATGAGATTAAACTGGATTATTTAAATAGCCTTAATGATTACAATCAAACCGTTATTGCCGTTAACTATCTAACTTATTAAAAACTAAGTCATGAAACGTATTTTATATTATTTCATTCAATTCATATTTGTAATCAGTATTTTTAACTGTAAAAATGTAGAGCCTATACATAGATCTGACGTGCAGGAGGATCTAAATCCTGAAGATACCGTTATTGAACTTTCCAGTGAACAATTTGAACAAAACGCCATGACAATGGGTAATCTGGAAGAAAAATCTTTCCCTGAATTGGTTCAGGCCAATGGATTAATTGATGTACCCCCGTCAAACAGAGCAGTAGTGAGTGCAACTATGGGTGGTTATATTAAAAATACGCATTTATTAATCGGAGATCGAGTAACCAAAGGGCAAGCATTGGTAACTATTGAAAATCCAGATTTTGTGACCTTGCAACAAGAATATTTAGAGATTAAGGAACAATTGACCTATTTGAAATCTGAATATGAGCGGCAACAAATATTGCTCAAAGAAAATATTTCATCACAGAAAAGCTTTTTAAAAGCTGAAAGCGATTTTAAAAAAGCAGAAGCCACCTATAACGGGCTTCAAAAGCAGTTGAATTTACTCAAAATTCCCCCCGCTGAAGTAGAAAAGGGTCTTATAAGAACAACTGCTACATTATATGCCCCCATAAGTGGCAGCATTACTCAGGTTAATGTATCTCTGGGGATGTATGTTTCGCCTGCAACACCTATCATTGAAATTGTAGATAATGACCATATCCATTTAGAATTGTCTGTTTTTGAAAAGGATATAATGAGGCTTCATAAAGGGCAGGAAATTAGTTTTGAAATACCGGAAGCATCATCCAAAGTATATGCTGCAGAGGTCTATTTAATAAGCACATCCATAGAAGAAAACAGAACGGTAAAAGTACATGGTCATCTTAAAGATCTTAAGAAGCATAATTTTCTGACAGGAATGTTCGTCCACGCAACTATAATTATTTCAGATAATGTCACCATGAGTATTCCTTCGGAGGCAATTGTATCCAATGAGGGAACGTCATACCTCCTATTACTGGAATCGGAGAAAGACAAAGTGTATAGTTTTAAACCGGTAAAAGTTGAAATAGGAGATGTATATAATGGTTACTCTGTCATAAAAAACCTAAATGACTTTCCAGAAGATGCCCGTATTTTAACTAAAGGTGCATTCACCCTTGTGGGCGAATGATGGAAAATATAATAGTCCGAGCATTAATAAATTAGCCTAATCCCACATCCAGGGCCATCATAATAATAAAACCACCAATAAAACCCATTGTGGCAATATCTGTGTATTTGTCCTGCTGCGTCTCTGGAATAACCTCTTCCACAACTACAAAGATCATCGCCCCCGCCGCAAATGATAAGGCATAAGGGAGAATTGGTTGGAAAGTAATAACCGCCCATGCGCCCAAAACTGCTGCTATCGGCTCTACCATTGCAGATGCCTGTCCGTAAGTAAAACTTTTAAGTCGGCTCAACCCTTGCCTTCTTAAAGGCATGGCCACTGCAAAACCTTCTGGAAAGTTTTGTAGGCCTATCCCAAGTGCCAAAGCTACTGCTCCACCTATATTGGCTCCTTCAAAACCGGCAGCAACACCTCCAAAGAGTACTCCTACAGCAAGTCCTTCAGGTATATTATGCAAGGTTATGGCCAGGGTAAGCAGCGTTGTTCTATGCCAGGGTGTTTTAATCCCTTCACTTTCTTTAAAATTAATATGTATGTGAGGTAAAATCTTGTCCAATCCATAAATGAAAACTGCACCAAGCAAAAATCCCACCGCTGCCGGTATTACTTTAACAAATCCCTCCCCCGGGCTCAATTCTATTCCCGGAGCCAGAAGACTCCAAAAACTTGCAGCTACCATTACGCCACCTGTAAAGCCGAGCATTCCATCAAGTACGGCCCTGTTCATTGTCTTAAAAAAAAAGACCAGACTGGCACCTAATGCTGTAAGACCCCATGTAAAAAGGGTTGCATATAAGGCCGCCAAAATAGGATTGATTGATTCAAAATAACTAATGACATTCTCTATCATAATTTGATCTTTTTAACGTATAAGTTAGAAGCTATTTGCTGGGAAAGATGTAATTCTCTTTGGTCAATAAGAATGCGC
>CBDTVZ010000319.1:0-3038 GCA_965363995.1 uncultured Eudoraea sp.
GCAGTTACCTCGAGCAAATCATCCTTATAGATCGTTGTAATAGAATCTTTTTGTGGTAAAACATCAATAGCATTGATCCTTGTAAACGCATCTATGGGCGCCGCCATATCATTAATAGCCGTCAGGAACCCCTTAAGTCCGTCCGATCCTTCTCCCGCCGGTCCGGATACGTTTAATGGAGCCGGCCGGCTTGAAAATATATCGGACCAAAGTAAGGCTGGTAGCTCAGAGGCATGATCTGGATGAAAATGACTTATTCCCAGAAACTCAATATCTCTCATATGTACTCCTGCCTGTTGAAGTCTTAGATACGTACCCCCACCGGCATCTATCATGACCACGGGATTGCCATTTAACCAGACCAGATAGCCTGTTGAAGCCCGGCCATCTCCGGCAGCAGGCCCTCCCGAGCCCAGAATCTGAAGGGTAACGCCCTCTGTAGCACATGGGGTATCAATCACTACAGAGCCCTGTTCCGGTTCAATTTTTGGATTCGTATTACAACCTATGGTCAGAGATAATAAAATAAGAAGTATCAGAAAGTTTTTCATAAAAATAGATTTTGGTTGACATAGATAAGTATACTTTATCTGATGTACCTTATCAAAGTATAACAGCTCAGGGGTTAAGCTTATTTTACGGTAAAACCAGACTCTAAAATTAAAGATAGCGAAACATATATATAAAAGTACTAACCTATATACATGCTAGTGCAAAATATTGTGGGATCAAGCAGGTCATCATTTTGATAACTTTAGAAAAGGATTTTAAGATTATTCTAGCTCTTTAATTCGGTTTTAATAGTATTTTGACTACAAAATATAGCAGTATACCACATATTTTTTTTTAATTCACCAAAGTTTACCTCCTTTACGGTCCCTAATCTTAAAATGAATTATAATGAAACCTAAATTTCTATTATCTTTTGTGTTTATGACGGCCACTTTGTTCGCCTCCGCAAAATGCGACAACACTTATTCTTCTGCGTCTTATGCTTTAAACCACACCAAGAAATCTTTTAGCTCGAAGAATTTTGATCATCAAAAATATTATGCCTATAAGGCTCTGGAAGCTTTGGAAAAAGTAAAAAACCAGATAGCAGTATGTGGTTGTGATAAAGCCATGGACCCTATTTTAGATGGGATCGAAAATTTAGAAAAAGCTTCAGATCCAAAAGATTTTAAAATGGGCAGGTATTACACAAAAAAAGCTTTTGGTGATATACAAAACCTAATTAGTGAGCTAGATATGTATACTCAAGGTATGGAGCAGACTATCAATAGTTCTAATGTCTCAATAGACGAGAACAACTCTGAGGAAGAGGCATTACGTTCTGAATTAGCCGCAATTAAAAGTCAGAAATCTAAACTTGCCGAAGAGCAGGCACGACTTCTGGAGCGACAGAAAGCTATAGTAGAGCAGATAAATAACACGAGGGCCTAAGCAAATATCCCTTTTACATTATTTAAGTAAGTTTTATCAACCTAAGATCTTTGAGTCAGCCTTTAATTCATGATTTTTCACTGGCAGCTCGCGGATCCTAATACCAGATGCGTTAAAAATTGCATTAGCTAATGCCGGGGCAATACCCGGGGTACTGGGTTCACCTGCACCACCCGGCCAGTTATCGCTGGTAACAATATAGGTTTCTATTTTAGGGGACTCTGGCATGCGCACCATCTGGTAATCATGGAAATTACTCTGCTTAACTGACCCGTTTTCGATCGTTATTTCGCCATACAAAGCAGCAGTAAGTCCGAAAACAATACCGCTTTCCATTTGTGCAGTAAAACCGTCGGGGTGAAACGCAAAACCAGGATCGGCTGCACAAACCACCCTGTTTACCTTGAGTCTGTCTTCAACTATTTCTATCTCCGCCACCTGAGCAACTATGGTTCCAAAAGATTGGTGAAGGGATATCCCTCTGCCCCAGTTAACTGGTAGGGCTTCTCCCCAATTTGCTTTCTCAGCAGCCAGATCCAGCACCTTTAAAAATCGGGGTGCATTAGCAAGATGATCCCGCCTAAACTGATAAGGATCTGCATTAGCTTTGAACGCCAGCTCATCCATAAAGGACTCTGTGAAAAAAGCATGCATAGATGAATCTACACTTCGCCAATAACCCCAGGGTACATGTGTTTCGCTATTCGTATAATGAATAAATTGATTGTCGACGCCATAAGGAATGTACGGGGCTTCTTCTGGATCGTTTTTAAATAAGAATTGATTGTTCCAGGCAGTTATCATTCCCTTAGGGTCCAGAGCTGCTTTAAAACGACTCACATTGGCCTCCCTGTAATGATCCTGTTGGATATCTTCCTCACGAGACCAGATCAACTTAACCGGATAGTCTACTTCTTTGGCAATAAGTGAGGCTTGTATAGCAACATCAGGCACAACCCTTCTTCCAAACCCCCCTCCTAAATATTGATTGTGTACTATCACTTTTTCCTGGTCCATATCGAGTACTTCGGAAACACTGTTTGCAAATCCCAAGGGGTTCTGACTACCCACCCAGATCTCGCATCCATCTTCTTTTACCAAAGCAGTACAATTCATGGGTTCCATGGTGGCATGGGCCAAATAAGGCACCCTGTATTCCGCCTCTACTACATTAGTAGCTTCTTTAAAAATGTTTTTTATATTTCCTTTCTTAACATCTTTTTCTTCATTTCCCTCGGCAATTGCATTATCCATATCGCTTAAATACTGATCATAAATATCTGATTGCCCAACTGTGTCATTAGCACTTTTCTCAAACTCAATGGGCAATGTGTTTATAGCCTTTTTAGCCAACCAATAGCCATCTGCAACTACGGCTATGGCCCCTTCAAGATTCACAATTTTGTGCACCCCGGGCATATCCTTTATAGCATCTGCCTCCAAAGGTTTTACTTTGCCCCCGAAAACGGGAGATGCCTTGATGGCCGCATATTTCATGTCGGGAAGGACTACATCAATTCCAAAAATTGCCGTTCCGTCTACCTTTGCCGGAATATCGAAACGTGGAGGTGAGGTTCCCATTATGGTAAATTCCT
>CBDTVZ010000320.1:0-3036 GCA_965363995.1 uncultured Eudoraea sp.
ATAGCTAAAGCATTTTTCCTATTTGACCACTTGCTCCTATAATTAATGTTTTTTTCATACTATTTTTTATTTGTTTAAAATTCCTGTACTGTGGGACGAATTACTAATTCATTTATATCAACATCATCTGGTTGCTCTATGGCATACGCTACTGCTTTAGCTATAGAAATAGCAGGGATTGCATCTTTATAAATATTTTGAACAAACTGAGATGTAGCCTCGTCTGAGCTTCCTAATTGCAATTCAGAATCTATTAGACCTGGTGAAAGTATGGTGGTTCTAATGTCCTTACCTACTTCTTGTCGTAAGCCTTCGCTAATAGCTCTCACAGCAAATTTAGTTCCACTATATACGGCTCCACCTGGGCTCACTTTTAATCCGGCTACGGATGCAAGATTTATAAAATGACCTGATTTTTGTTTTTGAAATTCTGGTAATGCTGCTGCAATTCCGTATAACACCCCTTTTATGTTTACATCAATCATACTGTCCCATTCATCAACTTTAAGTGCTGCTAATGGTGCTAATGGCATAATGCCCGCATTATTTACCAAAACATCTATTTTACCAAAGCTGTCAATTGCTTTTTTAACCAATGCTTTTACATCTTCCGCTTTGGTAACATCTGTTTTTAGCACTTCAACCGCACCGCCTTTTAGTTTAATTTCTTTTGCAATTACTTCTAACTTATCTAGCCTACGAGCACCTAAAACTATTTTCGCTCCTTTTTCTGCTAAATAACGTGCTGTAGCTTCTCCTAGCCCACTACTTCCGCCTGTAATTACTACTACTTTACCTTCTATATTATTTTTCATTGTATTTACCTATTACTAATTTTGAAAAAGGAATACCAGTAACTTTTACGCTTCCAATAATAAAGACTATTGCCAATACTAAATCCATTCCCGTAGCGAATATCATGGCTTGTGGAACATCACCAACCGTTGAAGCGTAGGATACTAAAAACACGTTGAATAAACGTACTAAACCATTCCAAAGGATTATGGGTGCTCTGGTGTTTACTTCTTGTATGGCCCAAATAAGTGATGCTCCAGCAAAGATTATAAATGCACCTGCTACCGAGTTAGTTATTAAAGCTTCTCCCGTTTTACTGGAGATAGCTTGAATAATCATCATCAAACCTATCGGGAAGTTTAAGATACTTGTGATAAGGATGAATTTTTTAAATATGTTGGTCACTTTTTTCATTTTGCTAATTTATTTACCATTTCGTTTTCTAAAAGCTTGGAAGAACTTCCCGCAAGTACACTATTGATCATCGCTTTACCGACATTTACACTTGTTGTTATATTTTTTCTTTTTACTATAAGTCCAAAAAATGGACGCGTTAGTTTATAGAATACATTTACCCAATATGTTTTGGATTTCACACCTTTTAGAGGAAGAATTACTTGTAGGCGAAACATATATGCATCTTTAAAGCCCATATTCAGAATCATGTTTTCAGTTTTTCCTTTAACGCGGGCCCACATAACTTTTCCTTTTTCAGAACTGTCGGTGCCTTCACCAGATACATAGTTGAATACCATTTGTGGATTAATATCAAAAAGCGTTTTAGCCAATTCTTCAGTTATTCCGTAAGTAAGCCGATGATATTCTTCCTCTTTCATTCCAATAGATGAAACCCCCATGCAATGAAAACAAGCATCATAACCTTCTAATTCTTTCTGAATTGAATCAAAATTGAAGAAATCTTTATGAATAATTTCATTCAACTTAGGATGGTTTAGTTTTAGAGAGTTACGGTTAATCACCAATACTTCTTCTATGATTGGAGATTCTAAGCACTCTATTAGAACTCCTCGCCCAACCATACCCGTGGTTCCTGTAATAATTACTTTCATACTTAATTTTTTCTTTTTTGAATATTTAAAGCTTCTTCAGCCCGAACAATAATTGGTTTTGGTCTTCTAGAATGGCAACAGAAACCTCATAAAACATGACTACAATAGATAATTTGTTTTTGTTAGGCGTTCCGATAATTCCCAAAGATTTTTAGACACATCATTATCAAGTGCATGGCTTGCAATTATACCAACACCTGAACAACCTCTCATCTCCATAAAACCTTGAGGTCCATAATACTGTCCACCTTCTGCGGTAGTTGATAAAGACGCCTCCAATATAGGTAATGCACCATCTGCGGCAGATTGAGTTATGAACGGAATAATTGTATATTTCATCAACTGATATACCCACTTATTCGTATTTCGACTCAAATCGGTAAGCGACACTCCGGGATGAGCCGCGTTAGATTTTATCTTTTTACCAGCTACTTTTAGCTTCCGATCCAACTCAAGCGCATACATCAAACAAGCTAGCTTACTTTGAGCATAAGACGCCAACTTTGAATATTCTTTTTCAGAATTTATGTCGTCGAAATGTATTCTTCCGGTCTTGTGCGCGAGGCTAGATAACCAAGTGATACGCGAGTCGGGTGAGTCTGGAATCAGATCAATTAATAGAGAGGTAAACAGAAAGTGACCGAAACAGTTTGCTGCCATTTGGCTTTCAAAGCCATCTTCGGTTTTCGAATACGGGGGGTACATAATTCCAGCATTATTAACTAATATATCCAGTGTATTGTGCTTGTTACGAAACTCTTCAGCTGCATGGTGGACCGATTCTAATTTACTTAAATCAACTTGCAAAATCTCTAATTCACCATTTGGAACCTCCGATAAAATACGGAGTTTCGCAGCTTCTGCCTTACTGAGATTACGACAGGCCATAACAACTTTTAGGCCTTTTTTCACCATCGCCAAAGAAGTTTCATAACCAAGACCAGTATTAGCACCTGTAACAATTGCTATTCGACCAAACTGATCTGAGATAGTATCTATGTTTGGTTCGATTTTTTCTTTATTAATCATTCCATTACTTTTCATTTTCATTCCTGAATTTGTTTCATAATTCTTCTTAGTGAAAAAACGATGCTTTCAGGCGTATCTTCTTGAGTGAAATGCCCTGCGCTAGGTACTAGCTGCATCGGAGCATTAGTAAAATACGAACCAA
>CBDTVZ010000321.1:0-3029 GCA_965363995.1 uncultured Eudoraea sp.
GGCCATTTTATGGGACTGATTAATATTAGGGATAAATCTTATACCGATTGCTACATTAAAGACAAAGGGTATTTGTTCAATCCTAAATCAGAAAGAACCTAATTCTTTCCAATAAGAAGTATGTTGATATAATCCGTACATTAGTAGTATTCAGTATATTATTACTGGACAGAAAAATAGCCCCTTTTAAAACACGTTAAGTATGTCATTATTTATGGACTTTCACAAAATCGATTCAGATGCTATTACTGAAGACGATATGTATAAAGCTCATTTGAGAGATGTGGCTGTTCAAAATAAACACGGATTGATTTACAAGAAGTATTATCTGAATCTTCATAACAAAACAGCTTTTTGCTTGATGGAAAGTCCAAATAAAGCGGCATGTGTCGAGAGTCATAAAGAGGCTCATGGTATTGGGGCATGCAACGTCATCGAGGTATCGCGTGAGAATGAATTTATCCCGTACATGGGCCAGGGCGGTCAAAATGAACAGGATTTGGCTTTGACCTTATCGGGCGAAATCGATAGCGGCTTTCGTACGATTATGTTGGTGGACTTTTTGGACCTAATGGAAAACCAAAAATTGATGGGCTCCAAAATTATGGATTCTATTAAATACTATAATGGAAGTGTCATCAAGGTTCCCAGCGAGAAGTATATGGCTTCTTTTATCGATGCTATTGACGCGTTAGCTTGTGCGCTGCAGATATCGAGGCACTTTGAATCTTCTGACCAAAATTCTCTATACAGTTTAGCTTTGGCTACAGGAAAGCCGGTTGACGAGCACGGTACGAATTTATTCGAAGAAACTAAGACTAAAGTAAATGTGATGTCAAGACTAGGTTTCCAAAAAGGAATATATATGGATTTGGAAACAAAACTTTCTGCCTCCCGAAGTAAAGATTTTTCTAAAATCGATGCTGCACGCGTTACTATTTTGGACCAGGTTTCTTACAGCGAAATTGAAAAATTGGAAAAAGTACTATTGAAAAATCTAAATAATTCAGCTTTTAAAAGTGATGAACTTTGCAAAGAACTAGGTCTGAGCAAGACCCAGGCCTATCGAAAAATATCCTCTCTAGTCGGAATGCCACCTAATAAGTTATTGTCCGAATTACGTTTGATACATGCTGCAAGAGCTTTAAAAAAAGGAGGTGAGACGATTTCAGAAATTGCCTATGATTCGGGTTTTAACAGTCCAACCTATTTTACCAGGGTGTTTCGAAACAGGTTTAATATACTCCCGACCTTGATTGGCAAGTCTAAATGCAAGTAACCCAAAAGCGTGCTTTTTAAAACTTACTAGTCTAAATTGTTTCAGCTTTTGGAACAAAACTTACATCTTGGGTTTTTATATCCGTTTAGTTTTACGATATGGAATATTTCGAAAACCCCCTTCAATTTCGCTAATGCTATTTGAAGGTTTCCATGTGTTGTAAGAAATCACTGCGGTCTGGGCGCTGAGACTTTCCGTAATTTGGTAGGGTATCCCACGCAGGCTAGATCTTTTTGGTTCTTTTGCCATCAATGGGAAAAACAACAGGCATTGATCGGGGTAATGGTAATGACGATAAGGTAAAATTCTGGATGGTGTGCTTCCAACTAGTTTTGCAAACTCAAAACAAGATAGAAACATAAAAAAATTTTAAACTACTATATGAAAATCTCAAAATTGATTCCGTTACTTCTATTTTTAGTGGGTTTTGCAGTCTGCAAAGCCCAAAACACCACCGTAAAACCCCAGACCGAAACCGTGGTTGTTGATTCGCTCAAATCGGTCGATATCCGTGGTGAAATGTTGCACTATGTAGAACAGGGCGAAGGCGAAACACTGATTTTCGTACATGGTGGCATCAGCGATTATCGTTCATTTTTATCCTGGGTAGAGCCGTATTCGGAAGACTATCATGCGATAACCTATAGTCGTCGTTATGCTTGGCCCAATGCACAGGAGTTTGATGAGTCCGTTGATTATTCCGTACGCATCCATGCCGATGACCTTTACGCCTTAATTCAAAAACTCAATCTAGGTAAGGTACATCTCGTAGGTCATTCCTATGGAGCTTTTACTGCCTTGACGATGGCCTTGGACCATCCAGAGGTGGTCCAGTCTTTGGTATTGGGCGAACCCCCGGTAGCCTTCCTGGCCCAAAACACTGAAAAAGGCCGGGAGAGTTGGGATGCATTTTTGGAGAGTGATCTCAGACCGGCGAAACAAGATTTTCTGGCAGACAAGGATGAAGAGGCTTTGGAAAACTTTCTCAGGGGCGTAATGGGCGATGACTTTTCATTGGCACAAGTTCCACCGGAAGCAAAACAAGGCTGGATGGATAACCTGTTGGAAATTTGGGGGCTCTCTATGAGCGAGGATTTTCCGCCATTGGACCCGCTGGCCATTCAAATCTTGGACGTACCCGTTCTCCTTATAGTAGGCGACATCTCTCCCACATACCTTCATGAGATTTCCAACGAATTGCACCGACTGTTGCCCCGAAGTGAAATGGTCCGTTTCGAAAACATGAACCACGGGCTCTATTTTGAGCAACCTGAAGCCGTGGATCGGGCGGTGAGGGAGTTTTTGGAGCGTAATTAATTTTAGAACCAAAGTAAATAAACCTTATGCAAGGTTTCATCAACATAAAAACACGGGGATGATAACAATACTGGAGTTAGTTCTTGCAACGATTCTCTCTAGGGCTATATGCTTGCAAGACCAAAAAAAACGACCATACTTTGATGAAAAATAAACTGAATTTGATAAAGCCAGCCGCTAACAATCTATAAGCGTAATGCAGACTGAACGGCTAAAATTGAGTATGTTGGCTACTAATAAAGTTTTGTACAAGTGAAAGGTGAATCGCTCCGAAATCCCGCACTACGCTTATACTTGACCGTTGTAAGCAACCTTGCAATGACTCATTAATAATTGATGAAATTATTTTATTTGTATTACTAGATATAATTTTTTACGCTATGTGAACAAAAACATACATTATGAAAAAAAACCTTGTTATTTCAGAATTGAA
>CBDTVZ010000322.1:0-3022 GCA_965363995.1 uncultured Eudoraea sp.
ACGTTAGAACACCATTAACAAAGAGTTCATAAGTTTGAAAAAAATCATGATTATTTTAATTGCATTTGGTGCATGGGGTTATTATACAAAAAATTTAGCGCCAATTAATGTAGAACCAACTTCATATGAATATAGGAACACCTCACTTATTAAAACAAATTCAAGAAAATTCAATTGTGATGGTCGTCAACATTGTAGTCAAATGAATTCAAGAGCAGAAGCTGTATTCTTTATAAATAACTGTCCAGATACAAAAATGGATGGTGACTATGATGGTATTCCTTGTGAAAATGATAGTCGTTTCTAATATTTAAAAAAGGGAATTCAAAATGTATGAAACTATAACATTGATAGCTATTTTTATTATAGTAATTGGTGGAATACTATTACTAATTGAAGCTTTTAAAGAAGGGATTATTTGGGGGTTAGCTTGCTTGTTAATTAGCCCAGTCGCTCTTGTTTTTACTATACTTCATTGGGATGTTGCTAAAAAACCATTCTTTATTCAATTGTTTGGTGTTGGTATTATGTTTTTAGTTGCGTCACAAAACTAAGTTCTAACCAGTAAATGAACAAATCACATAAAATCAATAAAGGACAGGCACCTTTTGGATGGAATAAAAAATAGAAGATTTTCATAAAAAATTTATGTTCACTTATAATCTGAAAATTTGAAGAAGAAATAAGGGCAAAATGAAGAAAAAAACAGTCTTATTATAAATCATCTGTTTTTGAAGAAAAAATAAGGGTCAAGTGTAATATTGCACTATGTTTTATTTTTTGCCTTTAAAATTGTCAATATTACACTTGCCCCCTATCTTTTCTTGACTCCTATCTTTTGCAATTCCAGTCATAGCTACCAACACTCCCGACATAGTAAAAATTGAAATATCATCAAATCCTGACTCTATTAGAAACTGTTCAACCTACAATGAGCAGGATGGTACTTTATAAATCCTCGAAAATATTTTACCTTCTTTCTTTAGACCTCTGGCAAGCGAGAATTCTTCACCTGTATAAAAGCTATTCAGCAAAATAGAGCTGAATCTTTACTTGATATATGCTTCTCAAATTACTAGTATTTAATTGTATGATAGCATCAAGATATGCTAAAGCTTTCTTGGTTTCTTACAATAATATCATTTGTTCCAGGTGAGAACTGATGTTTTTTTATACTTTAACTGTTTCAATTTCCAGGTATGAGGAAGTGATATGATGGAAACGGAAATTAGAGACAATATGATACAATGGCAAGGCCCTTGAAGAAAAAACAATCGATAACCGTAGTTATTCCTGCGTATAACGAGGAAAATTATCTGGAAAAAACCTTGAAATCGGTAATAAAGGCCAGCAAGCTCTATAAAGGGAAGCTGGAAATAGTGGTGGTCGACAATAATTCCAGTGACCGTACAGCGGAAATTGCCCATGAGGCAGGCGTCAGAGTGGTTTATGAACCGAAGAACCAGATTGCCCGTGCGCGTAATGCTGGCGCGGCGGTCAGTAAAAGTGACTATCTGGTGTTTCTTGATGCGGACACCACAGTAAAGGGGGACATTTTCCAAAAGGTAGCTAATAATCTTTCTAGTGGAAAG
This sequence comes from uncultured Eudoraea sp., assembly GCA_965363995.1. Lineage (GTDB taxonomy): Bacteria > Bacteroidota > Bacteroidia > Flavobacteriales > Flavobacteriaceae > Eudoraea. The sequence goes on from CBDTVZ010000322.1 coordinate 1,593, forward strand.
GTGATAGGCGGAGGTGCCTGGGCAGAACCGGACACAGGTTTAGGAGGGAAAATAATCTTTAAGTATTTGATTAACGGGGTGTTATCGTTAAAAAATGTTACGGTTGGTCCCTTTCTCTACTGTGAAAGGGAAGCATTTGAAAAGGTAGGTGGATTTGACGAAGAACTTTATACCGCAGAGGAGTTCTCTTTCGCCGATAGCTTGAAAAAAGAGGGAAAGAAAAATAAAAAGAAATGGAAAATTATCAAGTTTGGAAAAAAACACCGGATAGTTACTTCAGCAAGAAGATTCGGTGCATACGGTGGTTTGGAAATGCTCACAAAAAATGTGCATTTGATCTGGAACCATCATGAAAAGATCAGAAAAAAGGAACACTGCGATTTCTGGTATGATGATTCGAAATAAGGGCAGCCGAAAAAATAAATTTGCATTTATAAGTATCTAATCGCCATTCTATCAAGGCGAGTGGAAGGCGAATAGCCAACTATTCAACTGACGAACAACTCAGATAGAATGAGCGAGTAGGAATTTAGAAATGTGAATTAATTTTTAAGTTTGCTCTAAGCATGTACAATTGATTGACGAGGTTCTAACGTGACAAAACAATTTGTAGCTTTTCACTCCCTGGTAAGGGCAAGCAATAAATCAAAATATATGTTGCAGGTAGCAAAAAACCTTGCTGATAAACAGTTCAAAGTTTTATTAATGGATGGCCACTTGTATCAACCAGGTTTGGCACACCTAATTACCGATAATCTGGGAGATGTGTTGGAATATGAACATGGTCAGAGTCTATATGAACTACTGATTGACCATGAAATATTGCGCTCAGCTGGAATTAATTCGGGTGAAAAAGAAGAGAAAAAACTCTTTGAGCAACTGAACCTGAAAGGGGTTGAAGTTTATAATGGCTTTGCCATGCCGGACGTAGTAGGAAGAATTATACACCTGCCTAATCAAGAACGTATCGATGTCATTCTGGGTTGTGATCCTCAGAATATAAATATCAAGACAGAGGTAGACCTTGCCCGAATGTTCAAAAAAAATTATGGTTACGAATTTGCCAACTACTTAAAGGAAAAGCTGAGAAAGCTTTACGATTTTATCTTGATCGATGTACAGGTTGGCTTTTCTCCAATGTCCGGACTCCTATGCGGACAAATATCCGATACGATTATGGCCATTGATGTGGATAATCCCATCTATAAACATTTACCATCCTATCAAGTAGGGCAGAAACTGGCAGAGAAAATCAACCAATGTAAACATTCAAACATTAGCGTAAAATCGGTCCAAGGTAGTAATATCGAGCAAATAGTGAAACTAATTATTGATGAAAACGAGGTTCCTGATTCAAGATGACAACACCAGTAGACCTAGGAGCTTGTCCGAGAATAGAAATCCTACTGCGGAAAAGCTGATTTTGGCCA
>CBDTVZ010000323.1:0-3011 GCA_965363995.1 uncultured Eudoraea sp.
GAACCAGCCCGCTGGCGTCTGTACATCGGCCGGATCAGTCACCGGCCCGTAGCCGGGAATGTGCTGCGCCAGATCGCCGTCATAGTCGTACTGAGCGCGGGTAAGGAAAGACTGGCTATTGCTGCCGCCGTAATCGTAGACCCAGATGGGCCCGATGTTTGATATATTTTTACTGCTCGTTTGACTGCAATCGGTGGCACACCAAAGGCACGACAAATTTCAGCCTGAGTGGCATTACCGTTAACATAAAACTGACTGGTGATCATTCGGAAAGTATTGAGTTTTAAATTTTCCAGCAACTGAGTAGTGTTGCTTGCGCCGCTTAATAAGATGCTTGTAGGGAGAGTCTGCCCACAAAATTGCAAGGCAATGGCATCTGCCCCAACCTTGTATTTGTGAGCCAAACGCTCGAGTTCACCATATAGGTTAATATAATGCCTATAGGCTTTGTTTCTAAAAACCCTGCCATTTGCCAGGGCCTCTTTAATAATTATTCTTTTCTCTTGCTGTACAAGCTCCCTTGAAATATCTCCCAAACTTTGATCCAGTATATTATAGGTTACCTGAAACGCATCAAACAATTGTTGGCCTCCTACCGTGACATCCAGGGCCTTTTTAATAACGTCTAGCTGATTAGCCCCTGTAGTAGTAATACCTATTTCTAATTGATGTTTGTTTTTTAAAAACGCTAATTGATTCAAAACAACTTCATTACTTAAAACGCCTGTTTCCAAAGTTGCCGAATGTATCTGATACACTCTTAAATGTGGTAAAAATGCTTTTGAAACTTCCCATTGTTCTTTTAATTTTTCTATGCTGTGCTCTTTTATTTCATGAATTGAAGCATTTACATCGAAATTAGCCACATAGGTATATCCCCATTTTGTAGCAATTTGTATGCTGTTATCATTTTTAGTTTGTAGCCATTCTAATACTAACTGTTCTGCTAAACCATAGCCCGGAGCTGTATCAAAATAGCGAACACCTAGATTGTAGGCGTTTTCTAAAACAGAAAAACCTTGTGCTTTAAAAGTTTCTAAATCTTGTCCTTCAGGTTCCTCCTGACGCAGGTTAATATATTGTGGCCGTCCTAAAGCAGCTGTTCCTAATCCTAACTGCATATGTTATTTATAAAATTTGAATGTTCTCCAAAAAATGAATCACTTTCTCTTCTGGCATTTCACAGGGCTTCAAGAGCTCTTTGTTAGATGTAATATAATAATTCAAGCTAATAAAATCATTGCCTTGTAATTCCTTGCCATAAATTTTAAAAGACTTACCATTATTAAAGGTTTCTTTTGTAACACTATACTTTATTGCATTATAAATTCCTTCAGAATAGCCTTCTGGTATTTTTTGTATGTACTGTAATACCTCCATTAAATACTATAAGACAACATAGGATTGTTTTTAAAGTTAACGTAATTTATGTAGTATTATGGAACTAACTTGCCAGTAACTTGTGGATAGTCTAGAAAAGCCATATGTTCCTAAAATCAGTTTATCTACATTGGACTAATGTCCTCCCTCCATTTCACTCAACATCCTCCTCGCATTGTCACCGGTAGGACCTTTTGGGTCTAAATTAATGGCTTTATTATAATATTCTTTTGCTTTGACAAGGTCTCCGGATTTCCAATAACCCTCCGCCAGACTGTCCCAGGCATTCGCAGATTCCGGGAAAAGCTTGGTAGTCATTTCGAATACAAAAAGGGCACCTTCTGCCTGGCCGGAGCCCAGCATATTATAACCAGCCTTATTAAATTCAGTCTCAAAATTAAAAAAGTTATAAGCCGGATCCTCCACCAGGCGCTGGGCTTCTGTAGCCACCAACTCATAGTTACCATCCATAAAGATCTGGGTTAGGTAACCCATGGGATCTATGATAAAATTATCGGTAGAAAAATTAAGGGCAGCATCCAGTACGGGATCTTTGTTGGCGCTATAATCCGCAAAGGTCATGTCTACGGCCAAATGTGGCGAGGTATATTCGGCATTCTCCCATTGGGGCTTATCCTGCCACCAGGCAAAAGACAGGTAAACAGGCAGCTTTGAATTAGGTAATTCCACACGGCGATTGTCGCCATAGAAATTAATGTTTTCTCCAGTAGGCTCACCTACAAAAATGGCATTGGTATAATTATCCAGTTCATTTACTAAATTCTGGCAGGCTGAAAAAGTACGGCGGCCTATAATAACGAAAAATTTTCCAGTTTGATTGATTTTTTGATGCTCTATAATACCTGTAATTATAGGCTTATTCTTATAGTTGTTGCCACCCCCATTTAAACGCACATCCAGGATTAATTTCTCTACATCATTGCTATCGACAAATTCAAACAGGCGTTTGTAAAATGCGGGGATATTCTCATTGGGATCATCCTGGATCTGGCTATGGCGTACATAAACTACCTTTTGTTCAGGCAAGTATTCAAAATAATAGATCTTCTCCAGGTTTTTAAGATAAAGGGGACTTTGTGATTGATCCCTCACTCCTACCCAGTTACTGTCTGGTTTCAATTCTCCATATTGAACAGGGGTATCAAGATTGCTATTCGCCATGATGACAGAATTAAAAGACTTTCCATCTTTTTCAAGGGTAAGCCTAATGTTTTGTTTTAAAGTTTTGGTGATTCCCTGGGCATGCAGTACTTCAGGAATTACCAAATAGATCCCTGCATAAGCTTTAAAGAATTGCTCATTTTCTACTGGAACCACCGGGTATATAGCTTTTAATGCTTCTTTCGTGGGCATGCCTTCAATGGCAGTTACTTTTGCACCAACCACAGACGCAAGATCTTTATGTGCTCCTATAATATATAGACCGTCCGGGAACTGGTAAAAGTTTAATTGTAATTTATGATAAGGCACCGGGCTTTCTCTGAAGCCAACTCTGGTATGCCCGTATTTGAACATCCCTATTATCCGACCAAAACCAACGAGTACCTCATGATCTTGCATTTGTGGAATTGCCTTATAAAATTCCTCGACACTCTCATCAAAGGCAGTAG
>CBDTVZ010000324.1:0-3003 GCA_965363995.1 uncultured Eudoraea sp.
GGTCAAATATATGGCAGACATTCAAACAAACAAAAATTCAAAATGATCATTCTATTTTCACAAAGATATGAGAACTCACATTATATCTCGTTTATTTGGAGATATAATTGGATGAACCTCTATTTTAGATCAGGCCACTTTGATATAAAATTATTCGGTATTTGTGGTTTGCTTTTTTCTACGCGCTATGTTTGGCCATTGCTCATAAAAAGGAAATTTTTAAAGGTCATTATAGCACATTTTTTTTGGGTGGGAGTACGACTTGTCCTTGGTAGCTGCAAAAGTCAACTTTAGCTGAATGTGCTACAACGGTCCTGGCTCGTATGTTTACCAAGCCTTATTTATTGATTATAAGTATAGTAGTTTGATAATTAACTATAAAGCTATAATAGAAGGGATTGCGAGGTCTTGGCTTGATACATTTTATTGATATCGTTTCATAGAAATCCCACCCTTCTATATTATCTTAGAATCTGAACAGTGCCTAGGTCCATCTAAAAAGACCGAATCAAAAGCGAGCCCTTACCATTTAATTGTATTCTAGCCAGGTTTTTTTCTGATATAGTTTTTCTCCATCTACTATCTACTATCATTCTTGTCTAAGGAGATTCCAGGAAACACTATATCTTGTTCTTCTCGCAAATCTTTTGCTGTTCTATTTCAAATTCCTCCCAATTCTTAATTCTAATTGCTGCTAACGGTTAAATGTAAAATGCGTTTTATGCTTGCGCCGTCCGCGTGACACCGAAGCTTTTCAGCCTTCGTAGCAAGCTACTTTGGCGAAGTAGGCTAGCGGATGCACAAGCTTTCTCAACCGCTAAAGCCTACTGCGAACGCGTTCAGCATAGGTGCTAATGCTTTTTTACATATTGTTGTAAGCTGTTTAATTTACTATTAATTATTCTTTTGAGCAGTCTTATAAATTACTGGCATTTGTCCTTTCCATCTATTCCATAAGTCATTTTCTGTAATTAGTTCAGCCATAAAATGACCAACATTAATTCGGCTTATTGTTCCTGCATCAAAAATAGCACTTCTTGGTGGCGAGGGATAAACCTCGTATTCGGTAACCTTGTCTTCATTTACTAAACCATATGGTCGAACAGCTACCCACTCAATAAAATTATTTTTTTGACCAACCTTAGTCCGTAAATAATCAGCAGCCTTTTCATTATCTATATGCGGAGGTAATAGTAATCTAAGTAATCCTATCACAAATCTTTGACCTATCGAAATAGGTTCATTTAAGTCTCTGTTACGGTTGCCGGTAGTATTCATCAATACAAATTTCATTGGCTTATTGGGTGCACTCTTTTTAATTGCATCACAGAGGAGACTGACAGCGTCTGTAACTAGTTTTCGAGGTTTTCCATATATTCCTTTCCAAGTCATATTATGGCCTAAACAAGAAATGACTGAATTACAATCCTGTACGTATTCAGCCATTTCATCTTCGCTAATATCTAATACGCTAGCTTGGATGATGGACAGCTGGTCGTTGTTTTTCCATGATTCGGGTAATTCTTCAGGTGAACGAACAATCGCCTTTACTTTTTGTTTGGTATTTAGCAGTTGCTCTACTAACTTTTTTCCGGTTGCTCCACTTGCGCCAACTACTAATGTTGTCATATTGTATGTTAATTAATTTTTTGAAATAAGAGTTCTATTCTAATAGCCTGCAACGGTTTGTATAAGAATAGTAGCCGACTGGGTTGCACTTTTCTGTCAAGTTACTAGACCCCGATAGTTCCTTCTTCATAGTATTACGAAGGAGAAGCTATCTGGGGAAACGGGCTACAATCATTTAATTTACTCATTTTTCGGCTATTCTTTTTATACAATGTTGCAATGTATTTTACATATTAGAGAATATAATATTGGCAATTTCCGAATTTATTTGATCAGGCCTAACTATCCAGTTCTTAGCACCATTTGTTAATAATATTACTGTAATGTTATTTCTTGATTGCTCATTCCAATAATGTCCAAAAGAGGAAATTCCAGCTCCTCCATGTCCAACCATCCTATAGTTATCTTCTAATCTATGAGCCTCCCAACCTAACCCAAAATAACCATCCTCACCATTATTGAGTTTTACCGGAGTCCAAATTTCTTCTAGTTGTTCGTCGTTTAATATTTGTCCATCTAAAATCGCTTGAAACCATAAAATCAATTCGTTGATATTGATATTTAATCCAGCTCCAGCATACATTGGTGTAGAATAGTTTAAAGGGAACATTTCTAACTGGTTATTCACTAGAGTATAGCTTGTAACTCTTTTGGGAACAATTTTTTTAAATCCACCATAGTTTGCTGTGTTCAATTGTAGCTTATCAAAATATTGTGTTTGCATATAGGATTCAAAATCTTGATTTGCCAATTTTTCAATAATAATTCGGATAATTAAAAATCCAGTTGCATTGTATTTTGATTCATCACCTGGTTTTGAACTAAACGGTTTATCTTTCATGGCCTCTATAACAAATATTTCACTTTCAGGTGCTAAGTATATTTGATAATCTATTTGGTCGGGAATTCCAGAAGTATGAGATAGCAGTTGTTTCAATGTTAACTTTCTCCATGAATCAGGTAAATCTTCTCTATCGGGCAGAAAGTCTCCAACTGTTTCATTAATATTTCGTTTATTGGTGTTTAATAGATAATGAAGAGCTATTGAACTAAACATCTTGGAAATAGAAGCAACAGCAAATAAATTATCTAGAGCCATCGGAACTTCATGCTCGATATTAGCTAATCCAAAGGCCTTTTTATGTATTAGTTTTCCATCTATAAGTATTGCATAATTAAGTCCAACAATTTCCAAACTGTCAATCATTTTTTCAAGATAGTTATCAGTCGCAGCAAAAATTTTGCTGTCTTTCTGGTTTGACTTTTCTTGGCAATTAGCGTTCGAAAAGAAAATAATTGTAAACAAAATGATTAATGATAAGTTTCTTGTCATTGTTATTCCTATTTGAAGTGAGTATTTCATGTTGAACAACG
>CBDTVZ010000325.1:0-3003 GCA_965363995.1 uncultured Eudoraea sp.
CAGATGGCAAGCTGAGCGATGAAATAAATCGCTCTGGTGTAGAAAAAGAGTATTATGCGCAATTGGATGGGGAAATAACAAATGAGGCAATAGCACTTTTAGAAAAGGGTGTCACTATTGGTTTTGAGGGAAAACGTTACCTTACTAAAGCTTGTAAGACATACAAATTAAGTACCCTCCCAAAACTTCCTGAGGCGGATAAAAAACTACGAATAGGGCGACACAGGCCTACAAGCTGGATTAGTATTATACTTACAGAAGGTAAATTCAGGCAGGTTCGCAAAATGACCGCAGCAGTTGGTTTCCCTACTCTCCGACTTATTAGGATACGTATAGGAGATATATCTTTAGAAAATATATCACTGGGGGAAATAAAAATTTTGACAAATCTCACTGCCAAATGTGAACAATTCAATTCATAGGAATAAGCTGTCCCGAGCCGGATTTATCTATAGTTATAGAGGGACTACCTTTGTAATAAACATTACCACTGCCTTTAATGTTCACGTTTAAACTTTCTGTGCAATAGACTTCACTATCTCCTGAGCCTTCAATATGTAATTCTACAATAGCCGCCATAAACTCCGCACAATTAATAGTTCCGGACCCTTCATTAAGAATAGTTAAGTTATCTGTGTAACCGGCAATTGCAATATTTCCAGTCCCTATATTTTCAATTTCAATAGTCCCGGCACTTTGTAATTCGAATACAGTAATGTCTCCTGTACCTTCGTTTTTTATACCGTTTAAATCCGCTACCGTAATATTGGCTTCCAAATAGGTGTTTTTGTAGTTTCCATCTTCCAGGTATATCTTTAATCGGCCATCGGAAACTGTGGTTCTTACTCTGCCAATGATATTATCATCCGCTATAATTTCCAGAGATTGTGTCGGTCCCTGAGTTATATTAACTACAAAAGTCCCTTCACTACTAATTTTGGTAAATAGATTTACGTCTCTGAATTCTGAAATCGTATTTCCTGATCCCGTATAATCATCCTTGGAACAGGAGGCTATTGCTATTACCGTTATGGCTATTAGAAATAATCTTCTCATGATGCATTGAATTGATTTAAGAAGCTATGTTATTTCTTTTTGTTCTTTTTGAAGAATGACTTCTGCTCATACTCCTTCCATAACCCATATGATAATTTAAGGTCCTTTTAATGTAATTCATGTCAAGTGTTCTCATGATGATCGTTTTTTGATTGATATACTTAAAAGACGTCGACACTTTATTTTTGTTACAAAATCTTAATATAAATTGTTGCAATTGTTTTGTAATGACTTTGAGCCTTTATTTAAGTTACTTCATAAATGGGATAGAAGTTATTAATCTGTATACTGCTGAGTATATCTTGAGAGAAGTACCTCAAGTTTACGTACAAAACACATGGTAAAATATTTAGAACTTATTTTATTCCTAAGATTCATTTAAACTTGCGAACCTCGCATTGATAGAGCTTACAGATCAATTCTATAAAATCTGAATACTTATTGTTTGATTTCATCTTGAGTTGTATTTACTATTGAACTATTAGTATAGTAAAACACTAAAAAATCACAATCAAATCAAGAAAATTTAAAAATAATTGGGGAAATGGATGTTTTGTGGAGAAAGTTTGAAGTTATACTTTCTTAACCCGAACGGCATTAAGCCCCTTCATCCCTTTTTCCAGTTCAAATGACACTTTATCATTTTCTATAATCTCATCTATCAAGCCACTTACATGACAGAAATATTTTTCATTGTTTTCAGCATCAATGATAAAGCCAAACCCCTTAGAGGAGTCAAAGAATGACACTTTGCCCTTTCTTACAGGATCTACCTCTTCTATATCGCCTTCTTCCCTCTTTGGAATGCCCAAAATAATGTCTTCAGCCTCGATTTCCACTTTCAGTGAAGGATCCGGAGGAGTATCTGTTAGATTTCCATTGTGGTCTACATATGCAAATTCAATGCCTGCACCTTTTTCTTTGGCGGCTGCTTTGCGTGCTTCTTTCTTCTTTTGTTTATCCTCGCGCTTTTTGAGACGTTTTTTTTCTTTTTCGCCTTTGCTATAGGTTTGTTGCGATCTTGCCATTAATATGTTTTATTATAATAATATAGTTTAGTTTAAAAAGAAGCTTGATTAAGATATGAGCGCTTGGAAAAGTAAGTGTGGAACTGTGAATACTCCAAAAAATTAGCCAGAGCGATGGTAACTATAGGTCGGTAGTCATCTCATTAAACTTCTGTAAAGATAACACCTTGCATTTTAATTTACAATTAAAAGGACTGGAAAGCTTTTTTTGACAACCGCAATGGATAAAATTGAAGTTAGGCTTCAGAGATAAATCGTAAACTATCCGTTATTTGAACTAGGATGCCAATATTGTTTTGTAAATGCTTATTTTTAAATACAACTATTAATCCATAAGGTTATTCATTTTAAGCATCCGATAAGTAAATACATTAAGGTAATAAGCCCTATGAGAATAAGACTCAGAAGATCAAAACGAATCCCGTTGTACCTAATTTGGTCTGTTTTTTTGCTTTTAAGCTTTCATTCCTGCAAGGATAAAAAACACCAGATTGCTGATAAGGAATCGGGGATTATCCATAAAGTGGAAGAAGGTTTTGTTCAAATTTTTAATGGATCAACTTTAGAAGGCTGGGAAGGAGACTCTACATACTGGCGTGCATCTAATGGGGTTCTGATAGGAGAAGTCACACCCGAAACACCATTGGAAAGCAATACTTTTATTATTTGGCAAGGATGGCTGAACCGGGAGAATTTACTAAAAGAGCCTTTTTAAACGGCAGGATTGATTTAAGCCAGGCGGAAGCAGTAATCGACCTGATTCAGGCAAAAACCGAGAGGAGTTTAATTTCTTCGTTAGCCCACTTAGGCGGGAGCCTGAAGAAGAAGATTGTAGATTTGAGGAATAGATTGATAAGGATTTCCGCAGAGATTGAAGCCCCCATGGATTTTCCCGATCAGGACATTAAAGAGATAAGCC
>CBDTVZ010000326.1:0-3002 GCA_965363995.1 uncultured Eudoraea sp.
GGAGATTGCACACGTTCTGCAGGGGTAAGTCCTGTGATATAACCATATTTTTGCTGAATGTCAGACCGGTGCCACATCTCGGTAGATGCACCCATGGCATCACCTATAGCAGAACCGACCAGTGCACCCAAAACCTTGTCATATAGTTTTTCCTTGTTTAAAATAAGAGAATCCTGGGCGTAGGCAGACTTTTTAGGCTCAGGGATATCTATTTGCGCCTTCTGATCCTTGCATGATAAAATGATAAAGGACAAAAATAAGGTGATACTAAAAAAGTTATATTTCATACTAATATCATTTTTCTGGCATGTTGTAAAAGATAGTCTTTTTCCCCAATAGTTCTTTGCAATGGTAACTGTGCCAGACCAATTAGACGCCTCATAATTTCAATACCAGCCATCTGAGAAACTAGGATATTATTTGCTTCTCCTTTGTAGAGTTCCATTACCGTGGCTAAAGAGGAAACGTCCATAGTGGCCATAATAAGGTGTGCTGTCATCACACCCAGGTCGAATTCCCTAAAACCGATAAAACTGAATTCTGGATCTATAATATAGACCTCATTTTCTAATTGCATCCAGCTGCCGGGGTAATAGTCACCATGGATCAAAACATTTCCTTTGGAAAGGTACCTATCACCAAGTATATTGACAACAGCTTTTATTGCTGTATCCTTTTTATGGGGAAGCGATAATTCTTGTAAACCTTCCTGTATATCATCTAACTGAAATCCGTTGTCTTCCATAAATGGCAGCACAAAAATATGTTGATGATTCAATTCCCTAAGGGCACTGTTTTCAGGAAAGTTTTCCACAGCACCCACCTTGTGAATAGCTTCTGAAATGTTTACTAGTTTTTCGAGGATATTAAAGGACATCTTTCGGTCTTCGTAACAGAAGGTCACCTCTTCACATTGTCCCAGATCTTCCATTTGTAATATGTAATTCTTTTGATCAAAGGCCATAATAGCCGGGATATGGGCCGTTATATAAGCTCCTTGTACTGCCTTATAAAACTTATATTCCACCTCAATCCTGTTAAGCGGTGCTTCAATTTGCTGGTACTTTTGTACAAAGGGTCTCGATTGTTTAAGAATAAAGGAACGTTGATTTGTTTTAACCCGAAGGACAACATTCATATTACCCTCTCCCGGTTTGGTAACTGCACTTATTTTTTCATCTGGATTCAACCAGTTTTTGCATTCGAGGAATTCCTGAAGCTCGGGTAAGGGGGTATGGAAATCTATGGAAATCAAAGCACGAATAATTTTATTGCAAGATAGTCCCAAAACAAAAATATCCTTTCGTTACTCTAAGGTTTTTTATTCTAATAGAGATCCTGGGATTTTTGAAACTCCTTATGATATTTTCTAAGTATATCAGAGTAAAAAATTCTTTATGCCATCTTGAATATTACTCAAACTATTATTTTCTACCGGCCGGTTATTTGCTGTAATCAGAGCGTATAATTTCCCTTATTCCTTCCAAATAAGTGGTGACTTTAAAATCGAAATTATTTGTAAACTTGTCCGAATTAAACACATAATCCCTGTCGTACTGGTACATCATTTCCGGCATTTCCCTCATAAGAGGCATAAAAAGTCCTAGTATTTTTACAATGAACTTTGTAGCTGTCTGGGTTTTAGGTTTTACATCCATTTCACTTGCAATTGTGTTAATCCATTCCCGTCCGGTAAAGGGATTTTCCGCCGTTGGTAAGTGCCACACCTGGTTATATGCATTTTCAGAATTACCGAGAAGCGCGGTGGCTTTACCAGCGTCAGGAGTATAAGTGAAAGAGTGCTTATAATTTAAGGAAGCCATCCAATTTGCCTTTTTACCTGTACTTAGAGGTTTAAAAACGGTTTCGGTTAACATACTCGTATTACTGATGCCTGGCCCATAAAAATCCGCTGATCGGGCGATAAGCGCAGTTAGTTTTCCCTCTTTGACTTTAGATAAGATCATTCTAGCTATTTCAGCGCGAATTTTTCCTTTTTTGCTAGGAGGGTTAATTGGTGTTTCCTCGTTCATCCCGTTTAAGTAGTTTGAGTCGTACATATAGATATTGTCGAAAAACACCAATTTGCAATTATGCGTTATACAAGCATTAACTACATTGGAGGTGAATTTAGGCCAGTTTTCTTCCCAAATCTTTAAATTATATGGAAATCCGACCGTTACATAAACTATGGTTGAACCTTTTACTGCTTCATTTACTTCAGAAGGATTGAGCAGATCTGCCGGGAAAGTTTCATCTGTCTCGTTCACTTTTTTGGGATTCCTGCTCACCAACCTAATTTGGGAGGTATATTCTTTTAAGGCTTTGGCTAATTCAATCCCAATGGCTCCGCCTGAACCTAGTATTGTTTGCATAACTTCTTTTATTAAAGCCTGAAGGCTTGTTTGTAGTAGTAGTGTTATAAGGTATTAAATATCTTTAAGTTAAGTCAAAAGTTGTCTAAATATCATATTCTCTTTAATTAATTGTTGGGGCATTTCTTTTTTTTTCTCTGAATGTTAGATGTATATTAGTGACGCTAATACTGCGCAGAACAATTTTTAAAACAGTCTTTTGATAAACTAACAAAGCAATAATTAAAACAAAATAATCCAACTTTATGACTCGACCATCCAGCAATGTAACTTATGATAAAAATGAAACCAACCCCACAGGGAATTATGTGATTTTTCAGCTTGGCTCTTATCCCTGGCAATCCAAAGTGGAAGCTACTTCCGGATCGGGAATCTTACACGAGGCACAGCATGAGGTTTTTAATGCGATGGATGGGGTTGCCAGCTATTCCATATTTCCTTCCGGATTTGCCCGCCAAAAGAATAAAGATTTGAATAGGAATGATGTTATAATTTACGAGATGGACTCTGAGGTGCCAGAATATAGTCATCCGCATGGCCACAGATGGTCAGGAGTTAGTGAAGAATACGTAGATAAATTCATCACAGACCATGTGGATCTTGTTTATGACTATATGTTGGAAATAG
>CBDTVZ010000327.1:0-3001 GCA_965363995.1 uncultured Eudoraea sp.
AAGCGGACAGGAGTTACTACTTTTAGCAACTAAAATTCAGGATGCCGTATTAACTAGATTTGGTATCGAAATTAACCCTGAAGTAAACATAATTAGCTAAAAAGAATAGTAAAAAGCCATAAAATAACCCCCGTGAAAGAACTCACGAGGGTTATACCAAACCAAACTAACCAAAAATTAAATGTACAATAACCAGTTGCACATTTATCTAATTAAAATTGAGAAAACGCTTTCTTAACAATCAATTTTATAATTTAGCGTTTACACTATATACGGGTCAGAATAATATTTTGGATGCTTTCTTTCCGAATTATTTGATGTCGTTAATCTAATATGAGTTCACTACTTGAAAAACATATTGTTGAATTGTTGCATGAGCGCAATGAGAAGGCTATTTCATTGCTATATGAACATTATGGCGATACGCTTTACGGCGTTGCTTTTAAAGTAGTCAGAGATTCAGAACTGGCACAGGATGTATTGCAGGAGAGTTTTGTGAAGATCTGGAAAAAATCTGACTCCTATGATTCCTCGAAAGCAAAATTATTTACATGGCTCTTCAGGATTACAAGAAACACCGCCATTGACAAGCTACGCAGCGTAAACACCAAATCTGATAAGGAAATCCAAATTGATGTTTCAGACGTATATAATCTAGGTGTAGACAGTATCAGACCCGAGTTCATGGATGTCAAAGAGAACATGGAGAAGATAGAACGTAAATATCATGTGGTGTTGGATGCCTTGTTTTTTCAAGGAATGACACAACAAGAGGCCAGCGATGAATTAAATATTCCGTTGGGAACTATCAAATCCAGGTTAAAGATTGGACTAAGAGAACTTAGAAAGATTTATGGAAACTCTATGATATTTTTGCCCCTATTAATTTTAATGTCATGAAAGAAAAAATACGAATATTCTTAGGTACTGATTTACTTGAAAAGTATCTTTTGGGAACGACCACTCTTGAAGAATCAATGCAAGTGGAGCGATATATAGCAATGTATCCTGAAGTTAGAAAGACCTATGATGAGTTACAGGCAAATCTTGAAACATTTGCAAAATTATATGCCCTTAAAACCCCGGAAGGTCTTAAGGCCAAGATCCTAAATAGAATTAAAGCACAGAATACAGGTAAAAGAAAGTTTCAAAGATATGCTATTGCTGCAAGTATAACGGCTCTACTTTTTGCTGGCTCATCTTATTTCTTTTGGAATCAAAACCAAAATTTACATGATGAAAATGTCATCGTAAATAATAAGATCAGAAACTTGGAAGAAGATATGAAAGAACAACTGGAAGATGTAAGAAACCAGTTTATAGTTCTAAATAATCCTCAGACTAAAAAGTATACCGTAAATGGGAATAAAAAGGCAAAGGAATTAAAAGCCGTGGCCTATATTAATCCTGTTAAAAAACTATCATATATTAATGTTAGGAGTTTGCCTAATTTACCTGACAACCAATGTTATCAGATGTGGGCTGAAGTCAATGGTGAAATGGTCAATCTGGGGGTAATTAAAAATGTTGATGATAAAGACCGCCTTAGACCCTTGCCATATGCCGAAAACGCCGTTGGTTATATAACTATAGAGCCCCAAGGCGGAAATGACACTCCTACAGTTCAGAATATTGTAGCCAATATTTCCTATTGAGAAACAAATGATTTGTAGATTATACAGCCCCTTTTAGGGGCTTTATTTTTGTATCTTTGTGAAAATTCTCTTTATGAAGTTAATTTTACTTACTATAGGTCTTCTTGCACTGGCATTCGCGGGCATTGCAATAAAAATATGGTCTAAAAAAGATGGTGAGTTTGCCGGCACTTGCGCTAGTCAAAATCCTTATCTTAATAGCGGTGGAGAGGCCTGCGGTTTTTGTGGTAAACTTCCCAACGAGCAGGAATGCGGAAAAGAGGCTTCTGCAAAATCACATTAACATTTAAATTACCTTTAGATTTATTAAAGAGCAAGGTTTGGATAAAACTGGCGAAATACTCAAGAGTACTATTGAACGGGCTAAAGCGGGTTCTCAGATTGCTTTTAGTAGTTTACTTGACATATTCTGGAACGATGTTTATGGTTTTCAATTAATTCGGACTAAAAATGAAAATGATGCCGAGGATATAACAATACAAACCTTTTCCAGGGCTTTCGACAAATTAGATTCTTATGACTCCGCTTATGAGTTTAAAACATGGCTAATCACTATTTCAAAAAATTTACATGTAGACCTTATAAGAAAAAGAAAAAGGAATGTTCTTAATAGCACTGATAGTGGCAATAACGAGGCCATAAAAAAGGTTCTTGATGATGCTCCAACTGCCGAAGATCAACTAATTACCGATCAGAATCTCGCAAAGCTTCTTCAAAATATTAAACAATTAAAGCCGCACTATCAAAAAGTTATTAATCTTAGGTATTTTAATGAACTATCCTATACAGAAATTGCTGAAGAATTAGGCGAACCAGTGAATAATGTTAAAGTAAAATTGCTTCGGGCAAAAAAATTATTAGCAGAAATCATCAAAAGCAAAAGATAGTTTTTTGCTAGTTAAGATTTTGTTTGAAAGTTGAACCCTTTTCCAATAGCTTTTGTTTTTCTATTTGGTCGTATATTTGTTTAAAATTTTTCCATGAGCATTGAAACTATTTCCCATATACTACCGCCTAAAGGCAAACCAAAATGGTTAAGAGTTAAATTGCCAACCGGGAAAAAATATACCCAACTAAGAAGTCTGGTTGATAAATATGATTTGCATACCATATGTACTTCAGGAAGCTGCCCGAATATGGGGGAATGTTGGGGAGAAGGCACAGCTACTTTTATGATTTTAGGCAATATCTGTACAAGGTCCTGTGGGTTTTGTGGTGTTCAAACTGGCAGGCCGGAGAATGTGGATTGGGAAGAACCTGAAAAAGTAGCACGTTCCATTAAAATTATGGGTATTAAACATGCTGTAATTACTTCTGTAGACAGGGATGATCTTAAAGATATGGGT
>CBDTVZ010000328.1:0-3001 GCA_965363995.1 uncultured Eudoraea sp.
AATAAAGAATTGCAGTATTATTTTCAAAATCATAAACAGCCGGAATATTTGGATAAGAAGTCCCGGAAAAATTTGTGGGCATTGAATAATATAGATTCCCTAAGTCATCAGAGAAGGAAGACTCAGCATCTCCGAATCTAGGTTCCTTACCATCTTCATAACGAATGGTTGCAGTTATTGCTAATGTAGAACTGCTAATAAAAGAATGTAAATCGGGATAACTGACTGTTATAGTACCATCATCGGATTTAAAAATTCTTTGTACCTCAAATCCGAGATTTATATCAGCTACTAATTCTTCAATCCCGGCATCAAGCACAATCAAGGCATTTTTATTATCATCTTCTAAATCCTCTGATAAAATAAATACCTGATTATTTGAAAAAACTGCCTGTAAAGGTCTTTTATCCAGTTCAATATCAACAAATTCGGGTTCTGAAATTGAAGTGTCAATTATTCGAATATAATAAAGTGTCTCTTTAGCTCCTTCACCGGGAACCTCATAGCCAACGAAGAAGTTATTCCCGGAATGCGCAAGTGCCCGAACAATAAGATCACAATTTCCCAAATCATCAAAGACGACCGTTTTTTGTAAAGCGTCATTTTTAAAATCATATAAAGAAATTCTGCCCGAACAATCCGTTTGAGAATTAAAAATACTTATTTCGTTTCCTTCTCTGTAAGTAACTGCGAAGGAGGAAATAGCTTCAAATTCACTTATCCCCGGATCTAAATAGATAGTCTCAGCATCGGCATCTAAACTAGTAAGCGATAGGACTTCATTAGATGTCACCAATAGTGAGTAATCGGCATCAACATTCGGAAAATCTTCATTTGTATTCTGATCTTCCACGGTATCATCGCTGCACCCCAGCATAAAAAGGGCCAGCAATAGAAAGTAAATTCTGAAGGTGTGCATAGCATTAGGATTTGGGAGGTCCTTTTCAGCTATACGGGTATTGCATACATTTTATCACGTAGTTCCCTTATAGCCTTGTCAGACATATATTCATCAAACGTTAAATATCTGTCGATAGTATCTTTTGGAGTCAATTCTACAATCCTATTTGCCACGGTCTGAGCGAATTGATGATCATGAGTAGTAAATATAACGGTACCTTTAAAATTATTGAGCGAATTGTTAAAGGCGGTTATACTTTCAAGATCAAGGTGGTTAGTTGGTTCATCTAACATCAATACATTAGCCCTGATCATCATCATTCTACTAAGCATACAACGTACTTTTTCACCACCAGAGAGAACCGTACACTTTTTTAATGCCTCCTCCCCGCTAAACAACATTTTACCTAAAAAACCACGTATATATACTTCCTCTCTTTCCTCTTCGGTTTTGGCCCATTGTCGTAACCAATCTACCAAATTCAAATTTTCGTTGAAATAATCAGAATTATCAGCTGGCAAATAAGACTGTGCAGTTGTAATTCCCCAGTGATATGTACCTCTATCTGCTTTTCTTTTGCCGTTGATAATTTCATAAAAAGCAGTTGTTGCCCTGGAATCTTTAGACAAAATTGTCACTTTATCTCCTTTAGCTAAGTTCAGATTTAAGTTTTGAAACAGTAATTCCCCATCCTCAGAACTTGCAGCTAAATTTTCAATATTTAAAATTTGGTCACCGGCTTCCCGTTCCTGTTCAAAAATTATTGCGGGGTATCTCCTACTCGAGGGTTTGATATCCTCTATCTTAAGTTTCTCCAACATTTTTTTTCTTGATGTTGCCTGTTTGCTTTTAGCAACATTGGCACTAAATCGTCGAATAAACTCTTGTAACTCTTTTGCCTTGTCTTCTGCTTTTTTGTTTTGTTGCGCCCTTTGCCTTGCTGCTAATTGACTACTCTCATACCAAAAGGAGTAATTACCGGAAAAGGAATTCATTTTACTAAAATCTATATCGGAAATATTAGTACAAACAGCATCTAAAAAATGGCGGTCATGTGATACAACAATAACCGTATTATCATAAGAAGCCAGGAAATTTTCTAACCATGTAATGGTTTCATAGTCCAAATCATTAGTAGGCTCATCCATAATTAAAACATCAGGATTGCCAAATAAGGCCTGTGCTAGGAGAACACGAACTTTTAATTTTGAATCCAGTTCAGACATTAAGGTAAAATGCAATGTCTCCCGAATTCCCAAATTTGATAACAAGGTAGCTGCATCACTATCAGCGTTCCAGCCATTCATTTCTTCAAAGGTTACCTGTAGCTCTCCAATTCTATCCGCATTTTCATCACTATAGTCGGCATAAAGAGTATCTATCTCTTTTTTAATTTTATACAAGGGTTTGTTACCCATAACTACAGTTTCGAGAACTGCTATATCATCATAGGCATTATGGTTTTGTTCCAAAACAGACATTCGTCTGCCCGGTTCAAGGTGTACCTTACCTGAGGTTGGGTCAATTTCACCTGAGAGTATTTTTAAAAAAGTAGATTTCCCTGCGCCATTGGCACCAATGATACCATAACAGTTGCCTTGTGTGAAACTAACATTTACTTCATCAAAAAGTATTCTTTTACCAAATTGAACTGATAAATTGGAGACAGATAGCATACTTCTATTTTTAAAATTTTTGCAAAAATAGTGAAAAATAATCCTAAGTAGCAATAATCCTCCGTACGAATAACAGGCTTTCCCAATTAACAATGATTGTGAACTTTTAACTGTGCCTTAACAGCTACAGCCTATTGGTTTACCTAGTTTTGTATACTACAGGAAGCGAAAATTATATGAATAAATCTTTACTATATTTTCTTATTTTCTTATTGGCAGCTTGTAATACCGCAGAAAAGAAATCTCCAACGGTTTATTTTGGTGGTGAAATTGTAAATCCCACCAGCGAGTATGTTGTTCTGTTCAAAGGAGATGTGGTTTTAGATACTGCACGTCTTGATGAGAATAATAGATTTTCCTTTAAATTGGATTCAGTAGATGAGGGTCTTCATCATTTTTACCACTTTCCGGAAGAGCAGTACGT
>CBDTVZ010000329.1:0-2991 GCA_965363995.1 uncultured Eudoraea sp.
CGTAAAAATTTAGGGCATGTAGCAGAACATCGTAGGTGCTTGCCGTGTCGGTTGCTAATTCGGAAGGCCTTAAAAAAGGTGCCGCCAAGCCCAATTTCTCGACTACGCCCTTAATCTCTGGAGAATCCGTGGAAACACAAATTTCGTAATCTTTGAAGATTTTCCTTGCGGCATCAATTGTATACTGAATCAGCGGTTTTCCATGTAATTTCTTAATGTTTTTTCCAGGGATCCCTTTTGAACCACCCCTTACAGGTATTATTATCAGTGGCTTCATATTCGACCCTCGTTAGATTTTAGACAGTTCGTAGTCCAGCATAATATCCACTAATTCCTCAAATTTTACGCTGGCTTCCCACTTTAATTTTTCTTTGGCCTTGGTCGCATCCCCGATGAGAATATCCACCTCAGTAGGCCTGAAATAATACGGGTCAATGGTTACCATTATCTGGTTTGTCTTGCTATCATACCCCACTTCATCAACACCGGAACCTTTCCAAGTGATATCAATATCTATATGCTTAAAAGCCTTCTCTACAAATTCCCTCACCGTATGTGTTTCTCCCGAGGCGATGACATACTCTTCCGCAGTATCCTGTTGCAGCATGAGCCACATAGCCTCAACATAATCCTTGGCATAGCCCCAATCCCGTTTGGCATCCAAGTTTCCAAGCCGTATCTTTTTTAGTTTACCCTGCTTTATTTTAGCAACTGATTCAGCGATTTTCTTTGTGACAAAACTATTTCCCCTTCGTGGGCTCTCGTGGTTGAAAAGAATGCCATTACAGGCATATATATCATAGGCTTCCCGATAGTTAATCGTTAACCAATATGAATACATTTTTGCCACACCGTAGGGACTTCTAGGATAGAAAGGGGTGGTCTCCTTTTGAGGGATCTCCTGCACCTTCCCATATAGCTCACTGGTGGAAGCCTGATAGTATTTAGTCTTCTTCTCAAGCCCCAATATCCGTATTGCCTCAAGAATCCTAAGGCTTCCTAATGCATCTGCATTGGCGGTATATTCCGGTATATCGAATGATATTCTTACATGGCTCTGGGCTGCAAGATTATATACTTCATCTGGTTGAATTTGTTGCAGCAACCTCATAATGTTTGATGAATCTGTCATATCCCCATAATGTACATGAAAATCGAATTCATGACTATCCATACCCTTATAAAGATGATCAATTCGTAATTTTTGTTCCAAACTTGATCTTCTTACCATGCCGTGAACTTCATATCCTTTCTCCAATAAAAATTCGGCTAAATAGCTTCCGTCCTGTCCGGTAACCCCTGTAATAAATGCTTTTTTCTTCACGATCTATCGATATTATTTTTAATTATTCCAATTATTCTATCCTGTTCTTTTTTCTCCAATGCAGGAAAACTTGGCAAATTCATTCCCTTGGCAGATACTTCCTTAGAAAGAGGGCAGTCCTCAACCTTGGTGTAGAAAGGCAGCTCGTCTAGAGGTGTAAAAAAAGGTCTGGTCTCAATATTAGCCTGCTCAAGGGCATTTATTACCTGTTCTTTTTCCAAAATAGACTTAAATAAAATAGAGCACATCCAATATGAAGAAGTGGCATTGTCCGGTAACTTCTGGAAACTTACCAAATCTTTAAGCCCATCCTCATAGTTTTGTTGTAGCTTCCTTTTTAGTTGCAGGATCTCATTAATTTTACCAAGCTGGGCTACACCAATTGCAGCCTGAATATTGGTCATCCTATAATTATATCCGAGGACATCATGATAATACCGAATGGATTCTGAATTGCCCTGGTTTTTGAGCTTTCTGATTTTATCTGCCAGTTTCTTATGAGGGGTCAAAACCATACCTCCTTCTCCGGTTGTTATGGTTTTATTTCCAAAGAAGGAAAAGGTAGAAATATCGCCTAATGTTCCAGACATCTTCTCCCCATAAGTAGCCCCGAAAGATTCTGCCGCGTCCTCAATAAGATAGATCCCATGCTTATCTGCAATTCTTTTAAGCTCATTATATTCGGCAGGAGCTCCATATACGTTTGTATAAAGGATAGCTTTTGTTCTTCTGGAGATTTTTGCCTCGATTAAGGATGGATCCAAATTCCAGCTGAAAGGATCAATATCGACAAAAATTGGTGTTGCGCCTACATAAAGGATCGAGTTTGAAGAAGCCACATAGGTAAAGTTCGGGGTGATGACCTCGTCTCCAGGTCCAATATCTAAAGCCAACATAGCCAAATGAATCGCTACGGTACCATTACTGACAGTAATCGCGTGGTTGGCACCTATATAATTTTGAACATTCTCCTCAAATGTATGGATAAATTTTCCCTGACTCGATATCCAGGTAGATTGCATGCATTCTGCAACAAAATTATTCTCATCCTTCCCAAGATAGGGTTTGTATATAGGTATTTTTTCAGTATCCATATCGGGTATTAAGCAAATTTAGTTGTTCTTTAATTTGATCCGTCTCAATATTTTTTACCTCCAAAATGTGAATACACTGTTTGAATTCCTGCATCCAGGGTAAAAACCAATAATCGGTGGAAATGGATTCATTGGTATCCCTATCCTCATCATTATCGCTATGATGGACGTATTTTACGAAATCTTTTATTTTTGCTACGGCCTTATTCAAATTAAAAGCTAAAGCTTTTGAAGATACTTTTAAATGAGCAGTATCCAAAAGCAATCCAAATCTATCCGAGTCCATTTCTTTTACAAGATTTATCATTTCCTCTGGCCTTGAACAAAAAAGAACCTCCTGGCCGTCTTCTCGCAAATTAAATTTGGCCGTAACGTTGTTTTCAATCAAGAACGATAGATCAAGGCGATCTGCTTCTAAAAGTATGATTTGTATAGAATCAAGAAAAAGCTTCCAGTTTAAGTCACGATCTATAGCAACATTAACATCCAATTGTTTTCCCAATTGATATGGGTCCGGGTCTATACAGAAACCCGCATGAGCGGAGAAGAAAAATGCTTCACATTTTTTTGAAA
>CBDTVZ010000330.1:0-2986 GCA_965363995.1 uncultured Eudoraea sp.
TTGCAATGAGGCATCTGAAGCAAAGAAATCAGCAACTCTTTCAGGTTTTTGGCTAAACGGTCTAGCATATACCGCGTTCCAATGCTCTAATAAATTGTTGGCTTTAGTTTTATTTATCATTTAAGATTTTTTGAATTTCAATTGATATTGTCTTGGCAATTCTATACATTCCTAAATCACTTAAATGCGTTCCATCTACAGTTGCATCATGGTCAAAACCAATCAAATTTTCAGAATTCAAATAGTGTATATTAGAAATACCTCTTCTTTTGGCTTCTTTATATGCTTTCAGTAATTCTTTATTTTGAGCTTGAATAAAAGCTAATCCACCAAAAGTATCTTCACTTGCTTTATTAATATACGCTTCTTCCCTAATGATACTTTCTATTAGTAATATTGGTATGTTCGACTTACACTGATTTAATTTTTCCAAAAAAAGCAAGGTGTTTTCTCTAATTAATTCTGGAGGTGAATTTGGAGTGCAGTCAATAACAAAAAGTTTTGCATCGATTTGGCAAAGAATTTCAGCGATTTCAATTTCGAATTTACCATTTCCGCTAAAACCAAGATTAATAGTTTCTTTACCTATTATACGAGAAATAATGGCTGGATATGCCATGCCAGGTCTTGATGCACTTGCCCCCTGAGTAATAGAAGTGCCATAAAAAATAATAGGATTTTCTGTATTTTTTTTATTTTTGAAAACTATCTGTGAATTCGTTTCAACTCCTATTTCTAATTCTGTTATATCATTAAAAAGTGGTAGATTAAGTTGAAAATCTTTATATGTGCTATCCATATTTTTGGCTATCAAATATTCGTTTGATTTTCCTTTGGGAATAGCTGCGTCAACAAATTGTTGAACAGAGTCATTATTGACATAAATATCTAAGCCGTTAGATCCAATATTATTCATGTTAGGCATTTCTATTTTTGATGAACTTTCCCACTTAACCCAAATTACCGAAGAGTTCGTTCTAAATTTTATAGATACGCCTGATGAATTAAGGCTTAAATTCCAAACAGGTTCGCGAACAATATTTTGGTATCTTTTCTCTAAGCGATTAAAACCTCCTTCTGAATGATAAATTCCAAAGACACTACTTTGAGGAGGTATTTCGTATCTAATATTCTTTGTTCCTTGGTAGAATTTGGAGTTAATATTTTGGCTTTGATATTTATAAACAAAAAATAAGACGATGCCTAAACTCAAAATAATTATTATGTAATGTGATTTTTTCATTTTCTAGTTCAATTTTGTAAGATAGTTTTTATCACAACTCCGGGTGAAAATAATACATCCGGTTTAAATGATAGAAAAACCATTTTTTGATATGGATTTTTATCACCGGATTCAAAGAACATACCGATGTTGCCATTAGGTAATTTTGTTAAACAAGAATAAGCTGATGGGCCAGGATAAATTAGTTTGGAATTTGTCCAGGTTTGACATTTGTCAAAACTAGCTTTTATAGTCATATGTGTTCTATTATGAGGCACAGAAGGATTTGAAAAAAGGCACATTGTCTCCTCGTTGAATTTTCCATATTTAATTATGTATCCTTGACATATAGGCTCAACCAATTGGGTGTCATGTTGCACCTCTGATCAGATTTCCCCTCCGTCATAGCTGTAAGAAATAGCGCGACTACTCTTGCCATGATAAGAACGCATATTCATCATCAAAACGCAATCACTTAATTCAACTATTTGACTTTCGTTCACCTCTGGTGAAATCATTTCACTCATACTCCAATTCTTACCACCATCATCACTAAAAAGGACATGAGCTTCATATTCATATCCGTTTCTTTTTATGTTTTCAGGGTCATCATAACTGTTATCGCAAGGTATCAAGAGGCGTTCCTTATATTTATCTGACTTCATTTGGATGCCTACGCCTGGTCCTGTGGCATACCATCCCCAACTCTCATTTTTAGCTGATTCAGATAAATTCTTTGGCTTTGACCAAGTCAACCCGTCATCATCGGAATAGGTAATGTATGGAATACGAGTGTTTTTACTTTTCTTTCTAACAATATCCGCTTCTTGGTCACTTCCCAAATTCCAGGTCATCAATAAAATTACCACTCCGGTGTTTTGGTCTATGACAGGAGTTGGATTTCCACAAGTATTATTTGCGTCATCCCAATCGATAATTTGATCTTCCCAGGTATTTCCATTATCCACGGAGCGCTTCAATAAAATATCAATATTTCCTGAATCGCCCTTTTCTCTACCTTCTGAAAAAGCCAAGAGTGTGTTTTTCTTGGTGTCAATAATAGACGGAATACGATAATTATTATGACTAGTGCCTTCTTTACTCCATAGTTCTTTAACCAAGATAGGATTATGGTCCTTAATTGGCAGTTTCCAAGGTGTAATTAGAATAACAAAAAAGAAAAATGTACTTTTTAATTTAATTATTACTTTTTATCGCATGAAATAAAACGTTTTTGGTTAAGAGGTTGTAGCAGTCGTCCATTAGGACGGGTGTCCGAGCCGCTAGCGAGAACTAATTTAGTAAAAGCTTGCAAAAGAATAAACTGGCCCGACTTTTTAGCCGGTGTTGCCAACAATTACTCTGGCTAAAACGAAAACTCCTATAAATATTTAGAATAGTATTATTTTATGTCTTGGATTTATTTTTTGATTGGTAGAAATTGAGTTCATTTTAAATTTTTACTGGAGGTTTGGCTATGATTTACCTAAAGTTGTCGGGATCAACCAGAACAATTGTTGTAACCCGTTTTTATTCTGGCACATTAGCATTTAATTGGTGGTTATACTCCTCTGCATTAAAATGACCTTTGGACTCCTGGACTAATCCTTCTTTATTTAATGTCCACTCTTCAAAGCCACTGATTTTTACTTTATTTCCAGTTCCACCGGGAACATTATTTGTACCGGTTAGCGTCCAGTAAAATCGTGTTTTATTGGATTTGGTTATTAGACTATCCATAGCAACAACCATATCAGGAAAAGC
>CBDTVZ010000331.1:0-2981 GCA_965363995.1 uncultured Eudoraea sp.
GATTTCAGTTGGAAACCTTATTGGATCTAACATTTTTAATTTATTGGCGGTCCTGGGAATTACCTCGATGATTTCTCCAATTTATGTAATAGATCAAGGACTTTTAACCAATGACATCTGGTGGATGCTGGGTATTTCATTTGTTATTCTACCATTAGTATTCTTTCCAAAAGGCCTCCGACTAGGTTGGCGCGATGGTATTATTTTACTTTCCCTCTATATTTTGTTTTTGTATTTTACATTGTTCTAAGGTCAACATATTGTTAAGCCGGAGAATTCGGAAAAGCTTTAGATGAATACCCCTTTAAAGATTATAGATAATTAAAAAACCCGTCTTTATAACTTTAAAGACGGGTAATGATTTGTAATTATTTAAACGTAATTAATTAGCTACTGCTTCTATATTTGCTGATTTTACCGTTTTGATAATTCTACCTGCAATTTTATATGGATCTCCGTTAGATGCCGGTCTTCTGTCTTCTAACCATCCTTTCCATCCTTTTTCGACAGTTATAATTGGAATTCTAATTGAAGCACCCCTGTCTGAAATCCCATAACTGAAATCCTTAATAGATGCCGTTTCGTGCAGGCCTGTAAGTCTTTCGTCATTAAAAGCACCATAAACGTCTATATGATCAAGAGTCACAGGTCTGAAGGCCTCACAAATTCTTTCATATATTTCTTTAGAACCGCATGTTCTTAAAGTAGTATTGGAAAAGTTTGCATGCATTCCGCTACCATTCCAATCGCCTTTAACAGGTTTTGGATGTAATTCTATGTAATAACCATATTTTTCACTAAGTCGATTCAGCAGATAACGCGCTATCCAGATCTCATCGCCCGCTTTTTTCGCACCTTTGGCAAAACACTGAAATTCCCATTGTCCTGGCGCAACTTCCTGGTTTATACCTTCAAAATTAATTCCAGTTGCGAGACACATATCCATATGCTCTTCTACAAATTCTCTCCCCCAGGTGTACCTTCCACCTACGGAGCAGTAATATTTACCTTGAGGTCCTGGAAATCCACCACGTGGAAACCCAAGAGGTAAATCCGTTTCAGTATCCATTAAAAAGTATTCCTGTTCAAATCCGAACCAGAAGTCGTTATCATCATCATCAATTTGAGCACGATGATTAGATGAATGCGCTGTGCCATCTGCATTTAACACTTCTGCCATTACTAAAAATCCACTTGCTCTTTGCGGATCAGGATAAATAGCTACCGGCTTCAAAAGACAATCTGAAGAACTGCCTTCGGCTTGCTCTGTAGAACTTCCATCAAAAGACCATAAAGGGCAATCTTCCAATTTGCCACTGAAGTCTTCTTCAATCTTGGTTTTACTTCTTAATTCTTGCGTTGGTTCGTGCCCATCCAGCCAAATGTATTCTAATTTACTCTTGCTCATAATCTTCGGTGTTAAATTTCAATTTTGCGATCTCCAAAAATAAATCATTTTAAATACATCTATTAAAAAACTGGGGGTATTTATCAAAAAATTCAACATATTTATCAACACCCCTATTTTTATAAGGGTATTTTGCAATATTTTTATAATTAAGCGATTATTCTATGAATTGTTTAATTTTGCTTCGATCAAATTATAAAATTTAGCTTATGTCCAGATTAAGATTCAATGCAATTACTGAAAGTCACCAACATAAACCGCTACCCATTACAGAAACAGGGAGGCGATCAGAATTGTTCGGAACCCATGTTTTCAATGAAGAAAGAATGCTGCAGTATCTTACGAAGGATGCTCTTTTAAGTGTAAAAGGGGCTATTTTTTCAGGCTCCAAAATTGACAGGAAAATAGCCGATCAGGTCGCAGAAGCTATGAAAGCCTGGGCCATCTCTATGGGTGCAACGCACTACACGCATTGGTTTCAGCCTTTAACGGGAGCTACGGCAGAGAAGCACGATGCTTTTTTTGATCTGCTAGCGGATGGAAGAGCTGTAGAAAAATTTGGGGGTGGTCAGCTTGTACAACAAGAACCGGATGCTTCCAGTTTTCCAAGTGGGGGTATACGAAATACCTTTGAGGCAAGGGGTTATACAGCCTGGGATCCTACTTCCCCTGCATTTATTTATGGAACGACACTCTGTATCCCTACAATTTTTGTTTCCTATACTGGCGAAGCCCTGGATAATAAAGCTCCACTTTTACGAGCCTTACATGCAGTAGATATGGCGGCTACCGCCGTGGCTAAATATTTTGATAAAAATGTATCCAAGGTCCACGCAACTTTGGGGTGGGAACAAGAGTATTTTCTAATTGATAAAGCACTGGCCAGTTCCCGGCCTGATTTGGTTCTTACCGGCCGTACACTTGTTGGACACTTGGCTGCTAAGGGGCAACAACTGGATGATCATTATTTCGGTGTAATACCATTAAGGGCCATTAATTTTATGCGTGATCTGGAGAAGGAATGTACGCGTCTGGGGATTCCTGTTAAAACCAGGCATAATGAAGTAGCACCAAATCAATTTGAACTGGCTCCGGTTTTTGAAGAAGCAAACCTGGCAGTGGATCATAATTTGCTTCTAATGGATGTTATGGAAAAGGCAGCGGACAGGCATAACTTTAAAGTCCTTTTTCATGAAAAACCATTTGCTCGAATCAACGGATCTGGGAAACACAACAACTGGTCTCTGGCAACAGATACTGGTGTCAACCTTTTAAGTCCGGGTTCTACCCCTATGAAAAACCTGCAATTCCTTACCTTTTTTGTGAATACAATAAAAGCTGTAGATACTTATGAGGAACTGTTAAGATCTTCAATTGCTTCTGCCAGTAATGATTACAGGCTGGGTGCAAATGAAGCTCCACCCGCTATTTTTTCAATCTTTGTAGGTACACAACTTAGTAATGTATTGGATGAATTGGAAGGGGTTACCAAAGGAAAGCTTTCCCCGGAAGAGAAAACGGAATTAAAACTCAATGTAGTAGGGAAGATTCCTGAGATTTTACTGGATAATAC
>CBDTVZ010000332.1:0-2979 GCA_965363995.1 uncultured Eudoraea sp.
TTTAGTGCTTTTAAAATATTAATCAGCTTGTGTAATTTCAATTTTGCGGGTAACAGGATCAAGAATTTCCAGGGAAATCCTTGTGTAATTTGAGGGGAGTAGGTCCCCAATCTTTTCGGGCCATTCAATAAAAATCCAGGGGTCCTGACTAAAATAGTCTTCCAGCCCCAGATCCAGGGCTTCTCCTTCATTTTCCAAGCGGTAAAAATCGAAATGATAACCCAAAAGCTCTCCTTTTTGGTTTTGGTATTCATTTACAATCCCATAAGTGGGACTATTAGCCTGATCTCCCCCACCTAAACTGCGCACCAGTGCTTTAATTAGTGTGGTTTTCCCGGCTCCCATCTCTCCGTAAAAGCAAAGGGTTTTAGAGGATACGTTGCCCAGTATCTCTTTCGAAACTTTATGTAGTTCCTCAATTGTATAGATTATTTTCTGCATTTATAGGATAAAATCAGTATATTTAAATGTCCTTGATTAGAAAAAACGAACACATATCTAAACTTTCGTATTTTTTCTAAAGGCAAAAATAGAATTTGTCAGTAATATAAATAAGTTTCAATGGCATTAAAATCTAAATGGCAACGAAAATACATGTTGGATGTACTAATAGCTTTTACCATAGCTGTTTTGCCATTTTTAGGTTATACTCATTTGCTTTTTAGCCAAGAGCTTGGAACATTTTCACTATTTGGGATCGAGTATTCTCATACCTTCTTAGACAACAGCACTTTTGTTTGGTTTCTTTTGAAAGATATCATCCCATTTGCATTACTATTGATATGGTTTACTTCCATTTCAATAAAATGGAAATATCTCATCGTTCCTTTATTCATATTATACTTAAACAACATATTAGATAATTTATTTGAAGTATATAGGTCGTACTCTATTCATCTCATTTTTTATGAGAATCATACATTAACAATTAAGATTTTACTAATTTCATCTATAATTATTATTATCTTTTTTTTCGATTCTTATTATTTTAAAAACTATCGGAGAAGACAGTTAGAGATTTCTTTTAAATCTATTATCAGTCGTAACATCAGGAATTCCAATAATATTTACCGTGAAAAGTTAAAGTCTTTGAATGCGAAAAGGGATAAAATAACTTGGACCAGTTATTTTCAAAAAATTTATAATGCTAAACTAATATTAGAAAATCGGCTTAATCGGCATAATAGCGCAATAAACGAGGTTGCCAGTGCAAGTCGAGATCGCCTAAATTTAATAGTAGTTTGTTTGTTAGTTTTTACACCGCTTCTTTGGTTTATACATTATTTTATTCCTGAAAATAAACAAGTATTGGATTTAGGGATAATCCAAGTGCACAATAATGGATTCCTTAATGTGAGAATTTTCATTTGGTTTTTGCTGCAAAAATTGATTATTCTTATTCCCTTGGTGCTATGGTTTATTACCTGTCAGCAATGGTGGAAATACGCTATCCTTTCACCAATAATTCTATATTCCTTTCAGTTCTGGGAAGCCACACAGGATGTAATTTCATTGGATGCAGCCGGAAATATAATGGCGTTCCCCGCCATATTTTGTGTTGTACTTCTTCTTTTAGCAATATCTAAAGCAATCAAATACCGGGTGGAAATATTAATAATGTATGAGCATCTGTCGGAGGAGATAGAGGATCTTCTAAAAAATGCTGATTTTAACGCAAACAGTGTGTTTTACAAAAATGTAAAAAGATTTAAAAAACGGAAAGAAGATTTAGCACAAGAAACTAATGCCCAACAGCAATTAATAAAGCTTATAATTTTAAGAGAAGAACTAATAAAACAGTTAAATGTCAATTATTAAGGCTATTCTTTTAAGCGCTTTTGAGTTTTTTCAATCTCTTCGGTAACTTCTTTAAGTAAGTGCTTTAATTCCTCTTCCTGGCGCTCTTTTATTTTTTGTTCAATAAGGTCTTCAATCTCCTGTTGTCTGGATTTAGGGAGATGCTCAAAATCAAGAATTTCAGGTTCTTCCTTCTTTTTTAACATATCACCTTCCCCAGTTATCAGCCAGACGACATTCAACTGGGGATAAACCTTAAGGATGTTTTCAATAACATCGCTCCCAATAGAAGCATTGTTCTTTACCATTCGTAGAGTGTAGCCATTACTTGCACCTATAGATAAATCGAACCGCCTTGCACTGAGTCCGGCAAATTTAATAAACTGCATTAAGCGATCTATTGTTTTAAACATTGCCTAGAAAATAATCGATATAAAACTTCATTTTTCCAAAGATAGGGTTTTAAAAAGAGATAAAAAAGAACTGAATTTCTATGAAAGATAACTTAATTGACAATTAAATAGAAAAAACACTATAATTATTTGTATATATAGAAAATATTCTATAATATTATAAAAGAATTAATATAGTTGGATTATTAAGCCATATTTCCAACAAGCACTTTAAATAAATATCCCCGAAAATTACATTATGATAAAAGAGTAGAAGATGAATAAAATTAAAACCTTAGAAAACTTGCAAAAACTTCATTTACTAATTGATTCAGAATGTACAGGTCCACCGCAGTCACTTGCAAGAAGAATGGAATTGAGCGAACGATCTGTATATAATCTCCTGGAGGTTTTAAAGGATTTTAATGCTCCTGTAGAGTACAGCAGGAGGAGGAAAACATATTATTATAGTGGTCATTTTAAGCTCGATTTTCGAATTTCATTGTCTGTTACAAATAACGATGAAGTGACTGAATTATTCAGAGGAAGCTATTTAAATTAAGTATTGAATTAGGAACGATAAAAGAGGCGTATAGGATAAAAAGAATTTGTTAATTAGTTTTTCGTTTGATCTCTCTTTAAAAGCCAGTTTTAAAAAGCTGGCTTTTATTTTCCGGGTATTCTAGGAATCATAGGTTTTAATAAGAAAATGATAATGATATTTTTTAAATAGAATGATATACATAAATAGCTGCAGATTCCTTGCATTCAATTTCTTTTTAAAACGTTT
>CBDTVZ010000333.1:0-2949 GCA_965363995.1 uncultured Eudoraea sp.
ATAAATTGACCTGTTTGAATATTTATGATTATCGAAACACTCCATTTTTTATTTCCCCTTAACATCATACTTTCTTTGCAAATCTCCCCAGCGTGCCTTCTGGATCTCCTTCATTAAACCAACATTGATCAGGTCAAAAGCCGGGTGGTTCTTAGGTAACATAAAACTTTGATAGTTCTCTTTAAAAGTGATGGGCAGCAGTTTCACCTTTTCATCTAAAGAAAGCCGATTGATATAATACTGTAAAATTGTATGATCGTATAGCAGTACATCATTTTCTTTTTTGGCAAGTGCTCTGAGGGCAAGAATTGGTGAAGCATAAGTCTTATTAATTGGAATATTTTCTTTTATTAAATAGGACTCTTCGTAAGTAGCACCCACTACTGAAATATTTTCCACCAATCGAATATCCTCGGCATTTTTGATGTCGGTTTGTAATCCGGAAATAGTTAGCCTGGAAGCAATGCCTGCAGTAAAACTTGATATTATAATTACTGCGGTAAACATCCAAATAATAGCAATCGTTTTACCCATATTAGACTTAGGCGCTTTATCGCCATAACCCACCGTAGTCATAGTTACTGCTGACCACCATAGCCCGTCAAACAAGCCTAACAGACCAGGGCGGAATTGAAATTTATTGTGCCTTCGTTCAACAAGCCATAGAAAAAAACCAAAAACAAAAATGACAAAAATGAGTAACACTATAATTTCTAAAAAAGCCAGTGAGAAAATATTACTGATGAAAACGGTAAAAGGGGAGCGATTTAAGTAAGGAATAGCTACTCCAATACTGGAAATGAAATAGGGCTGCGTCATGTCAAATTTATTAACCCGCGAATCATTCACATCCATTGGATTAATGGTTAGATCGATCTCCTGGTATTCAAGACTTTTTAAAACACCGATGAAATCTGAATATAATTCATAACGGAAAGTCAGATCGGCAGACTGTGCTATGTTTTCCCATAACTCAATACTCAAGCCTTCAAAACCACTATCTTCTGTTTTTATTACAAAGGGTGGATTATGGTAAATCCCTACGGTAAGAGTATCTCGTTCAACAGAGGCCTGCAGGTTATTTCCCACGAAAAATAACAAAATTAATATGTGCAACCATTGATTCTTCATACCTCTTTCGTTATTTCCTCGTGAATAGAAAAGGAGATAAATTGGGCCAAAATTCTAAACATAACTAAATCATTAGGGTCGAATTGATTTTTCTGGATACTGTAAGCACATATTACGACCGGCTGATCATTCTCTAAAGTAAAAGGAATAAACAATAAGGAACTAAAACGGTAGGCAGCCTTTTCTTCAATGTACATTTTATGTTCCTTATTAAAGTCATTAATTAAGACTTCCTGATTGTTGGTCATAGCCCAGCATGTTAAACTGGTTTTGGTGTTGAAGGATTTGCTTCTAAAGGTATAACCACTTCGTTCCTGGTTGGAAAAACCCTTATGGACGATTTCATTTTTTTCCTTAAATGCAATTTCAAAAGCGTTTATATCAGAAGATTGGTTAACGGCTTTACCCATCGCCGTGGTGATGTCATTCCAGGATGCCTTTTTGGGAATTTCTTTGATAAATAGTTCAAGGGTGTGGATATTCGAATTTGCATTATCCAATTCTTCTTGCTGCTCTTCAAATTCTCGAATCTTTTGATCGAGTTGTGCTTCCTTTATTGCTAACTTTTCATTGGAGTATTTCAAGACTTGTTGTAGTCTGTTAAAACGTCGTTTTACATAAAAACGAAAATAATAAGATATAAATAAAACCAGCAGGCCGATCGAACTATAAATAAACCAGGTTTGCAAATACAAGGGCAAAAATACGTTTAACTGAATTTCCAAAGGCTTGCTCCATTGGTATCCTCCAGGTTGTTTAGCTCGTAATTCAAGGTAGTAACCACCCAGTTCAATTTGGTTTAAGGCTAGCGTATTGTTATTATCATTCGATTGCCACAGCTGTTCTTCCAACATAATCTGTCTATCTTCTTTGGAGAGCAGTCTGTATTGGTATTGAACACTTCTAGCAGGAAAGGACAAATTCGTAAAGTTCAATTTGAGCTCTTGACTTTTTTCTATTTCTAACACCCCATTAAAGCCTTCAGTAAATTCCCTTTGATTGATCATGATCTTTCTAATCCTTGGCGGATTGGAATAGGGAAGGGTAGCCGCAGACGTGCGCGAGTATACCAGGCCCTCAGCAGTGCCTGCCCAAAGGCGCCCCTGATTATCTGTAGTGATACATCGGTAAGCACTTATAACTGCTGGTAAACCTTCTGTTTCACCTAAAATGGTGGAAGTATTCTGTTGGTGAAATACCAGTCCTTTAGTAGCTGTGGAGATCCAAATATTATTATTGGAATAATGCGTTACGCCTCTTACTTCTTCTTGACCTAAAATATCATTTTGGATCAATGTAATTTTTTCACCATCGTAGCGAAGCAGGCCATCTGTAGTAGCTAGCCATACTACACCGCTGTCGTCAATCGTCAAATCATGGGCTTCAAAATTGAGCATAGCTGTAAATGGAAGGGTAGGGCTAAGATTTACAAATTGATCTTGCTCAGGATCAAAGCGATACAAATAACTTTCTTCACCAATTCCTGCGGCATATATTTCGCCCCGGACACTTTCCTTGATTGCCAGGACCCTACTTGCAAAGCCTTTGGTTTCATCGTAATACTTGATTGCACCTTTTTCATCGATTTTTGCAATGCCAATAATGGGTTTGTTCAAAGGGGCCTGGCAAAACCAAAGGTTCCCTTTACTGTCTGGATAAAGGTTGAAAATGGCCTCTCCCCGGTCATGGAAATCATCATATCTTTTGACGATCTTGTTTTTGGCATATTTTAATAGTTCAACTTTTGGGGTAGTGGTAGTCACCCAGAGGAATCCGGCTTTATCTTGAGCAACTGCATTTGCCTGTAAATTGTTATAG
>CBDTVZ010000334.1:0-2948 GCA_965363995.1 uncultured Eudoraea sp.
TTAATCGATAATCTCAATGTAAGATTCACTGGGGGGTTTACAACTATTACTGGTGAAACAGGCGCTGGAAAGTCTATTCTTTTAGGAGGTCTTTCCCTGGTTTTAGGAAAGCGCGCAGATATGTCTTCTTTAAAAGATAAAGACAGTAGATGTGTAATTGAAGCTGTTTTTGATATCGAAAATTATAATTTAGAATCATTTTTTAATGAGCATGATCTGGAATATGACTCCAATACTATTGTTCGTAGGGAAATTCATCCAAGTGGTAAATCCAGAGCATTTGTAAATGACTCGCCCCTTACGCTGGATATATTAACGCAACTAGGCAAACGACTTGTTGATATTCATTCCCAGCACCAGACAATGCAGTTGACTGAACACGATTTTCAGTTAAAATTAATTGATGCCTTTGCAGATAATACGGAGATCCTGAATGCATACAATAATAAACTAGCAAAATACAAAACTACTTTACAGGAATTTGATGAGCTCACTGAGTTTCAAAAGAATGCTATTAAAGAGCATGATTACAACACTTTCTTGTTGAATGAATTGGATGCCATATATCTTGAAGAAGGGCTTCAGGAAAAACTGGAAGATCAATTCCAACAATTAAATAATGTTGAGACCGTTCTTGAAAATTTATCCAAAGGAAATCACCTGTTGAGAGATGAACCCATGGGGATTGTGAGTTTGCTTCAGGAACTTAAACTTATATCAGGAAAGCTATCAGTTATAGGAAACAAGTTTGCAAATCTTAAGGAACGAATTGATTCAGTTTTTATTGAATTAAATGACATTGCCGAAGAAATACAAACTCTTCAGGAGTCTGTTGAGCCCGATCCAGGGAAACTTGAAGAAATTAATACTAAATTACAGGTCATATACGACCTGCAAAGAAAACATGATGTATCCAATGTCTCGCAATTAATTGTTATAAAAGAAACACTTACCAACAAGGTTAGTGCCACGCAAAATCTTGAAGAAGAAATTCAAGATAAAAGGAATTTACTTGAGGTACTTAAGAATGAGTTGGATAAAGAAGCCAAATTGTTATCTGTTCGCCGTAAAGCTGTAATTCCGGAAATTAAGGAAAAACTTGAACATTCTTTGCACTCCCTGGGATTGCCTAATGCTACTTTTAATATTGAAGTAATTCCAACTCCAGATTATAAAATAAACGGTGTTGATACGCTAATGTTTTTATTTTCTGCAAATAAAGGGTCAGATTACAATACTTTAAAAAAGGTTGCTTCCGGAGGAGAACTCTCTCGTATTATGCTTGTAATAAAATCGATACTTGCCCGCTACGAACAATTACCTACCTTAATGTTTGATGAGATAGATAGTGGTGTTTCCGGTGAAATATCAAACAGCATGGGTGATATTATGCAACAAATGAGCCGGAATATGCAGGTTTTTTCTATAACGCATCTTCCTCAAATTGCTTCCAAGGGGGATCATCATTTTAAAGTATTTAAAATAGATAAGGATGATAGTACTCAAACACAAATGAAAGAATTGCTGGAGGATGAAAGAGTTTTCGAATTGGCAGAAATGCTAGGAGGTAAGAGCCTTTCCGATTCCGCTCTGGCGCATGCCCGGGAGCTTTTGAATTAAAAAGGCAAAAAGGGCTTTAATTTTATTTCTCCCCTTCTTAGTATGTTTCAAATATCCCGTAAGAGCGGTTTAGTTTCTACTTTTTTAGATATCTTTGAATTCAAATTAATCCAAAGCACTTTAAGATGGCATATAATTTATTAAAAGGGAAGAAGGGAATTATTTTTGGGGCACTCGATGAAAATTCAATTGCCTGGAAAACCGCTGAACGTGTACATGAAGAGGGTGGTACTTTTGTTCTTACAAATGCTCCTATTGCCATGCGGATGGGTAGGATTAGTGCCCTGGCAGAGAAAACTGGTTCACAAATAATTCCCGCTGATGCTACCAATGAAGATGACTTGAATAATTTGATTGCAAAGGCCGTGGAAATTCTGGGGGGAAAACTGGATTTTGTTTTACATTCAATTGGAATGTCGGTTAATGTACGTAAAGGTCGTTTATATACGGATGAAAAATATGATTTTACAACTAAAGGATGGGATGTTTCTGCTCTTTCGTTCCATAAGGTTATGCAAAGTTTATACAAAGCAGACTCAATGAATTCATGGGGAAGTATTGTGGCATTAACCTATATGGCTTCCCAACGTACATTTCCAGATTATAATGATATGGCAGACAACAAAGCTTATCTTGAATCTGTGGCCAGAAGTTTTGGCTACTTTTTTGGCATAGAGAAAAAGGTAAGAGTTAACACAATTTCTCAATCTCCAACACCAACTACTGCCGGGCAGGGTGTAAAAGGTTTTGATGGCTTTATTAATTATGCGGAAAAGATGTCTCCCTTAGGTAATGCAACCGCTCAGGATTGTGCGAATTATACCGTATCTCTCTTTTCAGATCTTACAAGAAAAGTTACCATGCAGAATTTGTTTCATGATGGGGGTTTTTCAAATACTGGTGTAAGCCATGAGGTAATTGAGCATTTTACTGAATAACAGTTTCTAAAAAATTAGAAAACCATCCCGGTACAGGATGGCTTTTATGTATACTCTAATTGAGATATGGAACTTTCTTTTTCTTTAATCATTCCTGTATTTAACAGACCTGATGAAATTCGCGAACTGCTGGAGAGTCTATTGCATCAGTCCTACAATAAATCATATGAAATAGTCATTGTTGAAGACGGCTCTGTTACCACATCTAAAACTGTAATTGATGATTATAAAGGAACATTAAATATTACTTATCTTTTCAAAGAGAATACAGGTCCTGGGCATTCCAGAAATTTTGGTATGCAGAGCGCTACAGGGAATTATTTTATAATATTGGATTCAGATTGCGTAATTCCTGTCGATTATCTCGAAAAGGTTGCAGTTAGCTTAAAC
>CBDTVZ010000335.1:0-2931 GCA_965363995.1 uncultured Eudoraea sp.
CGTATGCTATATCCGGTTTGTCAGATTTACCCATTCCAATTAGGTCTGGAGCTATACACCTTCCTGCCGAATGGACATAAGGGATTATATTCCTCCATAAATAATTAGAAGTGGGGTTGCCATGAAGGAATAGAATTGGGTCCCCTTCCCCTTCATCTACATAATGAATTTTGCTCCCCTTAATATCGAGGTATTTTGATTGGAATGGGAATTCCGCGGATATTT
Source organism: uncultured Eudoraea sp. (assembly GCA_965363995.1). Taxonomy (GTDB): domain Bacteria; phylum Bacteroidota; class Bacteroidia; order Flavobacteriales; family Flavobacteriaceae; genus Eudoraea. Next base: position 226 of record CBDTVZ010000335.1, read on the forward strand.
CTTTTTTATTTGTTTCCATGGTTTAGGGCTTTACATTTCATCGCAAATGACAATATTTAATTTTATAAATACTCTGGCTCTTAATTCTGCTAAGGCCGTGAAATCATCTCCATTTAACATCTCATTAATAATATCAGCATTGGCGAACTCAAATATAGATAACATATCAGGATTGTCATCTCCTGTTAGCTGATGCGTTGTTTTGAATCGTGCAACTGGTTTACCCCCATTTTTTGCAATCGCTTTCCAAACTTCTTCCTTAGAGGCATTAATCTCAATTTCTCTTGATATAGTAGTCATATTAATTTGTTTTTAATGATTGAATGAGCAAAGTCATTGTGGATATTGCCTTTTGATTATCCTTGGTGCTTTTAGCTCTGGTTAAAACCCCAAAAAAAGTAGAGTGAATTAACTCTGTAACTGATTTTGAGTTTAAAGCTGAAGATATATCTCCTTCTTTCTGTGCCTTTTGAACGGTAGGTTCAATAACCTCCAAAAGATCATCAAAGGCTAGTGCAGTAGCGTTACCTACAACCTCGTTCATCGATCCAATTTCAGACATCATATTATTCATCATACAACCACTGAAATTCATACTCGGTTGATCGCCTAACATAGTAGTGTACATGTTTGTTAAATTATCTACTGATTTTCTTTTATCGTTATTCAGCTGTTTTATAAGGTAATTGCTGTTCATTGTGCCGTAAGCCTTGAGACAAGAGACTAAAAAATTCTCTTTACTCTTGAATGCATTGTAAAAGGCCCCTTTGGTCATTCCCGTGGTTCTACATATTTCTTCAACACCAAGATTACTATATCCTTTACGCCAGAATAATTCTACTCCTTTTTGAATGACTTTTTCTTTGTCATGTTTCTGATTCATATTACAAACGTAATCAAACGGACTGGTCGGTACAAACTTATATCAATAAAAAACCCAAATGTTTATTTTCATTGGGCACAAGGTTTGGTATATGAAGCGTAGCTTTTCCACCTCAGGCGGATGCTATGATTTCATGTACAGTGTTGGCAATAGTTTATTTTTTTGTCTCCAAATTTTTAAGCTGAGAGGAAGAATTGTCACACCAAAAGCAATCATCATTTTCGGGTTTAAGCTCCAATGCTTTTTTGTAGCTGTCTTTTGCCTTTTCATTTTGTTTCGCAGCAAAGTATACATCCCCCATAGTATCCCAGATATTGCCATTATCAGGAAACAATTGGGTGTTGAGCTCTGTAATGACCATAGCTTTTTCAATTTCGTCCCCTCGTAAATAAATTCCACTTAAGCGATTTAAATAAACGGGGTCATCCAACGTCGCTTCAAATTTTTGCTTTAATTCTTTCCCTAAATCTTTCACATTTCCGGAATAGCTTTCGGTAAATGTTAGCAACTCAGTCACCTTATTTTTTGAGATAGGTTCGGCCTTATAACTTTCATCAAAAAGCATCTTTTCTACTTCAAATGATATTCTCATGGTTTCGCGAGTTGACGAATTGGTTGAAAATAGAATAAGAGCATCTTCTTCAGGAAACCAAACAAACTCATAATAATTAATACGATTATAGCCATTATGAGTAATTACTTTAGTGTCTCTATCTGACTGAAATATGGCCCAACCATAAGCATAATAGCTTGATTCGCCTTCGTATTCGAGAATATGCGGTGTCGTCAATTTCTCCGTAGAAGAATTGTTTAATACTGTATTATTTTTTAATGCCAAATACCATTTGTACATATCTTCTTGGGTGGAGTTAATACCTCCATTTGCCTTTAAAGGCCAGGCAATTTTCCCATCCTGCTGATATTTAGAAATGTGATTCCCTTTATCTATGACATTATACAAATATTCATTAGCTACTAAATCACTGCTCCATTTAGGCAAGAGGTAGCCAGTTTGTGTCATTCCTGCCGGTTCAAATAATTCTTCTCTTAAATAGCTTTCATAACTTTTACCTGATACGATTTCTATTATTCGTCCAAGAATACTGTAGCCAGAGTTAGAGTACTCATATTTTTCTCCTGGTGTGAACAGTAAGTCTGTATCAAACAATTGCTGGAAATATTCGTTTTCAGGGATATGGTCAAAATCACTTTCGCCTATATCATGCCCAAAGCCACCCGAATGTGTAAGTAATTGGTGAATGGTGATGTTCTTTTTATCAAAAGGCAAATCCTTAAAATAAGTACTTAAAGAATCGGTTAGCTTTAGTTTTTCGTCCTCGGCTAACTTTAATATTGCCGTTCCTGTAAACTGCTTTGTTACGGAACAGATATCAAATACTGTTTTGGGGGTATTTGCAAAAGACTTTTCCTTATTGGCAAATCCATAGCCTTTGTTAAGAATTAGGCTGTCTCCTTTTGCAACTAAAACAGCTCCGTTAAACCCATTTGACTCACATGCTGTCAGATAGTCATTTATCGGTGAGCTTAATATATCTGTATTAACGGTTTCGCTCTGTCTTTGATCACAGGCATTGAAGCAAAATGCGGTTAATAGTAAAATAGATAGTTTAAGATTTTTCATAATATTTGATCATAATTACTGCCAACAATTGTATATAGTTCATATTAACTATATATCTTTTATACGAACTAAGATAATAAGTGAATATCTAATTGTATTCAGACCAATATTATCCATACTAGTAATGACCCCCACATTGAAGAGAGCCACAGGTGTCGCCTTTGTCGGTGCGAGCGTGACG
>CBDTVZ010000336.1:0-2916 GCA_965363995.1 uncultured Eudoraea sp.
TTATTTCATATTCTGCATCATCTGCATCATTTTTTTGCCTCCACCACCTTGCATCATTTTCATCATTTTACTCATTTGATCAAACTGCTTTAGCAATTGATTTACCTCCTGAGTAGTACGTCCGCTGCCTTTGGCTATTCTTTTTTTCCTGCCGGCATCAAGTTTAGAAGGATTGGATCTTTCATCGGGGGTCATAGAATGAATAATGGCTTCTACATGTTTAAATGCATCATCATCTATATCCATTCCCTTTAGTGCTTTCCCGGCTCCCGGTATCATCCCCATTAGGTCCTTCATGCTCCCCATCTTCTTGATCTGCTGTATCTGTTTGAGGAAATCATCAAAACCGAATTTATTCTTCGCAATTTTTTTCTGAATCTTGCGCGCCTCGTCTTCATCAAATTGTTCCTGTGCCCTTTCCACCAGGGAGATAACATCGCCCATTCCAAGAATACGATCGGCCATACGTGCCGGGTGAAAGACATCTATGGCATCCATCTTCTCTCCTGTACCAATAAATTTTATGGGCTTATCAACAACAGATTTAATAGAAATTGCCGCACCGCCCCGGGTGTCCCCATCCAGCTTGGTTAGAATAACACCATCAAAATTTAGCAGATCATTAAATGCTTTTGCCGTATTCACCGCATCCTGACCTGTCATGGAGTCTACTACAAAGAGGGTTTCCTGAGGTTTTACGGCATCGCGGATATTAGCAATTTCCGTCATCATCTGCTCATCCACAGCCAACCGGCCTGCAGTATCTATAATTACAACGTTGAAACCATTACTTATGGCGTGGGCAACCCCAGCCTTTGCAAGGGATACCGGATCGGAATTTTCCTTATCTGAAAATACCTCCACTCCTACCTGTTCTCCTACAATATGCAACTGATCAATGGCCGCTGGTCTGTATACATCACAGGCTACTAATAAAGGGTTTTTAGATTTTTTCTGTTTTAGATAATTCGCAAGTTTGCCTGAAAAGGTGGTCTTACCAGATCCCTGAAGACCTGACATAAGTATTACGGATGGACTACCGGAAAGATTAATGCCTTCTGCATCCCCACCCATTAATTGGGTAAGTTCATCCTTAACAATTTTAACCATCAACTGCCCGGGTTGTAAGCTGGTCAAAACATTCTGACCCAAGGCCCTTTCTTTTACTCTATTTGTAAATTCCTTGGCTATTTTAAAATTGACATCGGCATCCAGGAGAGCCCTTCTTACTTCTTTAGTAGTCTCAGCAACATTAATTTCGGTAATCTGGCCATGCCCTTTGAGGACATGTAATGCTTTATCCAGCTTCTCACTTAAATTATCAAACATCGTTTTATGTCAATTATGGCGAAGTGCAAATTTAATAATAACAATGGGATGATGGAAGACTGAAGAAAGAAATATAAAAGAGAAAAGGGTAACTTCTTAGAGAAGTTACCCTTTTCAGCAAAATAGGGGGGCAAATAAGGTATTTTAAATACTTTTCCTTAGGGTATATCTATGGCGTTTTTTTTACAAAAACCAGTGTATTCACTATTTCAGTAAGACCGTCATTTGAAACGCTAACATGTTTCAGTTTAATACTGCCATCCATATTAGAAACCCATTCCCAATCATCTGTAAGCTCGGCCAGAGGATTTACATCTCCGAAGTTCAGGTATACTTTAATTTTACCATCACTATTTCTAAGCACACGCCACAGACCTGGATAAGAGACACCCATTTCTGAAAGTGTTGTAGATATTAAGTGATTAGCCATGAAATTGAAGGTATAATCCATATAATTTTCAGTTTCATTCATTTCACCGTTTTCATAAAGGGCAACCATCCAATCACCGCCCATCATAAAGTTTCTGATCTCAGGAACATCACCGTCATTGTTATTGTCATCACAAACTCTTTGCAGTACTAGCTCATATCCGATATCTTCAACTTCAAATTTCAATCTGTCATTTCTCAGGTCAGATAATGGCCATTCAAAGCTTACTCCTGGTTCTGATCCCATGGTAATTGCCATCACAAGCCTTCCTTGCTCATTCATGGTAATTTCCCATGTTCCTTGAGAGATGTTTTCACCTTCACCAAGGGTTACAGTACCTACAGGTAAACCTTCTGGCAAAAAGTTAAACTCATAGCCAAGTAATCTGTCAATTTCCTCACCCTGGTTTTTTACCTTTTTTATTACCCAGCTACATTCTTTCAAAATCTCTCTTAGGGTATTGGGATCGGTATTAAAAAGATCACAAGCAATATTCATTATAATCTTGTTTCCTCCTTCGGCGTAAAGTTTAATCTTACCTTCTCCTAATTCGTATACGAACCATTCAAGGTTAAAGTCAACCAATACATCAAACGCAAGTTTAATAAGTACTCCATTATCTGTAACACGTGTACTCCAGGTTCCCATCAAACTGTTACCCATTCTGTCTTTAACCGTTACTGCACCATCTTCGGTAAAGTTCATTACGTATTCAAAGTACTGATCTGATTGATTTACCTCATCTCTTACAACCTCATGAATCAACCATGGACATTCTACCAATAGATTTTCTAAACGCTCCTGAGTAAAATCATCATCGTTGTAGTCTGTGTCATCATCTTCGTCACATGCTATTTTAGCCATTTCAAGTGCATTGGCCAATTCAGCATTACTTCCTACTTCAACTTTTGTACCATCGTAAAGCTCCATGGCTATAGGGAAGTCAATCCCGATTAAGTCATTGTCGTCCAGGCCGGCAAAAAAGGTTCTAAGATCTTTATCGGACCCTACAGTAACGGAACCTGTTTCAACCTCATTGAGATCAAACGTGTATATCGTAATAGGATAAACAAAATCTATACATTCTATGTCATCATCCTGACCACCTTCAATACATTCTTTGGCCAAATTGCGTAACTGATCTATACCCTCAATTT
>CBDTVZ010000337.1:0-2911 GCA_965363995.1 uncultured Eudoraea sp.
CATGCTCTCGCTCCTAATCTGTGGCTTAGCCCTGGCATCTAATGAATATGCCTGGTTGGCCGGGAGAAAACACATAATTAGTGATATAAGTATCAACAAATAATAGTGATTGTTGTATGATGTTTTTTGCATCAGGTAAACAGCTGTCCAAAGAATGGTAAATGAAAGTATACTGAATCTGTACTTATAACCAAGAGCAATGAAAATACCCAGGGTACCCATAATAAAAAAGTAGATATACATGCCCGGACCGGGTAAGGGTTGTAACCATTCAAAACCAATAAAAGAAAAGTTGAATGTAGGCTCTATCAAAGTTCTCCTGACCCATCCTGTTAAGATGGCACCATAGCATTCCAGGCTGATAAGAATCCCCAGAAATATTCGAAAAATTAGTAAGGGACTGTTGTCTATTCTTTTAAAGAAAAAGGAATTAAACATTTAGCTTGAAATTATGGCAATTGACGTTTCTTTATCTTTCAGCAACTGCGCTTTAAGTTCCTCCAAAGAGTTGAACTTATGTTCATCGCGGATGCGCTCTATAATATCTACCTGGATATTTTGATCATATAAATCCGCTTTAAAATCAAAAAAATGAATTTCAATGCTTTTTGAGGAACCATCTACAGTAGGATTAAAACCGATGTTCATCATCCCGTAAAAAAGTTTGTCATTAAGGATGCTATTTACCACATAAACCCCGTTTTTAGGGATGAGTTTGTATTTTTCTTTAATAAATAAATTAGCTGTGGGAAAGTTTAATTGTCGTCCCAGTCCCTTGCCTTTTTTAACATCGCCCGTTAGCATGTAGTTATATCCCAGGTATTCATTGGCAGTCTTTATATCTCCTTCCATAAGCGCATTTCTGATTTTTGTAGAACTTACAGAAACATCATCTATTTCCTGTGCCGGAATTTCTTCAACTTCAAAATTTAGAGTATTCCCAAAGGCGGAAAGATCCTGGATATTGGCATTTCTGTTACGGCCAAAGCGGTGGTCATAACCTATAATAATTTTTTTGACCTTTAATTCATTCACCAGGATGTCCCTAACGAATTCTGTGGAAGAAAGACGTGAGAATTCAAGAGTGAAGGGATGAATAATCAGGTAATCCAGGCCAATAAATTCTAATATTTTAATTTTTTCCTGGATGGTATTCAGTAGCCTTATTTCGGTATCTTTTTGTAAAACCATTCTGGGATGCGGGAAAAAAGTAAGTACAGTAGATCGCAGGCCGGTTTTTTTGGCATCATTTATGAGGCGTTCTAGTATTTTTCTGTGACCTATGTGAACACCGTCAAAAGTACCAATGGTTATAGCAGTAGTTTGCTTTTTATCGTAATTGGAAATGCTTTGAACTGTGACCACACAAATAAAATAATAAAAAGACTTACTTTTAAAAGTTTAAAAATCTCTTGATGTTAACAAAACTACGTCTTGTTTTAACAATTTCAATAATATTTCTTTCCTTTTACGGATCTGCGCAATCCAAATATTGGGGTCAGGAGAAATCTCCCAATAAATTTTCTTCGCCTTCACTATCCAAACCGGACGTAACTAAGGTAAGGGTTTTTGATTTGGATCAGACATCTTTATCTGAGGAACTTTTATCTATATCTGCCCTAAAGAAAGCTCCCGGAATAATTTATTTTCCAGATGTCAAGGGGAAACTAAGGGCATTCAGAGTTTCAGAAAATTCGGTCTTGTCACCGGAATTGGCAAAAAAATATCCCGGTATAAGGTCCTATTCAGGCTATAGTGTGGATGGAAGTAAAGACCGTATTCGATTTAGCATTTCACACAAGGGAGTACAAAGTATGATTGTTCATGCAGGAAGCGAAAAGACAACTTTCATGGAGAAAGTCTCAGATGGAGGCAGTACTTATGTAGTTTACGACAGAAGTTTACATTCTAAGCTCAACAGCGACTTTATTTGTTTTACCCAATCAGGGATTGAAAAAAGCATCAACGGGTCTGTTTCAAAACTTGTAGATGATCAAACCCTAAGAAAATACAGAATAGCAATTTCTGCTACAGGAGAATATACTCAATTTCATGGAGGTACGGTACCCGACGCCCTTGCGGCAATAAATGCTACTCTTACAAGGGTAAACCAGGTTTTTGAGACCGATTTGGGCGTTACTTTAGAATTGATTGCCAGTACAGATTTGGTAATATTTACAGACCCTGATACCGACCCTTACGGGGGAAACTTAAACACAGAAGTTCAAAATACACTTACCACAACAATTGGCGAGGCAAATTATGATGTAGGTCATTTATTTCATGAGGATACAAATGGAGGTAATGCGGGCTTTATAGGGTCTGTTTGCACAGATAACCAAAAAGGAAGTGGTTACGCTGCTGCCTTAAATCCACAGGGTGATATCTATGATCTCGATTTTGTATCACATGAATTGGGGCATCAATTTGGCGCAAATCATACCTGGTCCTTTGAATCTGAAGGCACCCTGGTACAGGCAGAACCCGGTACAGGAACAACCATTATGGGATATGCCGGAATAATACCCGGAGAGAACGTAGCCCCAAATGGGGATGACTATTTCCATTATAACAGCATATTTCAAATTATAGAATATCTTCAAACTACAAGTTGTGGAGAACTTACGCCTTTAACAAACAACCCTCCGGTTATTAATCCAATACCTGATTATATTATTCCAAAGGGAACACCATTTGTATTATCAGGAAATGCCATAGATCTCGATTCTGCAGACATACTTACATATGTTTGGGAACAGATTGATAACGGTGTGGTCACTACAGAAAACTTTGGACCCGACAATCCTAGTGGGGCAAATTTCAGATCGCTTAAGCCCACTACAGATCCGGACAGATATTTTCCAAAATTATCTGAGGTTAACCAGGGGAATCTTACGCAAACCAATCCGCC
>CBDTVZ010000338.1:0-2908 GCA_965363995.1 uncultured Eudoraea sp.
AAACAATTCATCAACTGTACTTGTAGCAGGTGCTACAGGATTTTTAGGCAGTGAAATTTGCCGTCAATTATCAGAAAAAAATATAAAAGTAAAAGGTTTGGCACGTACCTCGTCAGATGAAAATAAAGTAACTCAATTGAAAGAATTAGGCGTTGAAATTGTAGAAGGCGATATGAAAGATAAGCCTTCATTAGAAAATGCTTTGCATGGAGTTTCAGCAGTTATTTCCACCGTTTCCTCAACGCTATCAAGGCAGGAAGGAGATTCTATTCAAACAGTGGATGATGAAGGACAAAATAATTTGATTGATGCTGCTATAGGCGCAAACATCAAGCAATTTGTTTATGTTTCATTTTGCGGAATGCCGGGCCAATTTCCATTGCAAACCGCTAAACGTAAAGTGGAAAAGCATCTTGCAGAAAGTGGTTTGAGTTATACAATTTTGCAACCAACCTATTTTATGGAAGTATGGCTCAGTCCAGCATTGGGTTTTGATTATGCCAATACGAAAGCCACCATCTATGGAGAAGGAAAGAACAGAGTTTCCTGGATTGCAATAAAAGACGTTGCATCATTTGCTGTTGCGTCATTAGATAATCCTGCTGCTAAGAATAAATTTATTGAGCTGGGTGGACCAGAAGCTTTAAGTCCGATTGAAGTAGTGAATATCTTTGAGACAAATAAAGGGAAAAAGTTTGAGCTTCAATTTGTAGCTGAAGAAACTATCAGAGCCCAAAAAGATGAAGCTCAAGACCCATTAGGTGAGTCCTTTGCAGCACTGATGTTAGGAGTAGCGAACGGAAGTGAAATTGATATGAAAAAAACTATTGATGTTTTCCCCATGCGACTAACCTCTGTAAATGATTATGCAAAAAGGTGAGTACATATTAATTGATGGGCTTCGATAGAATAACAAGGCTATGCAGGAAACAACGTATATAATTTATTGCTAGTTCTCGCCTACTTACGAATCCCGATAACTATCGGGATTCTATTCGGTTTGTATTTGCTAAATTAGGTGCTTAAAACACGCAACAAATTATATATCAAACGTTAGCTGCAATAAAAAAATAACTTAAATAAAGGCAAATCATGAAACATAATCCAAAATATTTTTTAATGAGAATAAATTTTATCGGGATATTCATTCTTCTACTTTCAATAAATATTTGCGTCGGGCAGACCAAAATAGAACAGCTAGACGAATTGCTAAACCTATATACTGAATATGGTCAATTTAACGGTTCTGTTCTTGTTGCTGAAAAAGGTGAAGTTATTTATAAAAATGGCTTTGGATTGGCTAACATGGAATGGAATATTCCTAATCAGTCGGACACCAAACACAGATTAGGCTCAATAACAAAGCAATTTACTTCAATGCTGATAATGCAATTAGTGGAGCAAGGAAAATTAAAATTAGATGCCACTGTTTCAACATATCTTCCTGAGTACCCTAAATCTAATGGCGATGTAATAACCATTCATCATTTATTAACGCATACCTCAGGAACTCCAAATTACACCTCATTTCCAGGGTTCTTTAGAGATAGTAGCCGTGACCCATATACTCCTCAAGAATTTACGGCTGTTTTTGCTGACTCTACACTTCAGTTCAAACCTGGAGAAAAATTTGCCTATAGCAATTCAGGTTATTTCCTATTGGGTGTTATCATAGAGAAAGTAACAGGTAAATCGTACGAGCAAGTATTGAAAGATAACATTACAATGCCTCTCAAAATGAATAATACGGGTTATGATCATCATGGAACTATATTAACAAATAGAGCTTCTGGATATGTAAAGAACGGAGGTAATTATATGAATGCGCCCTATCTTGATATGTCGATTCCGTATGCTGCCGGATCCTTGTATTCAACCGTTGAAGATTTATATCTGTGGGATCAAGCTTTATACAACAACCAACTACTTTCAGAAGAAAATATAGATCTAATGTTTGCGGAACATATTCAAGCAGGACCAGATCATTACGGTTACGGTTGGGGTACGGGTATGCGACCAATAGGTAGTACTAAAGACAGTATTAAAGTAGTTAGTCATGGTGGTGGAATAAATGGATTTAACACCTTGATTACAAGAATTCCATCGAATAAAAATATGATCGTTTTATTTAACAATACGGGTGGAGCATCTTTAAATGAAATTAACACTGCAATTTTAGGGATCTTATATGGTGGTTCTTATGAAATGCCAAAAAAGTCACTCGCAAACTCGTTATTTGAAGTTATAAATGATAAAAGTATAGCTGAAGGGCTTGAACATTTTGAAAAACTAAAAGATTCAGAAACCTATTCACTAAAAGAAAGAGAAATGAACAATGTAGGATATCGCTTCTTACAATCTGGAAAAGTGATGGAGGCAATAGAAGTTTTCAAACTCAATGTAATATCTTATCCAGAATCAGGGAATGTTTATGATAGTTTAGGTGAAGCATATTTGGAAGCTGGAAAAAAAGAACTTGCTATCAAAAATTATCAAAAATCGGTTGAAATAGATCCTGAAAATTCTAATGGAGCAAAAATTTTGAAAAAACTTCTGTCTGAAAATTGAATAAATAAATGATCATACAGCAGCCAACAATGCATAAAACGGCAAGCCAGCCTAGACGGCTGCCCTGTGTTTATGCGAGACGTTGTACCACATTAAAAACCAACCAATATGAAAAGAACATTTATAGTTTTCATAGTAATGCTCATTTGTTTCCATTCTTACGGACAAAAACCAAGAGCAAGAGATTTAGGGGTTCCATTTGTTGGAACAACAGGAGTATTTAATGCTATTACAGATGTTAACGGAGTCGAGGTAGGTTATAGCACTATTATTTCTGGAAAAGGAGAAAATGTTGTAGGCAAAGGACCTGTTAGAACTGGTGTTACAGCTATCTTTCCAA
>CBDTVZ010000339.1:0-2904 GCA_965363995.1 uncultured Eudoraea sp.
TTTTTAACTGTTGCTCCTTCTTCAATCAATTTTTCAGTCACGCGCCCGCCCTCATAGGCATCCATATAGATAGTTGCAATTGGCGCTACATTGCCATTAATGGTGATATAGTCATCAAATTTACCCTGTGTAACCTCAGCTATGGATAACTTTTCCTTTTCAGTTCTAAAGGTGGATACCTGAGTGCCGAATAGCAATTTCCATCCCGTAAAAAGTAATAGCAAGCCCAGCGCGATGTAACCATAATGTTTGGGCCGTAATCCTTTTTTCTTCTCCAGTTTTATATCCATGTTATTCTAATTATTTTGATTGATATTAAATACAGGCAAACCATTGTAAAAATCCAAAGTACTTTTATTCAGATAAAAACGCAGCAGAACCTGCAAATTCTCATTCTGGGCTGTGGCAAAAAGGTTCTTCGCCTGTGTAAGTTCCAGAACGCTAATCAGTCCTTTGTCATACCGTTTCTGAGAAATTGTAAATGCTAACTCCTGTGCCTGTACTTTTTTAGCACTTTGAGCTATCTCTACCTCCAGCGATGTATAATCCTGAATGAGTTGTTGAATTACAAGGTACAACTGCTGTTCCTGAAGATCCAGGTTATTATCGGCTCTAAGGAGTTCTATCTTTTGTTGCTTTACCCTGGAACGTGCAGACCATCCATTAAATATGGGAACATTAAGGGCGAGTCCTATATATTCGGAAGCATTATTTTTAAGCTGTTCGCGGAATGGAATTACAATTCCGGCATCATTTATAAACGTTTCAAAATAGCCCGTGCCATATCCTGCCACCAATGACAGAGAAGGATATAGGTTTCCTCTTGCCACAGCTAACTGTTTTCTGGCGGCAGCGGCCCTTAATTTCTGCGCCTTTATTATGGGTATGAAACCCATGGCATTATTATATATGGAATCTTGCTGAACCACAGTCACCCCAAGTTCCGTTTTTGAATTATCCCTTAAAAAGGGTTCAAGCAAAATAGTTGATTCCCCTATAAAATTCATTTCCTGAATTAATTTTAGCTGTGCTTTCTGAAAATTATTTTCACTTTGGGTCAGTGCCAGTTGATCAGTTAACAAAAGTGATTCTGCCTCATAGACATCGGCTCCCGCTTTTAGCCCTAATTCGACCTGTCTTTTTACCAAATTATAATTATTCTGTGAGATTTGAAGTTGCTCTTGTGAAATGACTAATAGGCCCTCAAAGAACTTGATGTCGTAATAGGCCTTCATCACCCTAAATGCCAATAGGAATTTTTGTTGCTCTACATCTTCGAGGGAGGCACTATAAATCAACTTCGATGCCCTTATGGAATTTATTTTCTGAAAACCTTGAAATAAATCTATGCTCGCAGTAAGGGAATAGTTGTTTGCAAAAAAATCTGAATTAACAATAATGTTACTATTCGGATCTGCAGCCCGTCCAAAACTTTGGAAATAATCTGCATAGCCATTTACTGATGGTAACAAGTTCCGAATAGACTGTTTGTAAGTTTCTTCACTGGAAAACTCTGTATATTCAAAGTCATTAAGGGAGAGATTATGCTCTATAGCATACGATACACATTTGTCTAAAGACCAGGATTCCTGTGCAAAAGCTTGCCATGAAACCGTCAAAAAAAATAAAACTAATACACTAAACTTCAAGTTCATATAGTATTGGTATATCCATTCTATAGCTACAGTTGTGCCAAAATCATAAAGTATTAATAATCATATTGTTATATATTAATCCATTCGGAATAAGTGCATATAGCGTAAAATATTTATACAGTAATTGTCCAATTTTTAGACACTCCCATTTAAATCCAATTTTGAAATCGTAGCTTTATATCATTGATTTAAAAAATGTGATCTGTGCTGGATGGAAAAATTTTAGTGATAGACGATAACAAAAGTGTTTTGAGCGCCTTGGAAATCTTGCTGCAGTTTGAGTTTAAAACGGTGGACAGTATTTCCAATCCGAATCAAATCTCAACATTTCCTAATTTAAAGCATTTTGATATTATTCTTTTAGACATGAACTTCTCTGCCGGAGTTAATACCGGTAATGAAGGACTATATTGGTTAAAAGAAATCAAAAAGATTGCCCCGCTTACTTCAGTAATCATGATGACAGCCTATGGGGCTGTAGAATTGGCGGTAAAAGCTCTTAAAGAAGGGGCAACCGATTTTATTCTTAAACCCTGGAACAATGATAAGTTAATAACCACTTTAAAAACGGCCTATTCTTTACGCAAATCGCAAAAGGAAGTCGAACAACTTAAAGAGAAGGAGAGTAGTTTAAAACAGCTCATCAACCAAAATAAAAATTTTATAATTGGTAACTCCAAAGCGCTTAACGCTGTCCTGAATTTGGCCCGGAAAGTGGCCAAAACCGATGTTAATGTTTTAATCACAGGTGAAAATGGTACCGGCAAAGAATTAATTGCACGTGAATTGCATCGTATTTCAGAAAGGAAAAATGAAGTTTTTATCGCAGTCGACATGGGTGCCATCTCCGAATCCCTTTTTGAAAGTGAACTATTTGGCCATATAAAAGGTTCTTTTACGGACGCGAAGGAGGATAGGGCTGGTAAGTTTGAAGCTGCTGACGGTGGTACACTTTTCCTAGATGAAATCGGAAATTTGTCTCTGCAAGCCCAAGCCAAACTTTTATCTGCTATTCAAAATAAGCTTATTGTAAGGGTAGGGTCCAATAAACCCATTACTGTGGACATTCGGTTAGTATGTGCTACCAATTCCGATTTGGATAAAATGGTGAGTGACGGACTCTTCAGGGAAGATTTGTTATACCGTATTAATACTATTCGGATGAAAATTCCTCCTTTGAGGGAAAGGGAGAACGATGTTTTAATCCTGGCCGATTTTTACCTTAAACGATTTGCGGCCAAATATGGCA
>CBDTVZ010000340.1:0-2901 GCA_965363995.1 uncultured Eudoraea sp.
ACATGTTCAGTCAAATAGGGGTTAAAGGCAGAAATTAATCCGAAAAAATGACCGGATTGATACATTTTAATATCATCCCAAAGAATAAGGTTTTGATCATTTGTCCCTCCTCTAATATTAATATCTGATACAGTTTCATCTATACTTTTTATTCCGGGAAGGGCTTGCACGGTTTGAAGAACGTCGGGTTCTAAAAGTCCCGGAAGAATTCCAAATTCTTCGGTATTAAGAGTAATGCTGCCATCAGTTTGTTTGGTAAGTCCAGTGGTCAAAAATTTATAAATCACAACTTCATCCAGCTGTTGATAGTTTAAACTGAATAATAGTGTAGGACAGGGATTTTTACTTACCAGATCCTCGGCGGTTACGTATTTTGGTTTATAACCTATATGTTTTATTCGAATAGAAGCTTTTCTGGGGATATTATCCAGAGAAAACCGGCCGTTCATGTCTGTTACTGTAGAAATACTACTGCCCAATACTTGTACTGATGCCCCTGAAGTAGTATTCTCACTGTAATTATCCAGGACAAATGCACATATATCTACCGTAGTGCTTTTGGAGAGCGTATAGTAGCGTTCACTTAGCTTCTTAATAATTAGTTGGGTTTGATTCCGGATGTCATTTAATATACCGTCAAGAGAACTAACTTCGGGAGTGTTTATAAGTAAGGTTTGAAGATCCTCATCAACATAAGAAAATTTTACATCAAAATCCTTCTCTAACTGCCGGATATAGGAAACCAGACTAATATTTTTTGGGAAGGTATCTACCTGTGCCCTGCCTGAAAAAAGGGCAAACAAAAGTATTAGGTATAAAAGTAGTATACTATTATGGCGCGTTTTCGGCATAGAATAGCACGTTGTTCCCCTCTAATTCATACTTTATCTGAGAAGGAGTACTAATACTCTGTAACGCCAAATTTATGTTTGTGTTGCTAAAAGAACCGGTAAATAATTGCTCAAGATTAACATTTTCAGTTTTAACCTCAATGTTGTATTGTCTTTCAAACTCATCCAGGACATAATTCAACGGTATACTTTTAAAAGTACTTTCATTACTCATCCAGGAAGGAGTGGTGTTTACAGGCGACTCTGTATTCAATACGTTACCGTTAATTGCTATAAAAGAATTCCCGGCAGGAAGTTTTGTTTCTTTACCATTAAAGGTGACACTTACCAAGCCTTCATAACAGGTAACCTCAAAAAATCCTGTTCTATTTTCAACATTAAATTGAGTACCCAATACGGTAACTAAACCATCATTGGTAGCAACCGTAAATTTTTGTCCTTTGGCAACCTTAAAGAAAGCTTCTCCTTGCAGGGAGATATTTCGTTCTTTATCCCAGTTCTTTTCACTATAAGTTATCCTGGAATCGGCATTTAAAATAATTTCAGAATTATCGGGAAGCCTCACTTCATTGCGTTCCGCATATTGTGTAGAAACAGATTCATCTAAAGTTGATATATAAAGATAAGATGTAACAAAAATAACAGCTATGGCAGCTGCAACGCGCCATAACTTTCGCATAGGATTCATCTTTATTACTTTAACATCTTTTTGCAGTTGATTGTTTTTGAAATCATTTAATGCCTTATCTATATCAAAATCCGGCGCTTCCAAAGTACCGCTGACCTGCATTAACTTCTCATAAGAAGCATACTCAGCAGATTTTTTAAATACTGCGAGCTCTTCCTCGGAGAGGTCATTATTCAGCCATTTTGCTAAGTAATTTTCTTGCATGATTTCTAACTTTATATCATTAAAACAATTAATTCTAATAAAACCCTACCCTCAATGTTAAAAATAATTCTAAAATATCCGGAGTTTATTCCCAGGGACCTGTCAGCTATATCCCTTCTATTTGATTTCTTAGCGCTTTTAGAGCCAGATGCATACGCTTTTCAATAGCTTTCACACTTACCCCTTCCATTTCTGCTATTTCCGCATATTTCTTACCATCAATCCTATTTAATAAAAAAGTGATTCTCTGATTTTCAGGAAGACTATTTAAGGCTCGATCCAGCTTTTCTTTATACTCTTTTTCTTCCAGCAAGAATTCCGGTGATTCGTAAGAGGTATTATTTATCCTGTCTGCATACTTTAAACGGACTTTTTCCGCTTTGATAACATTTAAATAAAGGTTATTTGCTATTGTATATACATAAGACTTCGCTTTTTCAGGACTTACTTTAGCACAATTCTCCCATAGTTTAACAAAAGCTTCCTGAACTACATCATACGCTTTCTCTTCGTTTCCGAATTTATAATATATATAATTAAAAACCGTTTTGGAATTGGCTTTGAAGAGGTTACTGAACACTTCCTCCTCACATACGTTGTCCATATTTTTTTGTTCTTACAGTTGGTTCTGTTTCAAAGATATTTTAAAAAAATTAAAAAAAGAGTAGGGTATTTTAAAATGTAGTTGTTTTAAAGTTGTACGAACAACAAAAAAATCCAAATCGTTATGAAAAAGTTTTTTAAGTATTCATTGCAAACCCTACTTCTAGTACTGGCATTTTCATTTAATGCCTGTCAGGAAGCATTTGAAGAATTACCACAACCGGACGAACAGCAAACTATAATTGCAAGTTCCTCAACAGCTAAGCTTATTGAAGATACCGCTTCCAATGACGGCTCCTTCGATAATATTGTAGATGGAGCAAGCTGTTTCGCTCTTGAATTTCCTTATACTGTTAAGGCAAATGGAGTTACGATTACCATAGAATCTAAAGAAGGCCTGTATTTAATTGAAGAAATATTTGACCAATTAGATGGTGATGAAAATATTCTTGAGATTATTTTCCCAATAGTTATTACGCTTGCTGATTATACCGCTATGGAAATTGAGGGTATAGATCAGTTACGCAATTTGGCCAAAGAATGTATTGAAGGTGG
>CBDTVZ010000341.1:0-2896 GCA_965363995.1 uncultured Eudoraea sp.
AGAGCTCTACTTAGAAGCTTTTAGAAACTGGACGAACATTTTTCTAAATAAATATTTCAAAGTATTTTCCTGGTTTTGTTTTGCTTTGCTTATCATTACCATATATGCTTTTATATTTAGAGTAGCCACAGGTTTTGCTTTTGATTAATTAACGGAGGTATTAAATATTAAAAGGCCCTGAAAGTATATTTTCAGGGCCTTTTTAAATTAGTGCTATTTAAACCTAATTAAACTGTACTGTTTTGAGAATGGCTTCAAGTTCAAACATATAGTCTCTTTTGTTGGTTGCAGGCGCAAAAGTAAATCCTTCCAGGATCAATTTTCTGTTATTTGCCTTGTCATTTATAATATAGGTCAAAAAAGGGCCTGCCATGGGATAATTTTGAATTTCCCAGATCCCTCTTACTTCTGCTGCCTTTTTCCCTGAAATCTCCGTTGGGAAAACATAAGGAGCAAATGCCTTCTCGGTGACCATATAGGTTGTTTTATTGGGTATATCTGGTCCCGGGATATACATTTTACCAATAGAATCCATCATCTTTACAATATCTTTGACGAAAGTGGAATCATTTTCAAAACTGTCCCAGGGCATAGCGTAGACAATTATGTTCATTGTGCCTTTGGGAATTTCACGGTCTATCCAAATAAAATTATCTTCTTCTTTCCCAACCTTATAAATTGATGGTAGCCTAAGAGAAATATCAAATTTGGATTGCAATATTGTATCTTTATTAAGAGAGCGTAAAAATCTTTTTTGTGCCTCTTCCATTTCTGTGCTTTTGAAAGACGCAATGATTTTATCAGCCCCGGCATCCAGATTATTAATGAGTTCTTCTTCCGTTCTCCCTTTAATTACACCAACCTTTTGAGGTGTCGCATACAAATCGGTTTTTATGTGTGCCAAATCCAGGCTGTCTAAACTAACGTGTAAAACGGAACGTCTATGACGTGTCATCCCCGTAAATACCTTAGGGGGCATGTGTTCCAAAGAAAATTGAGGTTCGTCCCAGGTAAGTCCTACTATAGGTTCAGCAAAATGTTCCCTTACTTTGTCACCCACCGTTCCTTCCCAAAGTTCATTATCCATGACTACAGCGAGCGAATTAATTGCACCAACCGAAACAGGTTTATATGCCTTTTTATTTTTATCGTTACAGGAAATTAGAATAAGAAAAGTTAAAAGTAGTGTTCCAAAGTATTTCATATATTTTATTTTAGGATGAACAATCGCACAGTTTCAATTTTGTGCCTGGCTGCAGATTGTTACCGCTAATACCGTTCCATTGTCGTAATTTATCAATGGTAATTCCGGGATATTTTCTGGAGATAGTCCATAATGAATCCCCTTCTTTTACAGTGTGAACTTTAGAATCACCTGAAAAACTAACTGCGGGAGTAGATTTTATTGATGTTTTTTTATTTGAAGAAGCCGCGGTTACCGGCTTTCTGGGATATATGGTGAGTCGCTGACCAATTCTTAAATTATTACTTCTAAGGCCGTTCCATTTTTTAATTTGGCTAACTCCAACACCATAACGCTCAGCTATTCTCCCCAGATAGTCCCCGCTTCTTACCCTATATCGAATTCTGTCATTTGCTGTAACCAATTTCGGTAAGGCGCTTTCTTTACTCTTATTTTCTTTTTCCGCGAATGCATAAATAGCTGCCTCGTTGGCTACAAATTTACCAATAGCATCTTTTGGGAGACGTAAGAAATACTCTTTGCCTTTTATTTTGGGAATAATATCTAGTTTGTATGAAGGATTAAGCACTTTTAATTCTTCATTACTTACGCCGACCAGCTTTGAAATTTGATCAAAAGTAATCAGCTTTTTGACATGAACCGTATCAGTTTCAAAATAAGCCCGTTCAGCCTTATTTAACTTTATTCCATGCTCACTTGCATACTCAAACAAATACATAGTGGCTAAAAATGCTGGTACGTAACCCGCTGTTTCTCTGGGAAGATTCCTTCTTATATTCCAATAATTCGTATAACCGCCCGATCTTCTAATAGCCTTATTTACATTCCCGGGGCCTGAATTGTACGCAGCCAAAGCTAGATCCCAGTCCCCAAAGGTTTGATAAAGTTTAGATAGATATTTACATGCAGCTGCAGTTGATTTTATGGGATCGCTGCGCTCATCTACATAACTACTTACATCCAATCCGTACATCTTGCCTGTACTATACATAAACTGCCAAAGACCCGTGGCACCAACTCTTGACTTTGCCCTGGGGTTTAATGCAGACTCCACGATTGCCAGATACTTTATTTCCAATGGAATATTATAATTATCCAATTCCTGCTCAAACATGGGAAAATAAAACTGGCTTGCTGTAATCATGCGCTCCATAAATTCATGCTTTCGCAACAAAAAAGACTGAATTACTCTTTCCAGTGAAGGGTTATATGCAATGTTAAAAGGAGTTTTTTGATTAAGTAATTCCAATCGTTCCTTTAAGACATCAGTATCAATGGTAAGCTGTTTTAAGGAGTCCATATCCAGATTTGAGACATAATTATACATGTCGTCATAAAGGCTTGCGTTTTCATAAAGTTCCTTCATCCATAAACTGTCGTATTTAGCAGCCCTGGAATTATCCTTAAGGTTGTAGCCCTCACTTACCGTACTAGATTCAATTGAATTGTCCTTTTCTGTCAAGGTTTCCCCGAATACAGCATTCAGGTTAATTGGTTTTTGGATTATTTCAACCTTTTCTTTAGTCGATTTGTCCAATGAGGATGTGGCTTCCAAAATAGGAGATGTGTCTTGTTTTTGTGCCAACAAGGGCCCAACAAAAACAAGAAGAAAAACGTAAAGAATGATTTTTTTATTTGCGGTCATAAATCTGATTTTTGGCCGTAGGGTGTAAGCGAAAATCGCATTTTTTT
>CBDTVZ010000342.1:0-2885 GCA_965363995.1 uncultured Eudoraea sp.
GGCCATATCATTAGAATCAGCCTCTGTAGCGAGATAAACATATTGTTCACCCTGGGCATTTTCAGAAATCACACTTTGCGGTATTAAAATCGCATTGTCACTGCTGTAATTATTTATCTGCACTCGAGCTGTAAGATTTGGCTTTATATTTCTCTTTTTATTTGGCACAGCTATTTCCACTCGAAAAGATCTGTTAGTTGGGTTGATGAAATTACTTGTTTGCCGTATTACGGAAGTAATGCTATCGCCCAGTACAGGAAAATAGACTTTTACCTCCTTACCTACAGTTACTCCTTTTAAATAATTTTCAGGAACATCTACTTGTATATACATATTCGAGAGGTTGACAATCCGGAATACTGCTTGTCCGTTACCCGGGGAAACAACGGTTCCCTGTTCCTGAATGACATCATCAATAATTCCCGAAAAAGGAGCTCTTACATTTGCCTTTGACAACTGACTTTGAGCTTGTTTAACAGAATTCTCAACTGCCAGATAATTTGTTTCCGCCTGCAGATATTGAATTTCAGATCCAATTTTTTGCTCCCAAAGTCTTTTTTGGCGTTCAAATGTAGTTTTAGCAAGTGCAGCCTGGGTTTTTAATTGTGCGAGTTGACTGCTCATTCCACCGTCATCAATAGTAGCTAAAAGTTGACCTTTATTCACCTTTTGACCTTCTTTCACATATACCTTAAGTAAAGTTCCCGTCATTTCAGGATAGATCAATACATTCTGTTTTGTCATGACGTTCCCTTGCAGATCGAGATAATGTTGAAATGTTTGTTCATCCGTTTTAAATGTGGATACCAAGGCTAATTTTGAATTACTATCCTGTAAATTGATGACAGAATCCAGAAGTCTAAGTTCTGCATTCAATGTTTTTTGTTTTTCAGTCAGTTCTTGTTTTTTTAATTTAATTGCGTCTAAATCCCCCTCAGCAATCAAGGTTTCAACGGATTGGACACTTCCATTTCCACATGCTGCGAAAACCATTGAAATAAGAAGTATTAAAAAAATATTTTTCATTTTATTTGAGTTTGTGAGTTGATGGTTTAATTGTTGAGAACGGTTTCCAATTCTGTTTTTCTATTGATAACTTCTACCATAGACTCCAGATAATCCTGCTGTGCGGTATAAAGTTGTATTTGTGCCTGTCTTAATTCAAAACTTGTAGCCAGACCTTCAAAATATTTTGTTTGGTTTTTCTTTTCAATCCGTTCTGCCAGATTGAGATTGCTTTTTGAAGTTTCATAATTCTCAATAGAGAAAATGTAATCGCTTTTAGCCCGATCAAGTTGAAGCCTTATCTTTTCTTCGGTTTCTGTCAGTTCGGTTTTTGCCTGGTCATAGGCAATTTTCGCTCTTTGGGTAGTTGCACTTCTATTGAGAGAACTGAAAATAGGAATTTTCAAATCGAAACCCAGTACAGATGATCCAAACCATTCCTGTCCACTCCCAAAAAAAGTAAATGTGTTGCTAAAAGCAGAGGCTCCATAATTTACAAATGCATTAAGTGAAGGTAAAGCTTTACTTTTCGCCAGCTTTAGTTCATAATACCTTTGTTCATTTAGGTTGGTAACTAACTTAAAATCTACATTATTTTCCATAAAGAATACCGAATCCAGGAGGTTAAAATCAATTTGTTTTAATACCAGATCATCCAGATTCTCTTTTAATCCCGTTTGGTTTTCAATTGGAAGCCCCATTATTAAATTCAACATTTGTAATGTAATATCTTCAAATCGGATCGCATTTTTTAATGCGTTAATAATGGAAGACAATGTAATTTGAAGTTGTTCAACACTTTCTTCATCTCCAAGGCCGTTTTCAAAGAGTTTTTCAGTTTCAAAGAGATTTTTCTCCAGGGTTGCCTTATTGTTCTCCAGGATATCGACTGTTTCCCGGGCAAGCAAAACATTACCATATGCCTCTGTGACAGCTTTCCTTATTTCCTGATCTGTTTTCTCCTTGTTGTTTTGACTATATCTGAGAAAGGCTTCGGTGGCCTGTACGCCTACAATATATGAGCCATCGAATATTTGCTGGCGCAGGGTGGCAGTTGCATTTACCTGATTTTGTTGTCCAAATACAACAGGGAGAAAAGATCCCGGATCTCCTCCCACAAATTCACCGGGGACAAGTGTTACCGGTTGTTTTAACTGATTTTGGTAGCTAAGATCACCGTCAATTTGGGGTAAGCCGGTAGCAATAACCTCCCATTTTTGTTTTCGAGCATCTAATATCTCTCTACCAGCATTAATAACACTGTAGTTATATTCTAGCGCATAAGTGATGGCCTCTTCCAATGAAAAGCTATTGGGTTGTTCCTGGGAAAAAGACCAACTAACAGAGATGAATGCTAAGAAGGTTAAAAATTGGACTTTCATTTAATCCTGATTTGAGTTGATTATATTGTTTAGTATTTTTCTCCCTTTGGGGGTAATAATTCCCCGGAGATGATATTCCAAATAGTCGTCCATGAGATCAACCACAGGAAATTTAGCCACAGGAAATAATCCGCTATCCTTAATACTGGAGACTCCTGAAAAGTAAATTCTTGCGATAAATTCTATGTTCAGATTGTCCCTGTATATTTCTTGATCAATACCTTTTTTCACATTATTTACAACACAATCATGCATCATATCAAATTGTTTATTGCGAAGGGTATTAAAAATTCTGGGATAGTATTTTTGAAGCTGATATTGAGGGGAGGTTTTCTCATCGTTTAAATGTTGCATAACCAGTCTTTTGATCTCATAAAGCTCTTCAATAGGGTTTTTTTTAAGTAAACATATTTGATCGATTCCACAGGAAACGGAATCAAATACATGCATTGTACAGGCTTCTACCAACTTAGTTTTGTTTTCAAAATTGGAATAAAT
>CBDTVZ010000343.1:0-2881 GCA_965363995.1 uncultured Eudoraea sp.
ATCCGGGATTCAGTCGGGCAAGATTCTAAGATTAAGGGGAAAAGGTATTTCCAGTATTAATGGCTATGGTACAGGCGACCTTTTGGTGCATGTAAACGTGTGGACACCAAAAGAACTAAATAAGGAACAACGTGAATTTTTTGAGAAAATGCAGAATAGTGAGAACTTTGAACCTAAGCCTGAAAAATCTGATAAATCCTTTTTTGAAAAAGTGAAAGATATGTTCTCTTAACGAATTAAAGTTTTCTTTTTAAATAAAAAACGTATATTTGAATCAATATTGGGAAACCAATATTAATTTTCTTTTTCATAGCAATTTTTTTCCCATCCTTAATCTTTTTAAGGGTGGGTTTTGTTTTTTACACGGTTGGACAACATATAGCATTGCTCTTTTTTATTATAGAATTGATTTTAAGTCGATTAATTATCTGGATATTATAATGTTGATCTTTGATCTTATCAGAAATTTAGGTTCTATTTAATTTCGCTTTATATACTAGTGGAATATATAATAAGAATGATAGATATAGGCTTTTATCGGCAAATCAATGAGGCGAAAAACAAAATGTCATGAATTACAAAACCATTTTAATGCATTTCTATATCTTTGAATCCTATTAAAAGGGAATGATAATAGATTCTAATTTATTAGCTTAATAATATTGTAGTTGTTGTAATTGTAATTTTTTCTAACTTATCTTCTTAACTCAGAACTCATTTTGAAAACTTTACGGATACAATTAAAATGTAAAAAAAATTGCCTGAATGAATAACATCCTCGTTGCCAGTAATGTTACTAAAAAATTTGGCAACCAATTTGCACTAAACAATGTTTCACTGGCAATACCAAAAAATAGTATTTACGGCCTTTTAGGCCCCAATGGCGCTGGTAAAACGACTTTATTAAGAATAATAAATCAGATTACCTATCCGGATTCCGGTGAAGTTATGTTTGATGGAGAATTACTGCAACCAAATCATATTGCACTTATTGGTTATCTTCCTGAAGAGAGAGGCCTATATAAAAGTATGAAGGTTGGCGAGCAGGCACTATATCTTGCCCAGCTTAAGGGATTGAGCAAATCTGACGCCAAACAGAAGCTTAAGTATTGGTTTGATAAACTGGAGATAGGGGATTGGTGGAACAGGAAAATTCAGGAACTCTCAAAAGGTATGGCACAAAAAATTCAGTTTATTGTAACAGTTCTTCATGAGCCTAAACTCCTCATTTTTGACGAACCTTTTAGTGGTTTCGATCCTATAAATGCCAATATTATAAAGGACGAGATAATAAAGCTAAAGGAAAAAGGGGCGTCCATTATTTTTGCAACTCACAGAATGGAATCTGTTGAAGAACTATGTGAATATATCGCCTTGTTGCATAATGCGGAAAAGATTTTAGACGGCAGGCTTGAAGATATCAAAAAACTATACAAAAACAATATGTTTAAAGTAGGGCTTGAGTTGGAAAATGGAGAAAACTTTTTAGAGCTGATTTCCGATAAATTTGATATATCCTATTCTCACTATGATATGAACAGAAAGCAGTTAGACTTTACGGTTCAGCTGCCTACAGATGATACCAGATCTTTTTTGGCATTTCTATCTTCAGAGTCGATCATTAATAATTTTGTGGAGACCATTCCTACGGTTAATGATATTTTTATTCAAACAGTACAACGCAAAAATGACCATGAATAAATTATCTCTTATCATTAAACGCGAATATCTGGCCAAAGTTCGAAACAAATCATTTGTGATCATGACTTTTCTAAGTCCCATACTGATGGTGGGAATGATCGTGCTTATTGCTTATCTCACCAAGGTAAATGATAGTCAGAAGAGAATAATTGCAGTATTTAATGAAAGTGATTATTTCTCCACTGACTTCAACACCACTGAAAGAACTTCCTATATTTTTCTTAAAGATTTATCATTGCAAGCCGCAAAGGATTCTACTTTAAGTCTTGGCTTTTCTGGTCTCTTACATATTCCTAATCACAGCGACCTTGAAGAGGTAGCCGAAAATTCATACTTTTATTCAAAAGAAGCTCCAAGTAATGTCGTCCTGGATCCTTTGGAAGTTATATTTGAGGAACGCTTAAGACAAAGAAAACTTATAGATATTGGGGTTTCTACAGAGGAATTTACTACAATAAATGACAGATTCGAAATTAATATAGCAACTTTCACAGGAGAGAAGAATTTAAAGGGGATAAATGAAATGAAAGCCTTTGTAGGTGGCGGTTTTGGTTATTTGATAATGATGTTTATTATAATTTACGGGGGTTTTGTTATGCGCAGCGTTATTGAAGAGAAAACGAGTCGTATTATTGAAGTAATAATCTCCTCAGTAAAACCATTTCAATTAATGTTAGGTAAAATTATCGGGACTTCCTTAGCGGGAATAACACAATTTACAATCTGGATAATATCTGCATCCTTGCTGCTTTTTGTGGTTTTTTTAGTTTTTGGAATTGATCTGACGGGTCTGAGTGATCAATCTGCCATAGCTCCGAACCCTATGAGTAGTATGTCTCCTATACCGATGCCAACAAATACGATGCAATTGTATGCAATTGAATTTCTGGAGATACCTTGGTTTATGCTTATTTCACTGTTTTTGGTGTATTTTATTCTCGGATATTTAATTTATAGCTCAATTTATGCTGCTATTGGGGCAGCCGTGGATAACGAGACAGATACTCAGCAATTTATTTTTCCAATAATACTTCCTTTAATGTTGGCCATTTATGTTGGATTTTTTTCCGTATTTAGCAACCCCAATGGTCCTATTGCTGTTGCGTTTTCACTATTTCCGTTAACCTCGCCAATTGTTATGCTGATGCGTTTGCCCGGAGGGATTGGAGAAGGCGGGGTT
>CBDTVZ010000344.1:0-2864 GCA_965363995.1 uncultured Eudoraea sp.
TCCTGAACCATCATCCATAGCGTATAGATTTACCCTGGAATTTTGCTTTCCGTGCGGGAGAACCAGTAGATTGTTGTTTATCCATGCCGTTAATCCTAATTGACCTTTAACCTGAACCGGATCTTTCCAAAGCAATTCTCCATTCGCAACATCATATGCTCTATAGGTAGAACTGAAGGTTACAATGGTATTATCTCCATTGGAGGACATAGATTGATTTTCATTTCTTTGTTCTGTACCTATAATAAAATAGTCACCGGATGGGTGCATATTAAAATCAAGCATAATTTCCATACCTTCAGAGGCCGCCTCGGCTACATCCTTAAGGAGATTGCCAAAAGCACCCATCTTACTTAGCTGTTTGGCCTCACTGGAATTATCTATACTCCATATAACATCTCCTGTTTTAGATTTAATTTTAACATTTTTCAACAAGGTTATACCTAACAATTCATCTTCATTTAGCTCAACCAGATTTACCAATTTACCAAAACTTCCTTCTTTACTCCAGAGTACTTTGCCGGAAGTAATATCAATTGAAAGAGCCATATCTTCACCGGATACAGATTTCCCCGCCACAACTATGGCATTAGATTGGTACAGCACAAAGTGTTGTTTCACATTTTTAATTCCATGCTCAAAAGAGTTAAATACTTTAGTGCCATCAAACAGATTGATTATAAAAAATCCTTTATCTGTCTCGATTTTGGCAAAAGGCGAATTTTCCAGTTCCGAGAATGAACTTTCATCTAAACGACCAAAAGTTATGTCGCTCCATATCACCTCCCCGTTATTATTATCAATTCCAAACAAACCAGAATTTGTTTGAACAACATAGTTTCCGAGTGCACTAACAGCCTGCCAATTAACTTCATTATCAAAAGTTGAGGTCCATGTTTCTTCAGATTGAGCAAACAGGGAAAAGCTAATTAAAACGAATGAGTATCCTATAATTTTTTTAAACATTTTAGCAGGTATTTGGGTTTTGGGTCTGGAAGTTGTGTTATTGAACAAGTTAATCCAGATTATCTGTTAATGAAATCAATAAGCAGTAAATTCTATAAACCAGTTAAGGAATTCTGGTTATAGTCATCAATCATTTTTACAAATGAAGCTGCGAACTTCTTGTTAACCAATTTTCCTTCTTTCTGGCTTTCTGTAAATTGGTTTCTTAGACCGTAGTAATTGTTATCATAATTATCCTTTATTTCATGTTTGTCACCAATAAAATTTAAAAGGTTAATATGCATAATATTTCTTGGGTTTTTTGAGTCCTTTTGAATCAGCAGCTGGAAGTTATCCTGTATATAATCTATAAGTTCCTGACCACCTTCCCTAACGTAATCTGCTAGTTCGTATGAAATAGTACCCGTGGTTCTAGTGTACAATTTATAGAGGTCAATTTCTCCGCTGGCAAGCTGTTCCAGGCATAATTTTTTAGGCATCATTTTTATGGCTTTACCGGTAATGTCTGCATAAGACACTGTTTTATATATCTGTCCGTTATCTAAATGAAAACCTTCTATCTCTTTAGGCTTTAGCTTGACTTTTTTACTGCCTTTAATTTTACCTTTCTTCAGGTATTTGGCATATGTAGAAGGCGTAATATAGGTTATTGAGTTTTGGAAACGTTGGGGATATTTATAATCCATTTGTACGTAGGCTTCGGAAGACTTACCATTTTTAAAGGTAACAGTTCCCTTTTGATAGAGACCCTGAGCTTGAAGGTTCATACATATCAAAAATAGAAAACTGCTAAATAAGGAGATAAGGAGTTTCATAAGATTTAGGATTTGGGTTGAATTGACTCGTGGAATAAAAACGTTTCAGTTTACAATTTATTGTCAGCCAGAATGCTGAGTTTATAAGTGCAAATAGGGGAAGATGAAGTGGCGGGCACTTCATCTTCCCCTATTTGTCTTCAATCCATTATCCACTGAGGTGGTTCCGAAACTAAAGCTTTTTAAATACGTGTTTTATGCTTTGGGTTTTATATTCTGGTTTACCCGAAAGAAATTGTTTGGATCATATGTTTTCTTTATTTCAGTCAAACGATTGTAGTTATGCTTATAACTAGCTTGTACTCTTTCCTGGCCCTCATCCATCATAAAGTTGGAATACGCCCCTCCGGAAGAATACGGATGCAATGCTTCCCAGTAGTCCTTACACCATTTGGTGATCTTTGGAGCGTCTTCCGGTGCCGGTGAAACCCCAACAATGACTCCGGCGTATTTGGCATCTCTATAGGCCCAAGGTGTGTCCTCATTGCCCACTCTGCTGGCTGCTCCGCTGATAGGATATAAATGCATTTGCGACAATGGAGTTGGAATACTAGATCCATATTTTAAATGAGCTGCCCTTATTTCTTCGCCAAAATCATTAAAGAAATCTGCTCTCCAATACCACTGTAAGCCATGAGGGAATAATCCGTCAAATAGAGTTTGAATGGCTGGGTATGGCATCTCCCCTACATGCTCAAATATGGGATTTTTGTCTCTGACTTCTTGAAATAGTTTATCAAAGTCTGAAGGATCTCCGGTATAACACCATACAATACCACAAAACATTTTATTATGTAGTTCTTCAGGGAAAGGTGGTCCCGGGATAACCATGGTTGCAATAAAACCATTCAAGTCATCAGGCGCATTTAAAATAAAATCATGATACCATGCCATTATTTCTTCTGTTTTTTCTATGGGCCATAAGGTGGGTCCACCAATAACGGTACTCACAGGATGTGCCTGGAATTTAAAGGATGTTATCACCCCAAAATTTCCGCCACCACCACGTATTGCCCAGTAAAGATCTTCATTTTGATTCTTGTTTACGGTTACAAAGGAACCATCTGCCAAAACCATATCAGC
>CBDTVZ010000345.1:0-2859 GCA_965363995.1 uncultured Eudoraea sp.
ATGAAAGGGCAAAATCCTTGATATCTATTTCACATCCTGATCATCGTGAAATGTTGATTAAAGCGGCCTATGAGCGTTTTGAACGATCGTAAAATAACAATGGAAATAGAGCGATATATTGACCATACCTTATTAAAGCCTACGGCTACACCCATGGCAATAATACAGTTATGCGCTGAAGCCAGGGAATTTAATTTTTATGCAGTTTGTGTCAACAGTTGTTACGTTGCGTTGGCAAAGGAGGAATTGAAGGATTCCGGTATCAAAATAGCCGCGGTAATAGGTTTTCCATTAGGGGCCATGTCTACCGAAGCCAAACTATACGAGGCACAATTTTGTATTGAAAATGGAGCAGATGAAATAGATATGGTTATAAATATTGGTTGGTTAAAATTCGAAGAATACGGTCTGGTAAAAGATGAAATATCTAAAATAAAACAGGCCATTGGGTCCAGGAAATTGAAAGTAATAATTGAGACCTGTTATTTAACTGCTGAAGAAAAAAAAATAGCCAGTATGCTGGTTGTTGAGGGAAAGGCAGATTTTGTGAAGACTTCAACCGGATTTGGTACAGGAGGAGCTACATTTGAAGATATTGAATTAATAAAACGTGTAATTCAAAACAAAATACAGATCAAAGCCTCAGGAGGTATTAAAGATAGAACAACCGCCAAACGTTATTTGGATATGGGCGTTTCACGTTTAGGAACCTCCTCCGGTATTGCTATACTTAAAGAGCCTAATCTATAATCTATGAGTGCTCATATTGAAGCTAAAAAGAACGAGATTGCTGAGACCGTTTTAATGCCGGGTGATCCGTTACGTGCCAAATGGATTGCTGAGACATTTTTGGATAACGCTTATTGTTACTCAAAAATTCGTGGTATGCTAGGATATACCGGGGAATTTCAAGGGCAACTTATTTCGGTACAGGGAAGTGGTATGGGTATCCCCTCCGCCATGATATATTTTCATGAACTCATTAATGATTATGATGTGAAAAGAATAATCCGGGTAGGCACAGCAGGATCGTATCAGGAGGATATTAAGATTAAGGATATTGTCCTGGCCCTGTCCGCCTCTACAAATTCCAGTATTAATAATGCTATTTTTAATGATTTTAGCTATGCACCTACAGCCAACTTCAACTTGATCTTGAAGGCTGCTTTATACGCAAAAGAAAACAACATTCCTATCAAGGCAGGAAATGTACTCTCGTCGGACCTGTATTATGAAGAAGATCCAATGGATTATAAAAAATGGGCTAAGTATGGTGTGCTTTGTGCTGAAATGGAATCTGCCGGACTTTACACTATTGCAGCCAAACACAGTATTGAGGCTCTAACTATACTTACCATTTCCGACTCGTTGGTTACTGGTGAGAAATGCAGTTTTGAAGAACGTGAACGAACTTTTAAAGAAATGGTTCAAATAGCATTAAGCATATGCCAAGATTAAATTAGCATTTGTTGAGCCATGATTTACAAACACATTCCCGAGGTACTCGTAGAAGCCAAATTTTCTGATTGTAAAAAATTCCGATATCAGCTTACTATAGAAAATACAGCAAAAACAAGCGGTAACACCCTTTGTGTTATTATGCAAAATCCCAGTGTTGCTAGTGCGAAGTTTGCGGACAAATCTGTTCAATTTTTGGAAAAACTAATTTTTGAAAAAGAAGTTGAGCTATTTAGAAACGTAAAAACTATTACAGTAGTTAATCAGTTTGCTTATGTACAAACCAATGGTTTTATTGGTTCTCCTAATAAAATCGGGAAAGAGAATGACCGTTTCATCAGGCAAGCTATAAAGGATTCCGATATGGTGATTGTTGCCTGGGGCAAAACCAACCCGTTTTTAAAACGGCAAAAGGACATTCTCAGCATTGTTTATTCGTTTAAGGATAAAAAGGTGCTGATGACAAAGAAACACCCTTCCCGGGGTACTTATCAAGATTTTATAATTCCTTTTTCAAATTAAAAATCCTTCCTTTTTGCTTTGTATGC
The DNA here is from genome assembly GCA_965363995.1 of uncultured Eudoraea sp. GTDB lineage: Bacteria > Bacteroidota > Bacteroidia > Flavobacteriales > Flavobacteriaceae > Eudoraea. Next base: position 2,007 of record CBDTVZ010000345.1, read on the forward strand.
CAATCGCCAAATGGGTAAAACGGTCCAAAGGATCAGCATCAATATAGAAACAATCAAACCCTTATCCGTACCAAAGAATTGCTTAAATATTGCACCAGTATAACCTAAAAGTGCTGAAATATCCAATTTTAAAAGGATCAGGGTCCTGGAAAGGTCAATTGGGTTGAACATGGTAGCTGCCAAAGAAAAAGAATCTAAGGGATATTCTTCAAAAAGGATCAATGACATTAAGAACAAGCCGTCATAGATAACAGCTAAAAAGAGCCACAGCAATACGGCATAACCAAAACCTTTGATTTTGTTTTCATTTGATAGGGCAATATTGAAAGCCAAAGCAGTAAAGATTAGCGTGAGAAATGCCCCGGTTATCAATAATAAGGAAAAATCCCATATTGTATCACTCCTAAACAAACCATAAAGAATAAAAGGTATTCCCAATCCCAATACCAGGCTCATTGTTAAGGAACCGGCCACACCCAGATATTGCCCAAGGAATATGGAACTCCTTTTTAAAGGTTGGGCCAGTAGTAACTCAGTGAATTCTTTTGAATTATAAAAATACATGACCCCGAAAATGGTACTTATAAGCGGAACTAGAACAATGATAACGTTCATTAAAGTAATTACAGCTTTTGAAAGATCATTGTTCAGAAATAAAAGTACAAAGCCCAATGTCAAATAGAATAGAAAATACACATAGCTCCATCTACTGCGCATTAAATCGTAAAAACTATATTTTAAAATCTTAAGCATCAGCTGTCTTTATTGATATGGCCGCTATGGCATGTTCAAAATCTGTTTGTTTGGTCCTGGTCATTAATTGTTCAACACTGCCTTTGAAATAAATGTTACC
>CBDTVZ010000346.1:0-2828 GCA_965363995.1 uncultured Eudoraea sp.
TCATTGACTTATGACACTGTTATTCCTATTGCTATTGGAGGTTTTAAAGAGTATACTACAGCGGACCGGATTCTGAAAGGGAAGGAAATTATTGTTCACGGAGACGGGACTTCATTGTGGACCGTCACACATTCTGATGATTTTGCAAAGGGTTTTGTAGGGTTATTGGGATTATCACAGGCAGTAGGCCATGCGTTTCATATTACTTCAGACGAAATATTAAGCTGGAACATGATCTATGAAATCCTGGCAGACAGTCTGGGTTGTAAGGCAAAAGTGGTGCATATTGCTTCAGATTTTATTTGCAAAATAGAACCCTCTTATACGGGCACATTACTTGCGGATAAGGCCGAAAGTGTGATCTTTGACAATACTAAAATAAAAACATTTGTCCCTGGATTTAAAGCCACAATCCCTTTTACAGAAGGCATAAAAAGGACCCTGAAATGGCTTAACGAAAATCCTGAAAAGAAATTTATAGACCCGGAGGAAAACAAACGGATAGAAAATATACTTATGGCCTATAAAAAGCTTCTATAGGATATAATAGGTTTTGCAACATATGAATCCAGGTATTTACTAAATATGAATTAGATTTATAACAATGAAAATAAAATGAATTAAAAATTTGATCATGATCAAAAAATTAGCAATAGGAGTAATACTATTTTTAGGTGTTTTTGGATTCAGCCAGAAAGAAATTTATGAATTTCGGGAATATGAGTTAAAGTTTGGTAAACCTGCTGCGGTCTTGCATGATTATTTTGAAAATGCTTTAATACCTGCTTTAAACAAACAGGGAATTAAAAATATTGGTGCATTTGAAGAAATTGGTGATGCCTTACCAATGAAGATCTATTTATTAATTGCCTATGATGGTTTAGATGGCTACCAGAAGGTGCTGGACAATCTAAAGGCGGATTCAGTCTTTCTGCAGGCATCTGAGGCATACAGCAAAACCACTCAGGAAATTTTTCCCGTAGAGCGGTATGTAACGTCATTGTTTACAGCTTTCGATGGGATACCAAAATTGGTAAAACCATCAGAGGGGTCCATGGTTTTTGAATTACGAACCTATGAGGGCTATAATGAAGATGCTTTTCAACGCAAAGTAAAAATGTTCAACGAAAGTGAATTGAATATTTTTGATGAGGTGGGCCTGCATTCCGTTTTTTTTGGGGAGAAAATTGCAGGGCCACAAATGCCCTGCCTAACTTATTTACTTGCTTTTAAAGATATGGCAGAGCGTGATGCCAACTGGGCGAAATTTGGTCCCAACCCGGAATGGCAACGGATAGTAAAATTACCGGAGTACGCCAATACGGTTTCAAATATATACAGGGTATTTTTAAAACCTTTGTCATATTCTCAATTGTAGAATAAAATTTTTTAAATGCATATCTACTATATTGATATTATAGATAATAGGTGAGTGGATGAAAAAGTATTTGAACTTCCGTTCCGGAAATAAGTAGTTATGCTTAATTTGCCTACCTGTTAAGCTTAAAGGCATCAAGATTGATATCATCCAAACCAATATCATCAAACGGATATTCTAATTGATCCTGGATGTTATAAAGAGTTATAAGTATAAACTCGGTAAGTGCTACTATAAAGTAGGTTATTCCCTGATTGTTTTCCAATCCCACATCATTGATAATGGTGGGCGCATAAATTAACGGGAAGATGTAGATGAATACAAGACAATAGGCCTTTAAACTTATCGGTGTCCTGTGCGTATTAATAGCATGCAAATTCTCAATAGATTCGTGCAGATCTTTCATATAACGAAAGGTTCTGTCCTTTAAATTTTTCGAAACGGTTAGATCATTAGCTACGATAAATGTAAGCACCTTATCAATAATTTCATCCAGATCTTTTGTGGTTTCATCATTGTTTTTTAGTTGACCCAAAGTTGACTCACTTATATTAACCAAAATATCAGTCATTTCATTTTTACTCTCTTCAGAGAGTTCCTGGTTGCTCATCACAAAATAATCAACGGTCTTTAGAGCACTTCTGAATTTGCTCAAATGTTGCAGGGCCTTTTCCCGGCGTCTGAAGGAACCGCGTATAGTAAAAACCAAAGGAAATATAATGGCAATACTTAACATCGTAAGATCAACATAAAAGTTTATGTTAAATCTAAATGCCAGAAAAGTAATTACTATTGAAATAATCAATACAATTATTGTTCTGTAATTTAATATGGTAAGATATCGTATAATAGCTTAAAATGTATTAACTTATGAAAGTAAATCTAACTACAATCTGGTGAATAAACAAGCCATAAATCTATTCCTTTTTACATATCTTCTTTTTGTTGGAATCACTTTTGCACAGGAATTGGTAAATACTGACCAAGATAATAAGGTCACTGAACTCTTTCTTAATAATGATCCATTACCCATAAAATTAAATTATTCCAACAAAATTTTAAAGAAAGAAACGAATGACAGTACATATATTGAAAGTGAAATTGGATATATGACAAGTGATGAATCCTTGGAAACTTTGGAAGTAAAAATTAGGGCAAGGGGCAATTACCGGAGGAAAAATTGCTATTTCCTTCCCATGAAAATGAAAATCAAGAAATCTGTATCCAAAGGAACCTTGTTTGAAGGAAATAAGAAACTAAAACTCGTACTTCCTTGTTTTATGGCAAAAAGTGGTAGCGATAAAGTTTTAAATGAATATATGGCTTATAAGTTGTATGAAATTATCTCCCCTTATCATTATAATGTGAGGTTGTTGGATATAGATTTTACAGAGCCAAAAGGGGGTAAGGTAAAGTCGTATAATTTGAAAGGATTTTTTATAGAGGACAT
>CBDTVZ010000347.1:0-2825 GCA_965363995.1 uncultured Eudoraea sp.
TTTAATTTTTCTTCAAGGAGAGATACGTCCAGGGTAATTCCCTTTTTAGGCATCCTGTCCGACATATTGATGACCAAAATTGCAGGAATTTTCAGGTCTTTAATTTGGGTAAAAACAAGCAGATTTCTCTTTAAATTTTCAACATCACTAATAACTACTGCCACATCAGGGAAATCCTTATCGTTCTTATTGAGAAGTAATTCTACAACTACACTTTCGTCCAGAGAAGTCGTATTCAGACTATAAGTGCCCGGCAGGTCCAGAATATGTGCTTTAACGCCTCGGGGCAATTTGCAGACACCTTCCTTTTTCTCAACAGTAATCCCCGGGTAATTACCAACTTTTTGATTCAGACCGGTTAATTGATTAAAAACGGAGGTCTTTCCTGTATTTGGATTGCCGATAAGTGCTACATTAATATTTTTACTCATTATGTGGCTTTATCTTCTATGAGATCCAATTCTATTTGAAGGGCAACGGATCTTCTGATGGCAATATGAGAACCGTTAACATTTATGTACAGCGGATCCTTTAGAGGAGCTATTTGAATCAATTCTACCTCATTTCCGGGAAGGCACCCTAATTCTAATAATTTAATAGGCAGCATTCCTTTGGTAAATTCTTTAATAATTCCCCTTTCACCACGCTTTAAATGTGCAACGGTTGTAACCAATTTTTATTTAGATTCATTATAAGTAAGCACAAAAATAATGGAAAAAGATGAGGTATTAGGGCAAATATCAAAAAAAGAAAACCTTGAAATTACTTCAAATAAGAAAATTGGGTTTAACGGGAATTGAGATTTTAATTAAGGTAAGACATTTTTAAAACCGCCAGATCCTGTAGCAATTTTTCCATTTCCTCTTTGCTGGTACCATCATAAGTACCTCTTATTCTGCGCTCTTTATCGATCAAAATAAAATTTTCTGTATGTATCATATCAAATGGTCCACCGTCACCATCATCTTTTACTGCCAGATAAGACTTTCTTGCCAGTTCATAAATTTGTTTTTTCTCGCCGGTTACCAAATTCCACTTTTTATCTATAACCCCTTTTTCCAAAGCATATTTTTTAAGTTGTGCAACAGAATCTACTTCTGGCGTAACGGAATGCGATAATAGCAGTACGTCCTTATCATTTGCAATCTGCGACTGTAAATAGACCATATTTTCGGTCATTATCGGGCATATAGTGGGGCAGGTAGTAAAGAAGAAGTCGGCCACATAGATTTTATCTCTATAAAAATCCTGCGTTATGGTCTTGCCGTTTTGGTTGGTAAGTGAAAAGTTGGCAATGGTATGATATTTTTTTACATGGACCAGGGTACTATCCACCAATTCCGAATTAAAATCGGCGGGTTGATAAACCGGGAGTACATTTTTAGGCTGCAAGGCATTGTAAAACAAATAAATAATAATCATGGAAAGCAAAAGGAGTACGATTCCAAAAAATTTATATTTACTAAAGAAAGAAAGCATTCGCCGTTTTTTGCAAAGGTACAGCAGCAAATCATAGCATTCAAAAACTTTAATATGGGTTTGCTGCTAAAACTTTCTTAAATATCTGCACGGGATCATAGTTTCTTTTTATAAGACCTTGTAAAAGTGTACTTTTGTGCGCTTTACTTATAAAATCTATAGATGAGTCCTATACTTATAAAGACCATACAGTTTTTCCTGAGTCTTTCACTTTTAATTGTCCTTCATGAATTGGGACATTTTATTCCCGCTAAGATATTTAAGACGCGGGTAGAGAAATTTTATCTTTTTTTTGATATTAAATTTTCCCTTTTTAAGAAGAAAATAGGAGAAACCGTTTATGGGATCGGATGGTTACCACTTGGAGGTTATGTTAAGATAGCGGGCATGATTGATGAGAGCATGGACACGGACCAAATGTCTGAAGAACCTAAGCCTTGGGAGTTTAGATCCAAACCTGCCTGGCAGCGACTCATTATTATGCTTGGAGGTGTTACGGTAAACTTTATTCTGGCAGTTATCATCTATATTGGAATGGCATATTCTTATGGGGACCAATACATACCCATGGATAGTTTAAAGGATGGCATATGGGTTAGAGAAAAGAATATTGGTGATGAACTAGGGGTGCAAACCGGCGATCAGATTGTAGCTATTGATGGGGAAGAAGTTGAAAATTTTGATAGTTTACTAGGGGAAATTATAAACGGGAATACGATCACTATTGAAAGAGATGGAACCACTATTGAAAAAGAGATTCCGGTAGATTTCATAGCCACATTATTGGAGGACGAGGATAAAATAAGATTTATAAGTCCCAGGCTTCCTTTTATCGTAGGAGGCATACCCGATGAATCAGCGAACAAGGATTCTGGATTACAAGTAGAGGACCAAATAGTTGGTATTGGAGATCAAAGAATAACCTATTTTGATGAAGCCAAATCCGCTATTGAACGTTATACAAACCAAAAAGTTAATCTTATAGTTAGCAGAGATGGAAGGGAAGAACAGATACCGGTTGTAATTAGTGACTCAGCCACTATTGGAGTTACTACGGGCTCCCTGCCGTTTGATAAAATAGAGGAGATGGGCTATTTTAGGTTAGAGACAAGGAAATACACTTTTGCGGAGTCAATCCCAGCTGGAATTGAGAAAGGGGTTACAACACTTACCAGTTATGTAAAACAGCTTAAGAAAATATTTAACCCGGAAACAGGAGCCTATAAGGGCGTTGGAGGTTTCGCCGCTATCGGGAGTATGTTTCCGGACACATGGAACTGGCCTGTATTTTGGTCAACCACGGCATTGATATCCATCATTTTGGCTTTTATGAATATTTTGCCTAT
>CBDTVZ010000348.1:0-2823 GCA_965363995.1 uncultured Eudoraea sp.
GACGTTTTTTTTCTTTTTCGCCTTTGCTATAGGTTTGTTGCGATCTTGCCATTAAAATATTTTATTTGGATATTATAGTTTAGTTTAATAAGAAGCATGATTAAGAAATGAGCGCTCGGAAAAGTAAGTGTGGAACTTTTAATACTCCAAAAAAATTAGACAGAGCGATAGTTACTATAGGTCGGTAGTCATCTCATTAAACTGTTGCGAAGATAACACTTGCTTTTTAATTTACAATTAAAAGGGATGGAAAGCTGGTTCTTTACAGTAAATATTGCCAATTAGTTAATTAATAATTAAGGAAACTTCCTGGTTTATTCCATATTTAAACAAGAGAATTCATATTGCTTTTACAATCCTGCAAAGAAAGCATCAACACGTTTATATCGTTTAATTGAATCTACCTATTGTCAACCTATATTAAGGATTTGCTTTTTACTTAATCAAATTACGCGTGGCGACCCATTCCTTTAGTTTTTCCCGTGCGTCAGCAGCCGGATATCCCAATACCGTTTTCCCGGCCGGAACATCAGCTAAAACACCGGAACCTGCACCAACAGTGGCACCGGAATGAATGGTAGTATGATCTTTTATAGATGCACTACCGCCAATTACTACCCCGTCGCCCAGGGTCACAGATCCGGCTAGCCCACTAGCCCCGGCCATGATACAAGAACGCCCTAAAACACAGTTATGAGCAATCTGTACCTGGTTATCAATCTTACAACCGTCGCCTATTACTGTGGAACTGAATTTTGCACGGTCAACGGATGAATTTGCTCCAATTTCCACGTCATTACCAATAACCACATTCCCTATATGCGGAATTTTTACTAATCCTCTTCCATCTTCTCTCGGACGATACCCAAAACCATCACCACCAATACTCACGTTATTTTGAAAAATGCAGTAAGCCCCTATCTCTGTTCGCTCCCGAATAACCGTGCCTGACCAAATAACTGTATGAGCACCAATTGTAGTTTCATCCAGAATAGTAACATTAGGATATACAATAACGGCTGATCCCAATACAACATCTTTACCTATATAACATCCTGCTCCTATTTTACTTCCTTCACCTATTGTGGCCGTTTCATGAATTACTGCAGTAGGATGTATATCTACCTCAAAATGTGGCGTTTCTTTAATAAAAGCTTCCAACAACTTCGCCATAGCCAAATCGGCATTTTTAACTTTAATTAAGGCTTTGTTTTCTCCAGGCTCAGCTTTGAGTCCTTCATTAATAATTGCCGCTGCTGCCTTGGAATTTTCCCATTTTTGAGCATATTTTCTGCTCCCAATAAAGGTTATTTGTGAGTTACCCGCTCTATCAATTTCTTCCAAACCCAATATTTTTTGGTCTGTATTACCCACGAGTTCTCCTCCGAGAATCGCATTAATTTCCTGAATTGTAAATGATTTCATATGTTCTAGCAGTTAGCTTTTAAGGTGACAATAAACCAGAGTATACAAAGATAGAATTTATATTTAGAGGATTCATTTTAATGCCCTGGTCAAATGCCTGGTGAATCATATTAAAAAGAATTGACTATTGTAATTCCTGGAGAATTATATTGATGCATTTGAGGTAAGTGAAATGGTATTTCTTACAGGAAAATAGTTTTCGTAATCCTATAACCCAAATTAATTCCTGTTATAACCGAAAGTAAGGGTTTTTACCAATTATAAAGAATGGCATTTGCAATTTATGTCAGGGATTAGCTGAACTTAATCAATAAAAAAGGCGGAATATCACTATTCCGCCTTTCGGACTTAACCACTGTTCCTTATGGCACAGGAACCAAATCAAAGTCTTGAATTATATTATTACCCGCCAAAATAGCTACTTCTTCCGCAGTTTGTGATTCATACCCTTCGAGTTCTACCATCACATCATATGAACCGGCAATAAGACCCATTACGGTATAATTACCGTTCTCATCATATGTAGGGGCGGTAATAATAGGCTCTAAAGTGCCTGTCTCAAATACAGATACCGTGGCATTCTTCAACCCAATTATCTCGCCGTCCATCATAGTTGAAACCAGTCCCGATAGAGTACCTGCAAAAGACATATTGCTTGCCTTGATAACAGGTTTAAAATTAAACCCATTAATACCAGTAATGTTTTTGATATTTCCCTTAGGTATAAAAGATCTGCCTACGTCAAAGTCTAGAAGTAAATCTGAGCTTAATTCCCCACTTACTACAATTGAAGGTTTAATAAATACCTTAATACCCGTTTGTTCTCCGCTGGGCACCTTTAAATCAAAGGTAGAGCCGTCAATGAGGACAACATTAACCCCTTTGACGTAAATTCGGATAAGATCATAGGAACCTACAGGAACATCAATATCTACTAATGTCTCGGTAATTCCATTAGTCAGGTTTAACAGATTAAAATCCCTTTCTTCTTCCATTAAAACTATAAAAGAATTACCATTATCTTCAGTATTCCCGTCACCTTCCATAGAATCACCTTTGTAACGAGCTTCTATTTTAAAAATAGTAACATTAGCTTCAGAGATTAGATCATAGGGAAATGGTGCATCCGTTAATTGCACCGTAAGTCTGCCCATGTTTGACTCTGTGCTCAAGTCTTCAGAACATCCTGAAAAAAATAGTACTGCCAGAATGATAAAAGAGTATAAAAATTTAATTTTCATATTGGTTATTATTAAACATTATTTGAATAATGATATGCTCTTTTAAAATAATTAATAACATTTTAAAGCGCTAATTTCCTGATTTCCAAAGTAAAAATTACACTTTTCTTTATTTTTTCGATATAATACATCTTTATTTTGGGTGATTTAAGCGTGT
>CBDTVZ010000349.1:0-2819 GCA_965363995.1 uncultured Eudoraea sp.
ATACAAACCTTAATGGAGTATTTCATACTTTAAAGGCATCCGTAGATGCTCTAAAAAACTCAAAAGGATATTATATAACTCTTGCAAGTTTAGCGGGGACCAATTTTTTTCCTACAGCGGCTGGATACAATGCTACAAAGTTTGGTGTTGTTGGTTTTACCCAAGCGGCTATGTTGGATCTCCGCAAATATGATATTAAAGTTTCTACCATAATGCCCGGTTCTGTAGCTACACATTTCAATAATAACGAACCTTCCCAAAAAGATGCCTGGAAAATACAACCGGAGGATATAGGAGAGCTGGTGATTGATCTGTTAAAAATGAATCCGAGAACGCTACCCAGTAAAATAGAAGTAAGACCCAGCAGGCCGGACAAAAAATAGTGATTAGTCTTCTCTGGCAATAAACGGGACTTCTGGATTTGCAATTTCCTGAATTAGTTTAACCAGCTGTTCCTGAAATAGGTCAAGGGTATCTTTAGTTATGTTGAAGTCCTTAGTTGAGGTATTCCTGCTATTCTTTGTTGAAAAATAGAAAGGCCCGGAACCCAAATTCTTGAAGGAAATAATTCCGGCATTCATTTTTTCAATGGGATTAATATTTTGATACATGAACGAATAACAAAGCAATTGAAATGCTTTGCTACGATCATAATTTTCAATGATTTCATCCCATAAAACTACCTCTACATTAGAATTAAGAACACTCCCGGTCTTATAATCAAGTATCCTAAGCATACCGTCTTTTTCATCAACTCTGTCTAATATTCCTTTTAATGTAACAGGAGTCTCTACCCCAGGGACATCAATTTTGATTGCTAGTTCATTTTCCAGTGCTATTATTTTTATATTATGATGTTTAATATCCTGAATTTCCTTTAAAATAAAGCTATTAATATAAGCCACAATAACATTGAAGGCAATGAGATTTTTACCTCTTGAAATATCTTCTTCTGCATAAATTTTCAGAAGTTCACTTTTAACGACAGCTCTTATTTTTTGCATTTGTTCCCTTAATTTTCCTTCAGTCAGAATAGAACCCAGGAATGGATCGTACAGAATATCCATAGCCTTATGCAAAATAGTCCCAAAGGTGTTTGAAGCAATGGTCTCCTCTACCTCAAGAACTTCTTCCAATTTTAAAATTTTTTGTTTGTAAAAATTGATAGGATTTTTGATATAGTTTGTGAGCGAAGAGGGAGAGAGCCCTTTTTTTAAGACTGCACTTATTTTATTCATTATATCACTATCCTTTTTAATGGATACACGAGAATTGACTATTGAGTTTATCTGAGGAACCGCAATTTTCGTTACTATATTTTCTCTGTGATTTTCATCTGTAAGTAATTGTGAAATAAATCTACTTTTTTCACCTCCCTCAATGACATCAGGTTCAGTGTTATATATAAGATAGATGTTTTTAGCTCGTTGTAACAATCTGTAAAAATGATAAGTATAGACGGCATCTTTCTCTTTGTAAGCAGGCAAACCAAATTCTCTTTTTATATCGAAAGGAATAAATGAGTTATTGGTCTTTCCGGCCGGGAGGATACCTTCATTTACAGATGTAATTATGACAGTTTCAAAATCGAGGTTTCTACTTTCCAACATTCCCATAATTTGTAACCCTTCAAGTGGTTCGCCTCTAAAGTTTACTTTTTTAGTGGATATAAGCTCCTTGAATATACTTTGTAAAGCCCTAAGATCTTTTAAAAATGGATATTTTATAGAAAGCAATTTTAATTCATTAAATAAGGTATAAAAGTTATATAAATACTCTAGTTCTAAATTGTTTTCCAGTAATTGAAATTTCACTTTTAGGAGTTCAACAATTGCAATAACCCTATCGATAAAAAAAGAAGGCTCAACATTTTCATCTGAAAACAGGAGGGTTAAACTTTCATGAGTACCAGGAAATAGTGCTTCTAATTTAGAAGGAGTTATATAAATCCAATTACGTTTGTTAATTTCCGTTTTTATTCGTGCAACAATATTCAGATCATCAGTGGAAAGTAATTTCTGAACATATGGATGAGCCAAAAAAGATACCAGGTTTTTATAAAACCAACCTCGTGATTCTAATTGAATATAAAGGTCGAAGAGCTGCATAAACATGCCGGCCAAGGGGGTTTTATCTAAGGGATACCCCATGGTGATATTTACCTTATTTATTTCAGCCGGGAGGGAATTTAATAAGGGGTTAAGTAGTGTTTCATCACCCAATATTACGGCAGTATTCTTTATTTGTTTCGGATCCTTTTTATTAATAATTGAAATCAAATTCCCAACGTACTTTGCCTGGGATATTTTTTTAGGCACTCCGGTAATTTGGATATTTTTTGTTGTACAATAATACTTACTTAATCCTTTTAAAGGATGGTCTTTAAAATAGCTCCATTCCTTTTGGTACTGTCGAACAAAAAACCCGGCATCATGAATTTTATCTTCCAAAAAATAGTTGTCTATATCCCAAAAGATATCTGTTGTACCCTCTTTTAAAAATTCTTTAATAATAAAAACCTCAGCTTTGTTTAAAGCATTGAATCCTACAAAAATGTGCTTTTTATTTTTTGATTTATTAATGTAATCAGATAGTTTATTACATGCTTCCCTATAAACCAATCCCTGATGGCCAAATCCATTTTCCAAAAGATTTTTATTAAACTTACAGTGCAATTCTTCAAGATTATTCCAAAAGCTGAGATAATCTTCTATTAACTTAGTTTTATTGGGTTTCAGATGCCATTGATTCATTTCCTGTACAACCGATAAGTATGAAAAAAGCTTATCAGGAGGCACCAGGTACCTGTCAATTTCGTT
>CBDTVZ010000350.1:0-2819 GCA_965363995.1 uncultured Eudoraea sp.
TTAGTGCTATTCTTTTCTTATGCACTTCACTTTCATAGCAGTCTAGCATATGGGCTATTTGTCTATCTGCAAAACCTTTCTGTTTGCCTTCGAGCAGCAATTCCTTGGGCAGACTTTCAATGGTATATTTAGAAATTTCCTTTTCCAGCAAATGCAATTCTTCATATTGCTTTAAGAACCACATGTCTATTTTTGTGATTTCGTGTATTCTGCTAAGAGGAATCCCCAGTTGTATGGCATCATAAATTACAAAAACCCTGTCCCAGCTGGGAACAGTAAGTTTACTTATAATCTGGTCATAATTTTTATACCCTTTCCCGTCGGCTCCCAAGCCATTTCGCTTAATTTCAAGAGACTGAGTAGCTTTGTGTAGGGCCTCCTGAAAAGAACGCCCTATTCCCATTACTTCTCCAACCGATTTCATCTGGAGACCCAGGGTTCTGTCCGACCCTTCAAACTTATCAAAATTCCAACGAGGTATTTTAACGATTACATAGTCAAGTGTTGGCTCAAATAAAGCTGAGGTAGATTTGGTTATCTGATTTTCCAATTCGTCTAAAGAGTAACCTATAGCTAGTTTCGCCGCAATCTTGGCAATAGGATAACCTGTAGCTTTTGAAGCCAGGGCAGATGATCTGGATACCCTTGGGTTGATTTCAATGGCTATAATATCTTCTTTTTCATCAGGACTAACCGCAAATTGGACATTACATCCTCCGGAAAAATCTCCAATACTTCTCATCATGTGTATTGCCATATCACGCATTCTTTGAAAAGTGCGGTCAGATAAGGTCATGGCAGGTGCCACTGTAATAGAGTCTCCTGTATGGATACCCATTGGGTCCATATTTTCGATGGTACAAATAATTACTACATTATCATTTTTATCGCGGAGTAATTCAAGTTCATACTCCTTCCATCCCATGAGAGCCTTGTCTATCATGACCTCATGTATGGGTGATACTTCAAGCCCTATACTTAAAAGATCATCAAAATCCTCTGGTTTATATACTATTGAAGCCCCGGCACCACCAAGAGTATATGATGCTCTGATTACCAGGGGAAAACCAAATTCCTGGGCAATCTCCTTTCCCTCAAGAAAGGAAGTAGCAGTAGATTGGGGTGCCATTCCAATTCCTATTTTAAGCATTAGCTCGCGGAATTTCTCTCGATCTTCTGTTATATTTATGGCATCTATATCAACACCAATAATTTCAATTCCAAAGTCATCCCAAATACCTTTGTCTCCAGCCTCAATACACAAATTCAGGGCAGTTTGTCCACCCATAGTTGGCAAGACCGCATCAATATTCGGATGCTGTTTTAATATATGAACAATAGATTTGGTGGTAAGTGGAAGAAGATAAATATGATCTGCCATAGAAGGATCGGTCATAATAGTAGCGGGATTACTATTTATCAAGACAGTCTCAATACCATCTTCTCTTAATGAACGCAGAGCTTGTGAACCGGAATAATCAAATTCACAAGCCTGTCCTATTATTATTGGTCCGGACCCTATTATTAGTATTGATTTTAAATCTTTACGTTTTGGCATTTCCCTATTTTTTAGATATTGTATAAAAAAAAGGTGCTACTTTTAAAAAGTAACACCTAATTATTTTAAAAAATTCAATCATTATTTTTTATGTCTCGGCTCTGAAGATACACTAAGTTTTTTTCTTCCTTTAGCTCTTCTTCTCGAAAGAACTTTACGTCCGCTTACTGAAGCCATGCGCTCCCTGAATCCATGTTTATTTCTTCTCTTGCGCTTGGATGGCTGATATGTTCTTTTCATTACTGCTTTTTTTACTTTGGCTTACCAAAATCTGCGCGCAAATATACAAAGAGTTTTTGCTTTGGCAAATGGAATTAAAAAAATATTTCGGATAGTTTTAGTACTTTTGCGGGAACTTTAAAATTCTTGCATTAAAAGTTGAAAAAGTTATCATATTTACTGATTTATCTGCTCCTTAATACAACATTATTTGGGCAATCTACAATGCAGTACAACTTATCCCTGGGAGATGTTTTTACAATTAAGCAGGAAGCAAATCAAATTATAACTCAGGAAATAGACGGGGCTACCCATGAAATCACCAATATACTGCAGGGGATATTGGAATTTAGAGTTAAGGGTGATAATAATAATACTTATGATATAGACGTGATGTTTAAAGACCTGAACTTAAAAATGATATCAAGCATTCAGGGAGAATTGATGAACGTTAACGCTAAGGATTTTGAAGAAGATGATGCGCAATCTAAAATCTTTAATAGTCTCTTAGACGTTCCTATACAAATTATATTAACCAGAACAGGGGATATTTTAGAAGTAAATGGCGGTGATAGCCTGGTATCAAAAATGGCTAATGTATCGGGCTTGAAAGATGAATTTTCATTAAACATGTTGAAAAAATCTCTGGAAAAAGAATTTGGCTCGGAAGCTCTTGCCAATAGTTACAAACAACTAACGTTCATATACCCAATCACTCCCATTGAGGTAGGTGATAGCTGGAAAAATGAATATGCGGGTAAACTTCAGGCTCAAAACACATGGACCCTAAATGAGATAACCGAAGTTAGTGCAAATATAGAGGGAAAAGCCCTGGTGGTAATGGATGTTGTTGAGCCTTCTTCAACAATGAAACTTAATGGTACTCAGAACTCATCTGTAATAACAGATATCACGACAGGTTTTGTTAAAAAAATGACGGTCCATGGATTAGCTGAAGGATTTACAACTTTGACTCAGATGGGTGATCAGGAAATCCCAACAATTATAAAATCTACAATTATTTACGAATTAATAGAAAACT
>CBDTVZ010000351.1:0-2812 GCA_965363995.1 uncultured Eudoraea sp.
CCAAAAAACCGTCTACTGAAAAGATCTGGGAGTTACATATTTATGATCCTGAAATCCGCTATTCCGTATATAGGGCACAACGATTTTACAGTCTGTACCCCAATCTGGACGAACCAACAGGATAAATAGATTCTACTCATAGGTGTGGAATAGTGTTTGGAATGCTGTTCAAGGCAATTTTGACGGTGGTCTGGTCATATACCTCTTGAATTATTTTATACAAGTCCGGGACGACTGTTTTTGCGAGTTTGGAATTATTGTTTAAAAGAACACAAATCCCCAGATCGGCTTCAGGAAAGACCGCAATTTCATTTCTGTAATTGTTTACACTTCCACCGTGGTGCCAAATGGTTTTTGTCAGACCTGTGTTGTCCTCAACAAATTTATGGATCCTCCACCCAAAGCCGTAATACGATGATAAGTGTCCTGGCCAGCGCTGGTAATATTTGCTGTGGCCCTTAATTTCTATAAATGGGTTAAAAGCCTCTTTTAAGGCCGATTTGCTCATTACTTCCGGGTTATGCCCTAGTAAAAATCGCATCCATCTGGCCATATCATGAGCGCTGGCATTAATACCTCCAGCCGCTACAGCATTGTAATAATTATCAGTGAGTTTCCTGGGTTTCCACCTGTTTCTCCTTTTTGAATGGGGTATTGCAACATTTTCTGCATGTGCCAAGGTTTCATAATCCATGGTAGTGGAGCACATTTCCAGTGGCTTAAAAAACCTATTCTCCAATGATGTGTTGATTTCTTGCCCGGTAGCTTGGTACATCATCTCACCTGAGAGGGCAAACAGGGCGTTCTGATAGCTATACATCATACCAGGATTACTAATTGGTGTAACTTCTTTGAAGCGTTTGGCAATATCTGTTAATGACAACCCGGCCTCAACCAGATTGGTGTAACTATGGTAAGGTGCCCCCGAAGTGTGTGATAAAATATTGGCCAGAGTAATTTTATCTGTATTACTTCTATCTCCAAACTGAAATTCCGGAATATAATCACAGACCTTATCTTCCCAATCTAATTTGCCTTCATCTTTTAAATTGGCAGCCAATATCCCGGCAAATCCTTTGGACAGAGATCCGAGTCTAAATATCGTTTGGCCGTCAACGCCGCCATTTAGATTAATATTTCTTTTACCGAATCCATCTGAAATTACAATAGAATCTCCTCTTACAATGCTCACCCCGGCACCTACTATGACACCTGATGCTATGGCTTTGTCAAAATATGTTTTTATAGCAACTTTCAATTCTTGTTGCTGCCATTTATATAGCTGTGCCTCCCTTTGATCCGCTAAAGTTTTCCTTGACGTAGCGGATGAAATAGCATCTTTGGACGCAGAAGAGGATACAGGATTATTGAAACTTATGGTTAGGGCTAAAAGCGCAAGAATTAAAATCGTTGTGCCTGCCAAGATTTTGTAACTCTGCATAGGTAAATTAATGTTAGATTTAGGGTTTAACAGCTTGAAAATAGGATTATATAACTTATTAACCGTTTAATGAGGTGATTATTATGTATTTCATTACTTTTTATTAGGTTTAATCTATTTCTCTTTTCTTAATATGGCACATATACTTAAAAACGATAATCTGGAAATGCATTTTGACCTGCCAGATGAAAATTACAATTTTTCAAGATTTGACTGGACAGGGAAAATTGTCAAAGTAAAATTTCAAAACACTTGTTTATCAGGTCTTGAACGAACCGATTGTGAAAATGAGCATTATTTTGGAAAAGGATTTTACAATGAATTCGGAATTGATACAGCATTGGGATTTGCTGAGACTGACATAGGTGGTTGGTTTCACAAAATAGGCGTGGGATTGTTAAAAAAAGAGGATAATCAATATCTGTTTAGTACAAATTATGATATTAACCCGGCAGAATTTAAAACTATTATTGAATCGAATAGAATTTTAATTAGTTGCATCTCGGAAAATCTCAACGGCTACTCCTATATCCTGAATAAAGTGATTGAATTACATGAAAGTAGTTTTACCATTAAATATTACCTGCAAAATACAGGCGATAAAGATATTGCTACGGACGAATACGTACACAATTTTACAGCAATAAATAAAGATCTAATAGGAAATAATTATGTATTAAAATTTCCATTTCAACTCAAACCTGAACAATTTGAAGAAACAGTTAACCCTGAACGAAAAGTTGATATCGGGCAAAATGAAATTAAATTTAACGATTCTCCTGAAGAGGAATTCTTTTTTAGCAACCTTTCAGGTAATAAATATGTTGATGCGGAATGGAAATTAGTAAATCTTAACAATAATATTGGGATAAGTGAAACCGGAAGTTTTCAAACAAACAAAGTGAATCTTTGGGGATGTAGGCATGTGATTAGTCCGGAGTTGTTTTTTAATGTCTTCGTTAAACCTGGCCAATCAACTGAATGGTCCAGGACTTATAATGTGTATAATTTAGAAATTTAAACTTCTGCTAATACCGTGCTGCATTCCGCATTAATAAAGACCAACCACTACATCTTTTTACTCTCAAAAATGTTAGTGAAAACATAGTGCGAGGTTAGAGGTCGGAAGTACGAGGTTTGCATTTCGCATTTCGTCTTTAAATTATAATGCTTCTTTGGCCTGACTAATTTACCTCACCAATTTATTCCATACCTTAGGGTGTACCAACCAAGATTCTACTCTCATGATCATATTCTTCCGTAAAAGTCCCCAAAATCGATGAATCAAAAAAAAGCCCCCTGGCATTTTCTCTTATTACTCATTTTGGCCGGGGAGTCTGTATTTATTATTCCATTTGTTCTTTCACGAGT
>CBDTVZ010000352.1:0-2806 GCA_965363995.1 uncultured Eudoraea sp.
GTATTACTTCGGGAATAAAAATGGAATCATGAAAGTTCTTTATGCCTTTTAAAACTTTGCTTTTAAGAATGGAAATAATATCATCTCCATATCTGAATAAGGCCTTTTCCGCATATAAGCGTAATTTTTTATTTGATAGATGAGCCACTATAGGATCTATAAATTGAGGATCCCTGGTTCTTGAAGAACTCTTTAGGGCAATCATCAAAATTTCATCATTGGGATTCTTCAGTGCGTCATGTAAAAGTTTATAAAAATATTTGATTCTAGAATAACCGACAGCTTTTAGGATTGACTTTAACTTAGAATCTTTGGCATCACCCTCTTCCATATGATGCCAGTCTTTGACAAAATTCTGAATATAATTTTCCAGATTAAATTTACGTTGAAGACTGCTGTTACTTTTAAACTCTTCCGATATCGCAACCAAGGTCGCATTTTGCACACTTTGGACATCACTTTTTAGATAGTTATCAATGAGTTCAACCTTGTCATCCTCATAATTTTTAAGTAAATATCTGGTAGCTTCTATGGCTACCTCCGTATCCTTGTCTTCTGCCATATCTTGCATTTTCTTGGATAAGTTAGCCGTTTTTAGATAGTAAAGATTTTTAATGGCTAATTTTCTGACTTGTGCTGAATCATGTTCAAGAAGGCCTTTTATAGACTTGAAATAACGTTCATCCTTATGTTCATATGTGCGTTTTAGCATATAAAGTATTTGCTGTTCCTCTCCATTTTTAAAGATCCAATCTACCGTGGCATCAATTGAAGAAAGCAGTACTTGTTCCTTGCCATGGGATATTTTCTTACTGTGATAGTCAGGGGGTTGGGCTCTAGCCCGGAATTCTTCGATATAGGCATTTTTTAATTTGAAAATTAGAAATATCCAACATATGATAAGGGCAATAGTTACAATAGATACATAAATGGAGGATACATCCAAAGCCGTTACAAAAAATAAGAGAATTAACCCTGCAAATCCAGTGGCAATACTATCAACAACTACATCAATAAAAGTTTTGGTTTTCTTCTTAACCTCAAACGGAATTGGCATGAATATTAATTCTTTAGCCGATTTATTTATGGATTGTTTTAAACTACCATCTATGACTTTAATGAAAACAACCACCCATAATTCCGGTATAAAAAGTAAAAGAACAGAGCCTATCAAAATTCCGGTAGGCATTAAGAGCATGGAGCCACCTACTCCTAAATATTTAAGGATACGCTCGGTTAAAAATAATTGAATACAAAGCGAGATAATGCTAATGTTCGACAACCATAATCCAAAAAAAGCACTCAGTTTTTCTGCACTTCCCATTTGCCTCAATGCAAAATCACTATATTGATAGTCTATTAATTTTGCAATTAAAACACTTAATCCCGTAACCAAGGTTATAAGCATTAATAGTTGTGATTCTTTAATAAGCTTGATCGGCTTTATCCCCAAATGTTTCTTTTCAACAGTTTCAACATGTCGTGCTGAACCTTTTGTCTTTATCTCCTGATTCCAAATATATTTGAACAGTGGAATACAACATAAGACTAAAAATGCAGCGACAAATAATATATTGTAAGCGGCCATAAATTGTGAAAGCAATGAGGTAAGATAGCCACCCACTATTCCCCCTATGATTCCGCCAGCTCCAATAAACCCAAATAGGCGTTTTGCCTCTCTTATGTTATAGACAATATTGGCCAATAACCAGAATTGTGAGGTGAGCAACAGTCCGTATATCATTATAAAAACATATGCTGCATAGAGCAAAACAACCGGAGTGTAGCCTAAATTAAACGCTACTGCGAAAAATAATAGCACAACAATTGTACCTTCTAAAGATCTTTCGATAATAGTATTCAAGGTAAATTTTTCTAAACCCATCGTATAATAGTACGATCCAATAACAGCGAAGATCCCAGTCAAAATATATGCAATAGGTAGTGCATCTGCAGTAAGTTCGGTTAGAAAGAGGGAACTAATGGTTGGTTTTAATAAAAGTAAGGTGGTAATAATTAAAAAAAGAATAAACTGCATTATAAAGGCTTTATGCAATTCTCCTTCGTCGATTCCAAATAATTTGGAGGCGTATTTCTTCATTCGAAAATAACTTTCATTTAATTTCTAGTTTACAATGATTACTTGTTCTAATGGGACGACCAAATCACGAATAATTTGTTCCCCACGGCTATCATTGATTAATGCTACTAAAATATATTTTCTTGATTCTCCCCAAACTAATACCGAATCCGCATGCCAGGTTTTCCAGGTCCCGGACTTTCTATACAACTTGGCATTGGGATCAATCTTTCTAAGAGAATTAACAAATTTATGATTAATCTCAGGTGCCTCTAGCATGGATAACATATGTTCAGACCTTGCTGCAGAAACCAACTTATGATTTATAAGCAGATAATAGAACCGGCAGACTTGATTGGCTGATGCGGCATGACTCAAATTCTTTAAAGGTTCCCTGTTGGTTGCTCCACCTGCCGCATATCTTTTACCTACCCATAATCCTCCTCCATTGTCCGCATTGTAGAAGTTGTATTCATCACTGGTCACAACTTCTTCAATCTTTTCATACCCTAAAAGATCAATAATACGGGTAGTGGCCTGGTTATTGGATTTACTAATCATAAGCCGCATATCTTTTTCAAGTTGGTCTGTATGTTCTATCTCATCTTTTTCAATGGCATCTTCTGCTGCCAATAACACAGCAATTTTAGGCAAACTTGCTGCGTACATCATCTCATCTCCATTAATACTTGCAAATCGTGGATTTAACTTGTCTGTTAAATCCAC
>CBDTVZ010000353.1:0-2805 GCA_965363995.1 uncultured Eudoraea sp.
GAATTCTGTGGGTACCCTCCTGGCACCTATCAGTTCCATTGATGGAGAACCTTCCGGTTCCGTTATTTGGGATAAACATCCACTCTCCGCCTTTAAAGCAGGGAGAATCTGCAATACCAAATAAATCTGCTTTATAAAGCCCTTCTTCCCCAATAAAACGAATATCCGTCAGAGACCAGGTGCCTTTAAGCGTTTTTTTCTTCATTGCAGCTGACTGAGAAGTAGCTGTATTTGTTGCTGAGCAAGAAACTATTAGCATGGCCAGGACCAAATAAATTGTATTTTTCATAAAATTAATTTTGTGAATTTTTTCGAGTTTGCTAATGTATAAAATATGTATGTGTTTCTAACATAAATGACCATAAATATCTTAATATTTCAATAGCTCAATTAATGTTGTTAAAAATCTTTCCTTTGGCAAATAATTATTTTCCAAAGATTTCGCAAAAGGCACAGGAGTTTCTAAACTCCCAACCCGTTTTACGGGAGCATCTAAAAATTCAAAACACTCTTCCATAACAAGAGCAGATATATCACTTGCAATGCCACCAAATAAACTGTCCTCCTGAAGAATAATTAATTTGCCGGTTTTTTTGACGGATTCAAATATAGAGGATTTATCAAGGGGTTGAAGCGTACGCAAATCCAATAAATCCGCTTTTATTTCCGGGTTTTGTTCTAAGCATTCTAATGCCCAGTGAACGCCCGCCCCAAAAGTGACTATAGAGACATCTTTCCCTTCTTTTAGCAGAGCGGCTTCTCCAAAAGGCAGGGTATAATAAGCTGAAGGAACCTCCTGGTAAATGCTTCGATATAGCCCTTTATGTTCAAAAAACATGACCGGGTTTGGATCGTTAATGGCTGTGGCTAAAAGTCCTTTTGCATCATAGGGGAATGCAGGATAAACCACTTTTAGTCCAGGTGTCTTTGTAAACCATGCCTCATTGGTTTGAGAATGAAAAGGTCCTGCTCCCACCCCTCCGCCACATGGCATACGAATTACAACGTCTGCATTTTCATTCCAACGATAGTGGACCTTAGCAAGATAGTTTACTATGGGATTAAAACCCGAACTCACAAAATCGGCAAATTGCATTTCCATAACGCACTTCATGCCGTTAATAGATAGCCCCATTGCAGCAGATACAATTGCAGATTCGCAGATAGGGGTATTTCTCACCCTATCTGTTCCAAAAGCTTCAACAAAACCCTCTGTTATTTTAAAAACACCACCATAACCGGCAATGTCCTGCCCCAATATCACCAAATCTTCATGCTTTTCCATGGACTGTTTCAAACCCTCGGAAATGGCATCAACAAGACGAATATTATTCTGTTCATGATTAGGTTTAATTTCCTGATATTTAAATTTTTTATAAACATCATTTAACTCTTTACTTTCAATTAATTGAACCTGTTCTTCTGCAAAAGCCAGCTTTAGATTTTCATTTATTTCGTGTATAAACTCCTTTTTGAATTCAACTTCCATCTCCTCAGATAGAATCCCCTGGGCGTGCAGATACTCCACATAATTTTCTAAAGGATCCATGACTGCCCACTCCTCCAAAAGTTTCTTTGGAACATATTTAGTGCCACTGGCTTCTTCATGTCCCCGCATTCTAAATGTCTTGAACTCCAATAAAACAGGCCTTGGATCTTTTCTGATGCTTTCACACAGCTCATTAACTTTGCTATAAACTTCAAGAATATTGTTCCCGTTTATAATATGGGCTTCCATTCCATAGCCCTTGCCCTTATCGGCTATATGTTCACACTTAAATTGCTCTGAAATTGGTGTTGAAAGTCCGTAACCATTGTTTTCAACACAAAATAGTACCGGCAAATCCCAAACAGCAGCGACATTAAGAGCCTCGTGGAAGTCTCCTTCACTGGTAGCTCCTTCTCCGGTAAAAACAGCAGTTACTTTTTTTCTCTTTTTTAGTAGATCAGCTAATGCAATACCGTCTGCGACTCCTAATTGAGGCCCCAGATGAGAAATCATTCCAACAATTTTATACTCTTGTGTTCCAAAGTGAAAACTTCGATCACGACCATTGGTAAATCCACTGGATTTACCCTGCCATTGTGCAAATAATCGAAATAGCGGTATCCCTCGAGTGGTAAAAACACCAAGATTTCTGTGCATTGGAAGAATATATTCATCTTCATTCAGAGCACTGGCAACACCTATCGAAATTGCCTCCTGACCTATACCGCTAAACCATTTAGAAATCTTTCCCTGCCTTAAGAGAATTAGCATTTTTTCTTCGATCATCCTTGGCTTCAGCATAGCCCGGTAGAGCTCCAGCAGCTTTTCTTTACTAATCCCCTTGCTTAAATATTGCATATTTCAACGAATAGATTGTACGCGTATTTCGGGTATAAATGTAACAAAATTGCCCTCAATAAAACAGTATAAATGAGAAGCAGTTTTGCACTTAATATTTATTAACTTTGGAAGTACTAAAAAACAATAGCAATGAGCAGTATACCCAGTGTAGACCTAAGAGATTATACATGTGGTGATCCGCAGCGAAAAGAAAAATTTATAGAAGAAATAGGGAGTGCTTTTGAAAACATTGGCTTTGTGGCATTGAGTGGTCATTTTCTTTCTGATAACCTGGTTAAGGATTTGTATGGTGAAGTTAAAAAGTTCTTTAATTTACCCGAGGACGTAAAGGATTCTTATCAAATAGAGGGCATTGGCGGACAAAGAGGCTATACCTCATTTGGGAAAGAACATGCCAAAGGAAGAAAAGAAGGAGACTTAAAAGAGTTTTGGCATTTTGGCCAGTTTGTTGAGGA
>CBDTVZ010000354.1:0-2783 GCA_965363995.1 uncultured Eudoraea sp.
ATTTTTTGACCCTGATGCCGAGAACGGTGAAAAGGTTGCGGCAGAATTTGGATATTCCTATTTTGAAAATATAGATTCCCTAATGGACGAGGTAGATGTTGTAGATATTGTCACTCCCACCCTATCGCATTACGAGTGTGCGAAGAAAGCGATGGAGAAAGGAAAACACGTTTTTATCGAAAAACCCATTACCAACACTTTGAAGGAAGCAGAAGAGCTGCTGATAATTGAGAATGTGAATGAGGTGAAAGGACAGGTGGGACATGTAGAACGATTTAACCCCGCTTTTGGAGCGGTTAAAAATAAAATTAAGGATCCTATGTTTATTGAAACTCACCGGCTAGCAGAATTCAACCCCAGAGGGACTGATGTGCCGGTAGTACTAGATTTAATGATTCACGATATAGATGTAATTCTTAGTGTAGTCAATTCCGAAGTAAAAAGAATTAATGCCAGCGGCGTATCCGTAATTAGTAAATCACCAGATATTGCCAATGCCAGAATTGAATTCGAAAATGGATGCGTTGCTAACCTTACTGCCAGTAGAATCTCATTAAAAAACATGAGGAAATCAAGGTTTTTTCAGCGAGATGCATATATATCTGTGGATTTCCTTGAAAAACAAGTCGAAGTTGTTAAAATGAAAGACGCTCCCGAAAAACCCGGAGAATTTGATATGATACTTCAGAATGCGGAAGGAGATAAAAAACAGATTTATTTTGAAAACCCCGAAATTCTAATTAATAATGCGATCCAGGATGAACTTGAAACTTTTGCAAAGGCCATAAATAATGATAGCACTCCTGTGGTAACATTAAAACAGGGAGCTCAGGCGTTGGATGTAGCTTTACAGGTAATTTCGTCTTTCAAAAACTAATTGGTTTAGAGTAAAAAGAGCATTAAGTAATTTTCAAATATTAATCAGCATAAAATGGTAACAACAATTGCGGTAATAGGAGCAGGTACAATGGGTAATGGAATTGCACATGTATTTGCGCAAAATGGTTATAAAGTTCACTTAGTTGACATCTCGCAGGAATCTCTCGACAAAGGGACCTTAACAATTGCCAATAATCTGGATAGGATGCTGTTAAAGAATGTCATTACAAAAAATGAAAAAATAAAGACATTAGAGAATATTTCTACATATACCTCATTGAAGGAAGGTGTAAATGGAGCGGGTCTGGTAATTGAAGCTGCAACCGAAAATGTGGAATTAAAATTATCCATTTTTAAAGAACTCGACGTCCATTGCCACAAAAATACAATTCTTGCGACTAATACATCTTCCATCTCAATAACGCAGATTGCAGCAGTTACCCAAAGACCAGATAAGGTGATTGGAATGCACTTTATGAATCCCGTACCCATAATGAAATTGGTAGAGATTATTAGAGGTTATAATACTAGTGATAGCGTTACAAAAACAGTAATGGATATTTCTCAAAAATTAGGCAAAATAGCCACTGAAGTAAATGATTATCCCGGATTTGTAGCAAACAGAATTCTGATGCCCATGATAAATGAGGCAATCGAAACCCTTTATAACAATGTGGCTGGTGTATCAGAAATAGATACGGTAATGAAATTAGGTATGGCACATCCCATGGGACCCTTGCAATTAGCGGACTTCATTGGACTCGACGTATGCCTTTCAATTCTGAATGTTATGTATAACGGGTTTAAAAATCCTAAATATGCGCCATGCCCTCTTCTTGTGAATATGGTAATGGCAGGTAAAACAGGAGTTAAATCGGGAGAAGGATTTTACGACTATTCAGAATCGCGTAAAGCAGAAAAAGTAGCCAATCAATTTGCCCAATAATTCTATGGCACTTATTAAACCATTTAAGGGAATACGGCCGGCAAAAGATAAAGTGTCATTTGTTGCTTCACGTTCTTACGAAGAATATTCCAAAAAAGAACTAGACTACGTCTTAAACTACAATCCATTTTCCTTTTTACATATAATTAATCCGGGAAACAGGTTTAATAAAAAAGTCTCCGGCATGGAGCGTTTTAAACTTGTACATAACCGTTATTTGGAGTTTTTAGAGGACCAAATTCTTTTAAAGGACGACGAGGAAAGCTTTTATATTTATAAAATAGAAAAGGATAATTTTAATTGCTGTGGAATTATATGTGCAACAAGTACAGAAGATTATAGAAATTCTGTAATTAAAAAACATGAAAATACTCTTGAAAAGCGGGAAAAATTATTTGCGAATTATCTCCAAATAGTTCAGTTCAAAGCAGAACCGGTTTTGATGATTTACCCGGATTCCATAGCAATATCGAATATAGTTGATAAGGAGACATCAAATAATCCAGAATGTCATTTTACAACACCAGATAATGTAACACATACGCTTTGGAAGATTTCAGGAAAAAGTACATTAAAAGCATTTCAGAATGAATTTAGCAAGGTTAATGCCTTATATATAGCTGATGGCCATCACAGAAGTGCATCTTCCAATCTGTTATCTATTTTATCGAAAAAGAAAAACCCCGATCACACCGGTAACGAACCTTATAATTTTATAATGAGTTATTTAATCCCCGAATCAGAAATTAAAATTTTTGAATTTAACCGGATGGTGCGAGATCTAAACGGTCTCACGACTGAAGATTTTCTGGTAAAACTTGATGAATTTTTTAGGATTAAGAATCATGGCAATAAATTGTACAGACCAAATAAAAAGCATCATTTTAGCATGTATCTTAAGGGCTCATTTTATTCATTATACCTAAGGAAAAGTGTTTATAAATTTACCGATGCCCTG
>CBDTVZ010000355.1:0-2770 GCA_965363995.1 uncultured Eudoraea sp.
TCCGGGTGCGTATTATCATGATGCATAACCGAATAGCCGATGAATCCAAAAAAAAAAATAACCGGTTAAAGGGTAGAATTAATAATGTCAGAAACCAAATATTGACAATCTCGTAAAAAGTCAAAAATGGATCTTTTCGGACTTTTTACGAAACCGTCAATATTTAAAATTTAACATTTGACCCCTTTTTATTGTTTATCCTTTCGAGTAGAAATATTACCCCTAATCGGCTGATCGGAGCGTTTGTCCTTTAACCATGCCAATCGAAATTAGGGTTCGTTTGTAAATCCATTACAAGACCAATATCATGCCCTTTTGCTAATTTTGCTCCGATATTTTTTTCGAAACCATATTTCCGATATAGGGAAACAGCCTCAACAAATTTAGATGCTGTTTCTAAATGAATTCGATTATAGCTGGATTTCTTCGCTATTCTTAATGCCAAATTTAATATGAATTTCCCTAATCCTTTGCCTCGTTCGATTGCTGTCAGATATAGCCTTTTTAGTTCAATTTGGTTATTGTTGGAAGGAAGCAAGGCGAAGAATCCAATGATGTGCTGACTCCTTAGGAAAACAATAAATTCGCCGTTTTTACTCAGATATTGTTTTTCAATATTTTCAACATCAGCGAAGGAATAGCTGGCGGGTAAGTTAATTTCATATTCCTTGAAGGTCGTTTTTAAAATACTTTGAATAGCTTCAGAATCGCTGTTTAGTGCCCGTCTATACTTAACACCAATCATTCGCATTCTCCTAAAAAAGCGATAATTTAAAGCGCAAAGAAAATTCATAGTGTTTGATATGCCCCGCTTTTATTAATTTCATGACTTTCCCACAGAGATAACGACTGGCCCCAATCTTTGTTCAGTCTCTACTCTTCGATGAGCCTCGGCAGTTTGCTCAAGCGGATAAATTTTATCGACGATCGGTTTTATATTGCCCGCCTCAATCATTTTCTTGAGGGTGAGCAGTTCTTCCTCTTTTTCTCCGGCAAATACAAAGATCGCTTTCTTATCAGTGAACATAGACGTCATAACAGACCTCAGCATGTCTGACATACGCGGATTTGCCATTAGATAGCGCCCCTTCGGGTTAAGTGCTTTAACACATTTGGAATAGGAACTTTTGGCAACCATGTCAAAAATCACGTCATAGGTTTGGCCGCTTTTTGTGAAGTCTTCTTTGGTATAGTCGAGAAAATGATCAGCCCCGATCCGGCGTAGCATATCTTCCTTTATGGTGCTATCGACTGCCGTCACCTGGGCCCCCATTGCTTTGGCAATCTGCACTCCAAAAGTGCCGATGCTTCCGCCTGCACCGTTGACCAAAACCTTTTCCCCTTTTCGGATATTCGCTTTTCTCAAAAAGTGAAGTGCATTCAGCCCGCCTAAAGGTACCGCTGCCGCCTCTTCAAAGCTCACATTGTGCGGTTTCGGCACAAGCGTGTAGCTTGCAGGTAGGCACACGTATTCGCCATATGCACCCATCCGAAGCTTGGTAGTACCGAAAATCTGATCTTCCTTCTTAAACTTTGAAACGTCTTTGCCGACGGATTCGACTTCTCCCGCAAAATATCCTCCCAATATTTGTTTCTTTGGCTTTATGAGCCCCATCGCAATTCGCAAAGGCAGCCAAAACCATTTCACTGGGAAATTGAAACTTCGCAGTTCACAGTCGGCCTTCGTTGCCTCTGCCGCATGAACTTTTATTAAGACTTCATCGTCATTGGGGATAGGTTTTTCTACCTCTTTGAGCTGGAGAACATTCGGTGATCCGTATTTTGCGTATACAACCGCTTTCATGAGACTCCTTTTAGCATCTCAGAGTCAGAATTCTTATGAACGATTGCGATTAGTTGGAGATAGCGCAGGTTCCTGTTATTCCGGTATTTTCCATGTACTCATTGCAAATCTGAACCTGATCGTTTTGTGATGGCAGGAAAGCTTTGAAGGAATCTGTACTTTCTGATAGAATGTTTAGTCCACCGGCGCGGGATCACCCGCGTCCGGTGGAACGGCTTGTTCGGCTTTGATTTCTTTCATTTTTATTTTTTCTACACCACGAATCATTTCCTCAAAATTAGTTATGCCTTGGAGATTAAGATCCTTTGGTGTTTTGGGATGCTTAGCTGTTGTTTCATGGCTGTGGATCATAGCTAAAACCCCTAAGACAGCTCTTATGAACATTTCTCTGCCGGATGATTTGGTAAATAAAGCTTGATGTTTAAGCTCCTTACACCTTTTTTTAATTGTTTCATTTTCGAAATCTATCGAATCTGATACTTGAGCGAATTCGTTTCTTATTTTTCTAATGATATGCAAATCGTTTTTTGCTTCCTTTGATAATTTTCCCAAAGCAAAGGCAATATTTATACGGGACGAGAATGTTGCTAACGGACCTTGACCATTGAAAAGGTCTTTGATTAATCTTTTGTCATTGACCATATATGAGGCCAACATGTCTTTTAAAGCTTCATCTAAATATGCAGCAGCCATCAAACCACAATCTCTGTCTGACTCTAGTCTAAATTCATGATTAAATTTAAGAATATCATCTATTTTAGAGCCGAATAAGTCTTTCAATATATCTTTTTTCTTCATTATATGCTCCGATCATTGATATTCAATAGACGTCTCGTTTTTGTCACATATGGGAATGTTATATAGACCTCTTGTTAATACCCCTATTTGTGGGAAAAATATCCAATCTTAATCAGTTTGTGGATTTGATGGCATCCTTATGGATCAGAATGCAGGCGATTACAGATA
>CBDTVZ010000356.1:0-2764 GCA_965363995.1 uncultured Eudoraea sp.
TTCCTTTTGAAAAACTCTCTGAAGACCTGAAAGGGGAGGGGAGTATCGCTATTCGCAAACGGGTGACAGCAGCACGTGAGATCCAGACCCAACGTTTTACGGATTTTATCAATATACACTATAATGCTCAGATGAACACTAAACAGATCAGGGCGCATTGCCGTTTAGATGCCGCATCCTTGAGTCTGTTAAAAAATGCTATGGAACGGCTCAACCTTTCTGCACGTGCCTATGACCGAATTTTAAAAGTGGCTAGGACTATTGCTGATTTAGCAAATGAGACCTCTTTAAATGGAGAGCATATTGCCGAAGCAATCCAGTATAGGTCCCTAGATAGAGAAGGATGGTTGGGGTAGTAAAAGTACGAGGGAAGAGGGACGAAGTACGAGAAAAGAAATGCGAAATACGAGAGTTGAAATAGGAGGGATAAAAAATGAGGTATGAATTTTAGGGCACAATATTTAGTACTGGAATTATAATATAAAAATGCAAGATCTTAAATTAAGAACTAAAAGATTTGCTGCAGAATGCTGGAGGTTATGCAAACAAATCCCTAAATCAAGAGAGTTCGATGCTTGGGCAAGACAGCTAATACGATGTTCAAGTTCAGTTGGGGCTAACTATAGGGCCTCCCAGCGGGCTAAATCAATAGCAGATTTCATCAACAAGCTTAAAATTGTAGAAGAAGAAACAGACGAAACTATCTATTGGTTAGAATTATTTCAAGAGGTGTTAGAACCTGGTAATAAAGAAGTTAAACCTTTGATAAAATAAGCGAATGAACTTTTAGCGATAGTTGTGGCATCTATTAAAACAGCAAGAAAAAATAGAAATAGGCTTAGTTAATTAAATACATCCAAATTCACATTTCGTCCCTCGTCCCTCGTCGCTCATCCTCCACCCTTGTACCTCCAGTTACTTCCAACTTCATACCTCCAATTACTTCTAACTTCACACCTCTAACCTCTAACCTCTAACCTCGCACTTTATTTATCAACATAACAAGCCAATAGAACTATGGAGTGGAAAAGTATTTAAACAAAAAATCGAGTATATCCATATCAATCCCGTAGTACAAGGTTTTGTAACTGATCCCATCCATTGGAAATACAGCAGCGCAAGAAACTATGCTGATGATGAAACCGTATTAAAAATTGATAATGAAGGAATGCACTTGGGTTTAATGGATTTATAGATATTAAGTAACATTTCGAAGCTGATGAGACACGAGCGAGACGCTCGCGCTAGCAGGGGGGAGTCACAGATGTAGTAGTGGTTGGTCTTTCTTAATGAAGGAATGGAGTTGTAGATTGGCAGCAATGGATTATAGTCGTTGTTAGCCTTTCGTTACTTTTTTTTGATAGCATTTTTTCATTACTAATGAATTAAGACAACTTATTCAAATAGCAGATAATCTTCTTTGTTTTGCTTAAAGACCTTTCTACATTCATCATCTACTGTTAATTCAATAAAGCGATCATTATCCATATTGTGATTCACTCTTAAATGAAATTTGTTTGGAGAGATTGTAAAAGGCGATAGTCGTTTTCCATAGTCATCAACATAATTGAATGTAATGGATTCTTTGGTGTTGTTGTAAATAATAAAGCTTCGCCTAAAATTTATCTCATTTATTTTATAGGGTTTATCAGTACAAGCATATTCTGATAATGGTTTTAGGTCAAGTTCCTTAAAGAATTGATTAATAATCAAAGTTTCATCTAATCCTTGAATTTGATTTATTTGCCACAGTAATGCTACTGATGAAGTTCTCATTAGTGAAGCATACCACACATTTTCACGTAATTGTATGTCGGTATAAAAGTTTACGTTGTTTCTGTAGATAGAATCTGTTAGTGCGTGGTGAATCTGTTTTTCAACTGAAAGCGAATCAACTCTATAAGACCATGTAAATTTGTTGACGTATTCTTCTTTTTTTCTTCCTGCTAAGTCTAATGCTTTACTTTCCCAAAACCTATGTTCGTCAATACGACTTTTTAATAATTTTAGTTCAGGAATCAAACCCTGATATCGCGAGGGGAGTTGTTTTTCTGAAGCAATGATTTCAATAAGTCGATCATCCAAAAATTTAATTGTTCTTGTGCCAAAGTCGCGATTAATTAAATTTGGCGATGCTCTAATCATCTCAGGAGTAACCTCATTTTGGTCAAAAAGAGTTTGAATAGAATCTTTAAAATAACCGTATTTCAAGAAAATATTGCTTTGCTCTATATTAGTTTCAAGTTCTTGTTCTAGAAGTGTAAAAACATTTTCTAATTCGTTATTAATTTTACGTTTTTGATTCCAATCATTTACTTGTAAAGCAATCATAATTCCGATGACCACAAGTACAATTTCACCAATAGCGTATTTTAAATACATTCCAGTTTTATTTTTTTCCATTAAGTCGTATCGTTTTTTTCTAAAGAATTTTATCATATGAAGTAGTGGTTGGCGGTTACTTCACCAAGATACAGAATTAACTTAAATAGCTTTAAACAAAATGACTTAAGCCGATTTTAAAGACCACCACATTGTAGAGAGCTACAGATGTTGTTCTTTTAGGACGTAGGTTGACAAAGGACTTGTATCCTCTATGCTCAGGCTTTTGTATAGTACTTTTTCCGTAACCAAAATGAAACCCGAACCAGCAGAATAAGAGCGGGAACTTCTACTAATGGACCAATAACTCCTGCAAATGCCTGCCCAGAATTCAGTCCGAAGACTGCTATGGCAACCGCAATAGCCAATTCAAAGTTATTTC
>CBDTVZ010000357.1:0-2759 GCA_965363995.1 uncultured Eudoraea sp.
CACCGGAAATCTGAAATTAGGTATTTTACTATTCACCTGCGCCTCATTTGTAAAAGGATTAAGATAGCCTCCATATCCCATATAAGTAAGGGGAGTACTAAAAATAGATTTCTTTAAACTTGGATCCTTGTAACTAAAAAAAGAATACCTGATTCCGAGTTTTGTGTACCCCTCCAAGGTCTTTTGAAAGATTTCCTTTTGATTATACGGGATATTTACTATTAGTGAACTATCTGAAGTCACTTCATACTGAAGTTTATTCGTCCTTTTTATGAGCTTTTCTGTGAACCTTATCAATTCATTGGTCGTATAGGTGTCTTTTAGGTCAAGTGTTTGAGAAAGCGGCACACGGTAATAATTGAAACCCCACATGAGATGAAATGTGAAGTAGGCTACGGAAAGTATTAAAACTATATCTCTAAAGAAAAGTTTCAGGTTTTTTCTTATTTGATTTCTTTTGATAATTATATACCGGATGGCAAGTATTATGAGGATGGTGTAAATTAGATCGCCAATGGATAATGGGGACCATCCAAAAGCTATCCGAAAAAAGTGTGAAATAAGGGGATATAGGCCTTTGCTGTAATAATTTTCAATAAGTTCCGGGTAACTGCCGAGCCACTTGACTATTATTATTTGCGGGATAATTGATAATGCAATCCCATTCTTCAACTTATTATTCATGAATTCAAAAATAACAATTATCTCGCTAGGTTAATTTTCAATATGTATTTTTGATCTTTTAAATTAAATTATGAACCAAGAAATAGAACAATTAGAACCAAAGAGAATCTGGAATAATTTCTCAAAACTTAATGCGGTACCGCGTCCTTCCAAGAAGGAAGAAAAAGTAATTGAATTCATGCTGAATTTTGGCAGGTCTTTGCAGTTAGAGACCTTTAAAGATGAAGTAGGCAATGTTATTATCAGAAAAGAGTCATCGCTTGGAATGGAAGATTGTAAAACAATTACACTTCAATCTCATTTAGACATGGTGCATCAAAAAAATTCCGCTACAGATTTTAATTTTGATACTCAGGGAATTGAGATGTATGTGGATGGTGATTGGGTTAGAGCCAGGGGAACAACTCTTGGTGCAGATAACGGGATGGGAGTAGCAGCGATTATGAGTTTACTAGAAAGCCATGATATTCCACATCCCCCTCTTGAAGCCTTGTTCACTATTGATGAAGAAACAGGTATGACGGGGGCAATGGGACTAAAAGGAGGTGTCCTCAAAGGTCAGATTTTATTGAATTTAGACACAGAAGAAGATGACGAGATAGACATTGGATGCGCCGGCGGGATAGATATTACAGCTACCAGAACCTATGAGGAACAAACAGTGCCAAAAGAGTCGATTGCATACGGCATAAGCGTTAAAGGATTACACGGCGGACATAGTGGTATGGACATACACCGAGGTTTTGGGAATGCAAATAAAATAATGAACCGTCTTTTGTTTAAAAGTACAGAAGAATTCGGTATTGGAGTGTCACAAATTGATGGAGGAAGTTTGAGGAATGCTATTCCTCGCGAGAGTTTTGCAACAGTTGTTTTAAGGGCAGACCTAAAAGAAGATTTTGAAATCAAAATAACCGAGTGGGTACAGAACATTAAAAGTGAGAATTCATTTATTGAATCCAATCTGGATATTAGCCTGAACAAAGTTAAAATGCCGGGAAAGATGATGGAGAAAACCGCTCAGGATAAAATTATAAGAGCTGTATATGGAGCTCATAACGGTGTTTATGCAATGAGCGCAGCAATTCCCGATTTGGTGGAAACTTCCAATAACATCGCCAGAATTGAAGTCCAATCCGGGAAGATTAGGATTGGTTGTCTAACCAGATCTTCCGTAGATACGGCCAAAATTGATTTGGCTAATTCTCTCAAATCCGTTTTTGAGCTTGCAGATTGTACGGTTACTTTAACAGGAGAATATCCGGGTTGGAGTCCAAATACGAATTCTGAGATATTGGAAGTACTTAAAGATCAGTACGAAATACTTTTTAATGAAAAACCGCAAGTAGTAGCCTGTCATGCCGGATTGGAATGCGGTATTCTCGGAAAAAATTACCCTGAAATGGATATGATAAGTTTCGGGCCTACCATTAAAGGTGCGCATTCTCCGGATGAAAGAGTAAGTATCTCTTCCGTAAAGAAGTTTTGGACCTTTCTATTACAGATTTTAAAGAATACACCTTAAATAAAAAAGGCCCGAAAATTTTCGGGCCCTTTTTTTACTCGGCTATACCTATAATTTCCAGGTCAAAAATGAGATCAGCGTTTGGAGGGATTGGACCTCCACCTTGTTCGCCATAACCCAAATGTGGTGGAATAAATATCCTGATTTTGTCTCCAATTTTCATACCTAATAAACCCTCTTTAAAACCGGCTACGAGCCTTGAATCCGGACTGTAATCCATGGGAAAGGCCTCATAACCTCCTCCTTCTTTTCTTCTTTCATCGAATTTATCAAACTTGATAGCAATTTCTTCATAATTACTGTCGAAAAGAGTTCCATCTGCCAGCCAGCCAGCATAATACACTAATACTTTATCACCAATTTTTGGATTAGCACCAGTTCCTTCTTTTAGGCTAATAATTTTTAAACCAGACGGGAGCTCTTTTGCAAGTTCCTGTTGTTGTTTTATTTCTGCTTCGAAATCGGTTTTAACCTTGGCCATAGCCGCAATAAGAGCCTCTTCCTCCGCAAAATAATCTGTCATCACTTGTACAGCATCAAAATCCTTGGC
>CBDTVZ010000358.1:0-2750 GCA_965363995.1 uncultured Eudoraea sp.
CCGTTTCTCCAGAATTTTCAGTTTAAATGGCTTTGTAATAAAATCGTCTGCCCCTGATTGTAAACCTTTCAATTCATTTTCTTCTCCTTGCCCTGCCGTTAATAATATTATAGGGATATGGCTGGTTCGTTCATCGGTCTTAAGGGTATTGCACAATTCAATGCCATCTAAAATGGGCATCCTCACATCAGTAATAATTAGATCAGGAATAATTTCAAGTGCTTTTTCTACTCCTGATTTTCCATTTTCAGCTTCATATAAATGATATTTTTTATCCCATGCTGATTTTAGGAAATCACGTATCTCCTTATGATCTTCTACAATTAAAACCAGCGGTAATTTTTCCTTAGTCTTCTTTGAAACTGTCTTGGAAGCTTTATTTAAACCAACCCTATCAGCCGGACCCTTCAATTTCTTGTTCACCTCTGGTGCATTCAAAATTTCGACCGATTCAAAAAGCTCCCTTTCAAAAGGTAGTATAACTTTAAAATGAATCATATTATGGTCTTCTATTCTTACCGAAACCTCTCCTCTATATAAGTTTACCAGTTCTTTTACCAGTGATAGGCCAACCCCTATACCTTCAGCATACTCATCTTTTTGATAAAAACGTGTAAACAACCTATCTACTTCAATTTCGGATAAATTTTCAACCTTATTTTTAACACTTATTACTACCGTGGAATTTTTTCTATGGGCATTAAATTCACATAAACCTTCTTCCGGACAATATTTTAATGCATTTGTAAGAAGGTTTGTCAATATTTTTTCCATAGCATCCTCGTCATACATGCAGTCTTGAAGTTTATCAATGTTAATTTGATAAACAATATTTTTTTGTGCAGCCCGTAATTTAAATGAACTCGCAATGGCGCCAATAAATAACCCCAAATTGCCTTCTTTTACTTTTAGTGACAGTTTGCCTTTTTCCAGTTTAGCCATATTTAACAACTGGTCAACCAGGGTCAATAGCCTGTTTGTATTTCGCTTTATCATGGAAAAACTTTCAAAATCTCTATCTGACAGGCTACCTTCACTTAGTTTAGCATCAACGGGACCAGAAATAAGGGTTAATGGCGTTCTAAATTCGTGAGAAATATCAGTGTACAATTTGGATTTGAAATCATTCAGTTTCTGTAAGCGTGATGCTTCTTCATCTTTGAGTTCCAAATCGAGTTTCATCTTCCACCGCCATTTAAAATAGCTGTAGACTCCATACATTGCCCAAAGAAATAATATGAAATAGATGAATTTTGTCACTGGATTCCAATACCACGGAAAGGCTATTTTAAAAGCGAAACGGGCGGGTGTTTCATTCCAAATACCATCATAATTACTGGACTTCACTAATAATTCATAGTCGCCTGGTGGCAGATAAGAGTAGCGTGCAAAATTATTATTCCCAACATATACCCAGTCCTCATCATAATTCACCAGTTTATACTGATAATTATTCTTTTCGGGAAGTGCATATTGCATACTGGAGAAGGTAAAAGAGAGTGTATTCTGTATATGACCAAGGGTTAATCCCTTTTTCATAGGATAAGGTTCGTTTAATACCTCCAAACTTGTAATACTGGTTTTTGGCAAGATGTTATTTACCTTTATCTCATTGGGCTTAAACCAATAAAAACCATCCAGGCCTCCAAAATATAAGTTACCATCTAAATCTTTGTAATAGGCCCCAGTATTGAATTCAGTGGCTAATCCGTCATAATTTGTATAATTCACTATTTCCGGACTGGCCTCTAAATTTGAACCCTTTTTAAACCTGGTAATTCCCTTGTTAGAGCTTAACCACAGATTTCCGTTATTATCAGGCATTATGGCATAGATTACATCATTAGCAAGACCATCCTCAACCGTAAAATGAAAGAATTTTTTGCTATTTAAATCCAGTGCATTCAGGCCTCCTCCATTAGTGCCAATCCAAAGAATATTATCAGGGGAATAATAAAGGGACTTAATATTATTGTTTGACAAAGAATTGGTGTCATTTTTCTTATTAAAGGAATTAAAAGATTCCCGTTCCGTATTAAATAATACAATTCCTTCGGTTTCTGTACCAAGCCATAACTGACCTTTTTTTCCTTCGGTAATCACGCGAATATTATTGCCAGGTAGATTGTTTCTGTGAAGTACTTGATCTCTAAGATATTTAACTTCACCCTTCCTTTTGTCAAATTGAATTAACCCTTTTTCTCTTGTTCCAAGCCAAATTCTATTCTTAGAGTCCTCAAATATGGTCCAAATTGTTTCCGCAGATAAGGGAATTGCAGCATCCTCAGAATAGTGAATAAATTTCTCCTTACTATCATAAATATTAAGTCCTTCCCCCTGAGTGCCAATCCAAAGGTCATTTTCTTCATCAACTAAAAGACTCATAATCCTGTCAGATGCAATGTTATTTATCGAATTTGCATTTGTAGTGAAAGTTTGCCAGCTATTGCTTAGTGGATCAAACAGAGTAAGACCTTTTCCGGAGGTCCCTATCCATATCCTTTTCTCCAGGTCTACTGTTATTGCCCGAACAACATCAATGTTAATATTTTCAGGAGTTTGGTAATTAATAAAGGAATTGAATTTTTCCAGATATTCATCGTAAAAACTTAAGCCCGCACCATCTGTTCCCAACCATATGGTTCCGGTATAATCTTCGTAAATGCATAGGATATCATTATAATGCAGGGCTCTCGGATTTTGTTTTTCGGCTATAAAATGATCTATTTTTTGTGTAGGTAAATTTATCA
>CBDTVZ010000359.1:0-2746 GCA_965363995.1 uncultured Eudoraea sp.
CCCATTCAATATCTCGCCAGCGAGCATATCATGCTTGTGTTTAGCTCCCGTTAAGCTGGCCTTAGGCTTCTATGCGGAAAATCAACGGTTCTCATCTCACCGCAAATACAAGATAACATCTCGATCCCGATTGATATTGGTATCGGGACTATCGGTACAATTTCTTGTGCAATTTTAGCATAGAAAGTGACCTTTTAAAATTTTTGGTGTCTTAAGTATGTAAGTCATTAGTAGTTGTCCATTTTAAAGATATATTCGTGAACTGGCCTTTTATTTTATGGTCACCTTATCTGCCAGTAGCTATACCCCGAACACCTACTGGCCCGATTTGGACAAAACCTATAAAATGTGTGCACTGAAAACGATGAATGAATTAGATGAAAGATAGCGAAGTTAGTTGGGTTGATTTGGGTCTCTGGAAGAACATAAAAATTTCCAAAGGAGGCCCATATCTCAAGGTTTTATTAAATTGTTGTTATTTGCTATATAACCGATTCAAACCATAGTAGATGGTGACCATACTTAAAAATTTATTTCTTGTATTAATAGGGGATCGATACAGGTCTGATTTAACAAAGGATAATCCTTATCGAGGCCTTAATGACGAGGAATTGGTCAAAACCATCATTGAGACAAAAAACACCCTTTTATTCGGGATTATTTATGATCGTTATGCAAATAAGATCTATACCAAATGTGCCGGTTTTTCAAGGTCTGATGATGAAGCCGCAGACCTTACTCAGGATGTTTTTCTCATGATATTCGTTAAAATGGGAAGTTTTAAAGGCAACTCTAAATTTTCAAGTTGGATATACGCCTTAACCTATAATTTTTGTGTCAACTATGTGAACAGGAACAAAGAGCGTAAAATGAGCGAGAAATCAGAAATTCTGGATGCTAATGAGCCTGGTATGTCTATTAATGTGGAGGACAGAAGCTTATTCAAATTGCGCTCGGACAAAATTAAAACAGTATTGGAACAGATAGCACCGGAAGATAAAGCCATTTTGCTTCTGAAATATCAGGATGATGTTCCCATCAAAGAACTTTGTGCACTTCTGGAGCTTGGTGAAAGTGCTGTAAAAATGCGCCTGAAAAGAGCAAAAGCAAGATTAATAGAAACCTATAATGCAACCCCATAATGGCAGATAAAAGTAAAAATCCGTTTAAAGATCTGGGCAATCTGATCAAGGATGTGCCCCCTAATCTCAAAACAAAGGTGATGAACGATGTTGCTACTGCCAAGCTTATCATGGAGCTGGCCTCCCTGTTTACCCTAAACGTCAAAGAGGCGTTATCTGGGATGTTTAAGACCCGTCGTAAAAACTAATTAATAACTATCTAATCTCACTAAAATTATGGAATCAATTGGAAGCTTAGCATCAGAATCCCTCAAATCTATCTTTCAGGATATCGGATCTGCACTCCCCGGAATCCTGGGCGCAATCATCGTTTTACTACTGGCATGGCTCATCATTAAGATCACATCATTTATTTTGAAAAAGATCTTACGTATCGCGGGGATTGATAAGGTCTCCGAAAAAATAAACGATGCCAAATTATTTGGGGAAAAGAGTACAGTAAAAGTAGATGTGTCCAAGATCTTATTGGGCTTTGTAAAAGGGATCTTATGGATCACCTTTATAATAGTAGCAGCTGAAATAATGGGGTTAACGGTTGTTTCAACCGAGATCTCAAACCTGTTGCGCTATTTGCCTGTTCTGCTTAGTGCTATTATCATTTTAATGATTGGGATGTTTGCTGCCAAACTGATCCGGAAAGCGCTGCTTGGTATTTTCGAATCCACAGGGATGAGCGGATCAAAGATAGTTAGTAGCATTGTGTACTATATAATCATCGCTTTTGTATTCGTAACCGCGCTAAATCAGGCCGGCATAGATACGGCAATTATCACCAGCAATATTACCCTGATCATAGGAGCCTTTCTCCTTGCTTTTGCCATAGGATTAGGCCTTGGATCCAGGGAAGTTGTAGCGGACCTGCTCAATACATTCTATGCCCGTAAAACATATGCCGTAGGTGATTCAATTAAAACGAAAAAAATAGAAGGAACCATAGAGGCCATAGAAGGAATCTCGGTAACTGTGAAAACAGCCAGCACTAAGGTAGTGATCCCAATAAAGGATCTGGTTCAAAATAAAGTAGAAATTAAATAGGACAAAATAGCGAGCTGCCGGCAAAGCCATATTGTGCACTATGAGTAACTATAATCAACAATTTGTGTAATTAAAAATAGAAACTAAAAATGGGAAAATTTGAAATTAAAAAAACGAAATCGGGTTTGTGTAAGTTCGATCTGAAAGCTTCGAACGGACAGGTAATTTTAAGCAGTCAAACCTACAAATCTATGCCGGGTTGCCAAAACGGGATCAGCTCGGTAAAAAGAAATGCCAAAGATGATAAAAGCTATGACCGTAAAACAGCCAAAGATGGCAGCCCTTATTTTAATTTAAAGGCCAATAACGGACAAATCATAGGCACCAGTGAGATGTATAGCAACACCGCCGGAATGGAAAATGGGATCGGTTCTGTAAAGAAAAATGCTCCCGGTGCCACCATTGGGCACAATTCATAGAAATTAATAACAATTCAATTAAAACATTTAAAACAAACACCATGAAAAAATTACTATTGTTAGCTCTTTTTGTGTTGGGAGGTGTGTACACCTACGCCCAGACTGAAGACGAATTAAAGGCAGTAAAGGGAAGTAAAAATGATTCTATAG
>CBDTVZ010000360.1:0-2739 GCA_965363995.1 uncultured Eudoraea sp.
AATCCCCTGGAGAAAAAGGAAAATCGATCAATTTATAATCGGCGACGTCGAAAAACCACTTTTGCGCACCCCAGTATTTATCTGATGGGACCTTTACCTCGCCCATGGTGTCTTTTTCAATTCGGAAGCTCATAATTGTGTAGTTTTTATAACAACAAAGATAATATACGAATGCATATTTTGATTGTTGTATTTTGAAATTTCAGGGAACCTAAATTTTTTTTGCCTTTGATTTGTTGAAATTACCATTTTCAAAGTATCTTTGTGTTCCAAAGAGTAAAAGTATGTTCGAATTTGATCAATATTTGGGGCTTTTAGCCTTTTTGACCGTTATTACCATAGGTTTTTGGTTAATGATGTTATTATTATTATTTATCGTTCCATATTGGCTGGGTGGCAACCTTATGGAATTGTGGAAAGAAAAACGTGACGCGAAAAGAGCCCAACGTAACGAATAAAAAAAGAAGCCATCAAGCTTCTTTTAATTTTAGGTGTATTTGATTTTAAGATCCTTCAAATTCAAAATCTTCTCCATTGCCATTTCCTCTTCTGTTACCATTTTTTTGGTTCTTTTTTTGATTAAAGAAATATAAAAAGGACAACGTAATTTGTCTTTCCCGCCATTGGAATTCACTATAAGTAAATACATTCTCCGTTCGTGTTTCACTTCTTCTTTTTCTACTGTTAAAAAGATCACTTACGTTAAGCGAAAGTGTGGCCTTGTCCTTAATTACGTCCTTACTAAACGCCAAATTAGTACTTAGAATACCTTTTCTCCTGCTTTGTGCATTTTCCGTTGGTCCCCTATAGAATAAATTGGCCTGAAAATCTATTTTTCCGGGAAGCGGAATTTTGGCACTGAACCTGCTAAACCAAGCCAGGTTATCTGCATCAAAAATTTGAATTATTTCCTCTTCCCGAGAATTGGTATAAGTATAGTCTCCCCGTAATTTTTGTTCAAATAAATTAAAATTTAAAGTAAAGCGCCAATTTCTTTTAGGAACATAGATGCCAGTAATTTCCATTCCATAGCGGGTGTCTGTTGCAAGATTAATGGGGGTTCTAACCTGTATAGGAACTAAAACAGGATTAGCAGGGTCTTCAGGATTTTCAATTTCGACAAAATCTCCAGTTTCCAAGGTAATAAATTGAAATACCCCAGTAGAATAATTGTAATAGGCAGAAGCAGTCAGAGTTATTTTTTCCCATCGATTCAGATACTCTAAATCAAAAACATTGCTATACGTAGGATTGAGATCGGGATTACCCAGAAACAAATTCGTATTACTGGATCGTGAGGGAAAGGGATTAATAAATCGCGAGCGTGGTCTTCTCAATCTCCTGCTATAACTAATACTAATCTTATCCATTTCTGAAAAATCATAACCTAGAAAAATAGATGGAAACCAATCTACATATGTTTTGTTATTAATTTCATTTGTAGTGACTAATTCAATTCCGATATCAGAAGCCTCCATTCTCAGGCCACCAAGAATATTGAATTTTTTAAATTTTCTACCTAACTGAACGTATGCGGCATTTACATTTTCTGTATAAATTAGCCGGTTGCTAAAATTGGGATCACTAATTAAACTACCTTCCTCCAATACTCCGAATTTAAAATCTGTATCGAACGTATTAAAGTTCCCTCTGTAACCCAATTCAAATTGTGACTGCTTGTCCTTGCTAAACGGAAGAACATATTCCATTTGTATTAATTGGTTTATTTGAGTTTCATCATTGATAGTTTGCTCTGTTGGAAGTTCCTCATTCTCACCAAGTACAATTTCATTAATAATTGCATTCTCCACTTCTGAGCCTGTTGAATATTGATAATCAACTGTTATTTCATGGCCTTTGTCATTGAATTTCTTAGCAAAATTAAACGCATATTGTATGTCATTTTCATCTTCTCCTTCAGTCGTAAATCTATTTCTTTGTACCGTTGGATCGCCATTTGAATCAAAATTAAAGAAATCGATATCTATAGTGTCTTCACCGTTCGAAGTCCTGTAAACAAAGGAATTGGTAATGCTCGTACTTGGGTTAATAAATAATTCAAAACCAAAATTGTTATTGAATCCTGCACCTTGTCTTTGGTAATTACGTATTTCATTTTGAAAACTTGCGGTGGTCCCATTGGGATTAAAATTTTCCTGCTCATACAGAGCATTACCCGGAGCATTTCTATATCTATAAGTCGTATTAATAAAAAAGTTAAATTTCTCCCGCCTTAGATTTAAGCTAAGAGCACCTCCATAATTATCTGGGTTACCCGCAAAAAGATTGAGAGATCCGTTTAAACCTGAATTTTTCCCCTGTTTGAGTATTATATTAATGATACCACCAGTACCCTCGGCGTCATAGCGTGCAGATGGGTTTGTAATTACCTCTACTT
Source organism: uncultured Eudoraea sp. (assembly GCA_965363995.1). Taxonomy (GTDB): domain Bacteria; phylum Bacteroidota; class Bacteroidia; order Flavobacteriales; family Flavobacteriaceae; genus Eudoraea. Next base: position 2,399 of record CBDTVZ010000360.1, read on the forward strand.
TTTCAATGGTTTCCGCTGGTAATTGTTGTAAGGTTTCAGGATTAATTCCCGATAAGGCAGAAGGCTTCCCATTAATCAGGATCCTTACACTTTCGTTACCTCTTAAACTAATATTTCCTTCTACATCTACAGCAACAGATGGGATGTTGTCTAAAACATCTGTCACGGATCCACCTCTTACCGTAAGATCCTGGCCTACATTGTATATTTTCTTGTCCAGACGAAGTTCTATGGTTGTCCTTTCCCCAGTTACTTTTACTTCTTCCAATTGCTGGGCATCTATTTCCAATTCTATAATTCCCAGATCAGTTGATGCCCTAAAATTTTGTGTTTTTAGTTCA
>CBDTVZ010000361.1:0-2719 GCA_965363995.1 uncultured Eudoraea sp.
GAGTTTGGATTGAAAATTAAGGAACATCCTAAGGTGGCTGCAATTCGTCAGTGTGGAATCATCTTTGCACTGGATTTGAATATTGAAATGGAGCGTTACGGTAGTCTGCGTGACCGGCTGCTTAACTTTTTTATGGAGCATGGTGTGTTTTTACGTCCATTGGGGAATACAATCTATATTTTGGCTCCATATATTATTACCGATACTCAGCTAAAACAGGTTTATGATACAATAGAACTTGCGCTAGATACAGTGATATAGGATTTACCTTAGATTCTAGTCCCAGTCATCATTCATAAGATCTATTTGGTCATTATCCTGGATAACAACCCTTATTTCCTGATAAGTCCACTTATCACCTATAGCAGTTGCTTTAATGAATAAAGTGCCACTTTCCTTAGGGCCGGTAATAGGAACTTTCATGTCGGCACTTTTTTTATCATTATTTAAATTAAATTCACCTTGCATCATTCCGTTTTTTTCAATAGGGGAACCCATTAGTTCAATTAGTTCAGAGTCTGTATTAATTTTTTCAATGGCATATTCCATGGGAATAGAATCATCCATAATCGAAGTAATACCAAAAAATATATAACCAATAGTCACCCCTAGGAGAATAAGAATAGTCAAACAACCGCCAACAGGCACTACCCATGGCCAATTTCTTTTCCACCAACTCGGCTGAGGGATCAATTCATTGTTCATTGTTTTTTATATTGTTTTTACACTTTCAAGTTAAGAACTTTTATTTTTACTTTAAATACTAATTCCTTGGCTAAACCTATTACGATTACATCAATTGCTTCCATCTCCTCTTTGGGAATTAATACAGAGGATATTTGGGCCAATTATCAATATTCAAATCACCTCATAAAAGAAGCAACTTTTAAGGGTAGGACTGCATGGGTATCATCTTTGTCTGAATCAGAAAAATCAGAAATAAAGGCACTTAGAAATAGTAACTCAAGGTATCAAAACCTCGATGATAGTGTCCTTTATGGTATTTTCACAGCCAGGAGAGCTGTAGCAAATGCAGGCTGGGAAGAAAATGATAATTTCGGAATTAATATTGGTTCTTCCCGAGGAGCAACCGGACTCTTTGAAAAATATCACAGGGAGTTTTTACAAAAGGGTACCACTGCTGTATTGACCTCCCCAACGACTACCCTCGGAAATATTTCTTCCTGGATTGCCCATGACCTCAAGACAAAGGGGCCAAATATTTCACACTCTATAACCTGTTCTTCAGCTCTTCACGCCATATTAAATGGTGTGGCGTGGATTAGAAGTGGGATGGCCGAAAAGTTTCTTGTAGGCGGCAGTGAAGCACCATTGACTTCTTTTACTATTGCCCAAATGAGGGCACTTAAGATATATGCGCGGGAAGATAAAAGCGATTATCCCTGTAGGGCTCTTGACCTTAGTAAAATTCAAAATTCTATTGTACTTGGAGAAGGTGCAGGTGTTGCTTGTTTGGAATATGGAATTGGGAAAAGGTCCCTTGCTATCATTGAAGGAATTGGATTTGCCACAGAACCACTGGTACATAATATTTCTCTTTCGGCAGACGCCCGATGTCTTCAGGATTCAATGCTTATGGCCCTGGAAAACATAAATCCTAAAGAGGTAGATATTATTGTGATGCATGCTCCGGGAACCATTAAAGGTGATAAGGCTGAATTTACTGCCATTCAGGAAATTTTTGGCAAATCCACGCCTGCACTTACCACCAACAAATGGAAAGTAGGACATACCTTTGGGGCATCCGGAATCCTAAGTGTAGAAATGGCAATTTTAATGCTACAGCACCAAAGCTTTATAGGTGTTCCTTTTATGAAGTCTAATCCGCCTCAGAAAATAAGCAGAGTACTTATCAATGCTGTAGGTTTTGGAGGAAATGCGGTTAGTATTCTATTAAAAAATCCCAAAATATAACTAAGTAAAATCACGACAATTAAGTTTTGATTTATCGATTTTTCATGGATTAAAGATTATTTTTGATGTTTATATAAAATTCTTACATATGGCTGTAGAAAGACATAACTGGACAAAACAGGAGATTCTTGAAATATATAATAAACCCCTTATGGAATTATTATACGAAGCAGCTACCGTACATCGCAAGTTTCATGATCCAAATACCGTACAGGTATCTACTTTACTGTCCATTAAGACTGGTGGTTGTCCTGAAGATTGTGGTTATTGCCCCCAGGCAGCACGTTATCATACAGATATTGAAAACAATGACTTAATGACTGTACATCAGGTAAAGGCGCAAGCTATACAAGCCAAAGAATCGGGGAGTTCAAGGGTTTGCATGGGAGCTGCTTGGCGTAATGTAAAGGATGGACCTGAGTTTGAACAGGTTTTAGAAATGGTAAGAACAATCAATAAACTGGATATGGAGGTTTGTTGTACGTTAGGAATGCTAACGGAAAACCAGGCAAAACGTTTGGCAGAAGCAGGTCTTTATGCTTACAATCACAACCTGGACACGTCTGAAGATTATTATAAGGATGTAATTTCAACACGGGCTTTTGACGATAGAATAAAAACCATTGAAAATGTAAGGAAAAGCAACGTAACTGTTTGCAGTGGAGGTATTATAGGTATGGGCGAAAGAATAGAAGACAGAGCAGGAATGTTAATAGCGTTATCTACATTAAATCCTCAGCCGGAATCTGTACCTATTAATGCACTAGTAGCCATAGAAGGCACT
>CBDTVZ010000362.1:0-2717 GCA_965363995.1 uncultured Eudoraea sp.
AAGTGATGGAGATTTTTCCACTATATAGTTATTGACCGGATTGTTTGAATTTATTCCTCAAATTCAGCCATTTTTTTACCTATATGTTCCATCACTTCACCGAACTCCTTCTCAGGACTAAAATCAATTATTTTTACATCTTCTTCAACAATGGCAGTATGTCCGGCAGGCCAGTAAAAAACATCACCTGTTTTGACAATTTCTTCAGATTTATCATCATAAATTAGACGTATTACGCCCTCAACTATGTAGCCCGAATGAGGGCAATGGCAACTATTATTTTTAAGTCCCTGAAGCAAAGGTGTAAAGTCAGTTCCTTTGGGAATTTCATTAAATGCAATGGTCATTCCTCCATAACCGGTTGCGTTGCGCATAGTGGAATCAGGCGTTTGCAATACAATTGGCATGTCTTCTTTGTTGATTTTCATAATTCTACTTTTTTAAATGTTAAACTATTTAAATTAATTTCTTCTTGCCGAGAACGGTTGGTTTAGGCGTGGTGCACCCGTTTCGGAACCTTATGGCATTTATATTGTTGGTGGTCTTACTATTTTTATTTCTTATTTAGATGAGGTTTATCTTTGTTCTACCTGAGATTAATTCTTTCCATAATTTCTATATAGCGTGGCTCGTTCTGATAGGCTTCCGTGAGGGGTCCTATAATGGCATAATAGGGTAGATTAGGGTTTCTTCTTATATACAACTTTTCCAACCCATACAGTACTTTCTCCCTGTTTTCAGCTATAAGGTATAGCGTCTGGTAGTCCGAATCACCAATTTTCGACAAAGTGTCCGCAGTAACATTCAAAGCTTCCCTAAAACCAGCACTTTTATATGTTTCCTCAAGTATTTTAATTACTTCTTCTTGTCCTCTTGATTTAATTATCTTTTTCAAATGTTCAATGGCTTTATCATACTGTTTTGTCATGGAATAGGACATCAAAAGACCTGTTTTGGCGAGCGGTGAAATGTCCAGGGGTTCAACTAGGCTCAGGTATTCATCATATCTTCCCTGGAAGATTAACATAATACCGCGAAAATTTTGTACTAAAGGACTAAAAGGGTCAAGCTCTACAGCTCTATTCATTTGTTCCCAGGCTTCATCCCATCTATTTTGGATCATTAAAAAATGTGCGTAAAATGCTCTGGCCTCCGAAAAATTTGGGTTTAATTTAAGACACTTTTCCATTGCCTTATTACTGGCCTTCCAGTTAAAATCCGTGTTAGCCAATTTGCTTGCCTGCCAACGCCAAACCTCAGCATCTGTACTATCCAGTTCAAAGGCCTTTGCCAGGTATTCTTCCATTTTTGGGTCGGCTTCCTCAGGAGATGCCATGTGAAGCTGTTTTCTGACTATCCAAATTCCCGACAATCCCCCAAAAGCTGGAGCAAATAGAGGGTCTATCTCCACCGATTTCAAAAAATACTTTTCGGCGGTAGCTATTCCTTGAGGCGTCTGTAAAGCCAGGTTAACTCTTCCATTTAGGTACATCTCATAAGCCCTGGGATCTACTTTGCGCAAACGCACATTTTCCTTGAGCAAGGTCAGTTTCAAGCGCTTTGCTACAAGGCTGGCAATCTCGTCTTGAGTAAACAGGGCATCCTCAATTTTACGATCAAAGGTTTCTGACCATAGTTGTGTACCATCCTTGGTGTCAATCAACTGTACCGTAGTACGAAAAGTGTCACCAGATTTGCGCACACTGCCCTCGAGAACATAGGCGACATCCAATTCTTCGCCTATCATATTAATGGTAACATCTTTCCCTTTGTAGGCAAAAGACGAGGTACGGCTGATCACCTTCAGCTCTTTATATTTGGTCAGGTGATTCAATATCTCTTCACTGATACCATCAGAAAAATACTCCTGGTCTTTATTGGGACTCATGTCTTTAAAGGCCAATACGGCAATTGAAGAAGTGAAATCAGGTAACATAGAGGCCGTCATCACTTGTTTCTCCATGGTTTCTGCCATGCGCAATTGATTGACGATGAGCATAATAAGCGCTATAGAAAGTGCACCAATTATTAAACGGTTAAGACGTACATTCTTTTTGGCCGAATCTTTGGCATCGAAGACCATATCTTCCGTCTTTTTGATGCCTTCCGGGGTAAAGTCATATATCCATGCAATAATGAGCCATATGGGAAATCCGATGGACAAAATAATGATTGTGATTTTTAATAAACCCTGACCAAGATCAAATGCAGGTATTAGAACAGAAAGTACTTGCACAATCAACCATGCGATTACCAAATAGGCAACTCCTGCTTTTACGACATGCCTGCGTTGTAATTCGTTAAGATAGTCCTTGAATTTCACAAGAGATGAAATGCTTATTCATTATTTTTTATGCCACGTAGGGCAAAGCAAAGTTTAAAAGGTTCTAATAGTGAACGGGTCAGTTAAAGTTACAAAATATTGAGTAATTATTTAGTTGAATATCAGATGTTTTAGGTATTCTATTTTGAAGGAAAATAAAAAAAGAACTTGTTTGTTTTTTTATAAAATATAATTGCACCTCATTAATCCTGGCAAATAAAAACGGAATTTGGTGGGATAAACTAAAACACTATTAGTATATATTGAACAACAACAATACAGCTGTGTAAATTGCGTTATTAACCTACCAAAGATGCTTAAAACTAGTTATTTAGCGATTTGTGGTAGGGTTTTTTTAAGGGTAGTTGTTATATATTCTAACACAAGTATTAAT
>CBDTVZ010000363.1:0-2716 GCA_965363995.1 uncultured Eudoraea sp.
GTAGGTACAGATTCTATGGAAGCCGGTCACTACATTAGTGAACACGATAAAAAAATTGCAGATAAATTGGCTTATGTAATGGCCGGAGGAGATTTATCTGAAGCAAGTCTTGTAAGTGAGCAATACTTATTGGATTTGGAACGAGAAGCCTTTTTATCGCTCTGTACTGAGAGAAAGACTTTGGAACGAATTCAGCACATGTTAAAAACAGGTAAACCACTTAGAAATTAAAAAAATGAAAACAGCATATATCGTTAAGGCTTACAGAACAGCAGTTGGCAAAGCACCAAGAGGATTATTTCGTTTTAAAAGACCCGATGAATTGGCGGCAGAAACCATAGCATATATGATGAAAGAGCTGCCACAGTTAGACAAAAAAAGAATTGATGATGTTATTGTAGGCAATGCAATGCCCGAAGCGGAACAAGGACTCAATATGGCTCGTCTTATTTCCTTAATGGGATTGGAGATAGATGATGTTCCTGGCGTTACGGTAAACCGCTATTGTGCATCTGGACTGGAAACCATAGGTATCGCCACTGCCAAGATACAGTCAGGTATGGCCGATTGTATCATAGCCGGAGGTGCGGAAAGCATGAGTTTTATCCCAATGGGAGGATACAAGCCAACCCCCGATTACGAAATCGCCAAAGAAGGACACGAAGATTATTACTGGGGTATGGGATTAACTGCAGAAGCTGTTGCAAAACAATTTAAGGTTTCAAGAAATGATCAGGATGATTTTGCATACAACTCTCATATGAAAGCCTTAAAAGCTCAAAAGGAAAATAAGTTTCAGGATCAAATTGTGCCTATTGAAGTAGAACACATCTATGTTAATTCTGCGGGTAAGAAAGAAACAAATAGCTACACGGTTAATAAAGATGAAGGTCCAAGAGCAAATACTTCCAAAGAAGCTCTTGCCAAATTAAGACCTGTATTTGCGGTAGATGGCAGTGTTACTGCAGGTAATTCTTCACAAATGAGTGATGGTGCAGCTTTTGTAATGGTGATGAGTGAGGAAATGGTTAAGGAGTTAAAGTTAGAACCAATTGCCCGCCTGGTTAATTATGCGGCTGCCGGTGTAGAACCGCGCATCATGGGAATTGGTCCTGTAAAGGCAATCCCTAAGGCATTAAAACAAGCAGGTTTAAAACAGGATGATATTTCACTTATAGAGCTTAATGAGGCATTTGCCTCTCAATCCCTCGCAGTTATAAGGGAATTAAACCTTAATCAGGATCTGGTTAATGTAAATGGAGGAGCCATTGCGCTTGGTCATCCCCTGGGTTGTACCGGAGCTAAACTTTCTGTACAATTATTTGATGAAATGCGTAAACGCGACATGAAAGGTAAATACGGAATGGTAACTATGTGTGTAGGAACCGGCCAGGGTGCAGCTGGCATCTACGAGTTTTTAAATTAATATAAAAGAAATATAAAATGAGTACGGATACAATTAACAAAGATATCTTACGTGGTGGTCAGTTTTTGGTTAAAGAAACTAAATGTGAAGATATTTTTACGCTTGAAGATCTGACCGAAGAGCAAAAAATGATGCGTGAAAGCACGAACGAGTTTGTAGATCGTGAGCTATGGGCGCATTGGGAAAGATTTGAAAAAAAGGATTATGCCTTTACCGAAGAGTGCATGCGCAAGGCTGGTGAACTAGGCCTGTTAAGTGTTGCTGTTCCTGAGGCCTATGGAGGTCTGGGCATGGGATTCGTTTCTACAATGTTGGTATGTGATTATATTTCCGGCGCTACTGGTTCATTTAGTACAGCCTTTGGAGCGCATACCGGAATAGGAACTATGCCAATCACTCTTTACGGAACCGAAGAGCAAAAAAAGAAATATGTGCCCAAACTAGCATCAGGTGAATGGTTCGGAGCGTATTGTCTTACTGAACCAGGTGCAGGTTCAGATGCTAATTCTGGAAAAACCAAGGCGGTATTGTCTAAAGACGGAAAACATTATCATATTAGCGGCCAAAAAATGTGGATTTCCAATGCGGGCTTTTGTAAATTATTTATTGTTTTTGCCAGAATAGAAGACGATAAAAATATTACAGGCTTTGTAGTTGAAAATGATCCTTCAAATGGAATCACGATGGGAGATGAAGAAAAAAAATTAGGTATTCACTCCTCTTCTACCCGACAAGTATTTTTTAGCGAAACTAAGGTCCCAGTGGATAATATGCTGTCTGAGAGAGGAAATGGATTTAAGATTGCAATGAATGCTTTGAATATTGGTAGAATAAAATTAGCTGCAGCTTGTCTGGAAGCTCAAAGGAGAGTAATTGGTGAGGCAGTTAACTATGCTAACGAAAGGGTTCAATTTAAAACTCCGATCATAAATTTCGGAGCTATTAAAGCAAAGATTGCACAAATGGCAACGAATGCATATGCCGGAGAATCTGCATGTTACAGGGCTGCTAAAAATATTGAAGATAGAATAGCCATACGTGTTTCTGAAGGTAATACGCACCCAGAGGCTGAACTAAAAGGCGTTGAAGAATATGCAATAGAATGTTCAATACTAAAGGTGGCGGTATCTGAAGATGTTCAACAAACAACAGATGAAGGTATTCAGATCTTTGGCGGAATGGGTTTTAGCGCAGATACCCCAATGGAATCTGCCTGGAGAGACGCCCGTATAGCGCGTATTTATGAAGGAACCAATGAAATAAACAGGATGTTAGCGGTTGGTATGCTGG
>CBDTVZ010000364.1:0-2707 GCA_965363995.1 uncultured Eudoraea sp.
ACTTAAGTCATTAGTTAGTTTTGGGAAATAAAGTATGCCCGTCAGATTAAAGGGGTAATCCACATTTAAATGAATATGGAATAGGGGCTCTTCAAATTGCATTGGATACAATTCCCTGTAAAAACTCTTGTAATCCTCTTCTTTTAAATCTGCCGGCTTCTTAGTCCAGGCAGGGTTGGGATTATTTATTATGTTATCTACTTCTCTTGTTGGAGCCGCATCTTCTTCTTTAGCATCTTCAGGTTTTGGAAGAGTCTCAGTCTTTGTTCCAAATTTAATTGGAATGGGCATAAATTTATTGTACTTCTGCAATAATTCAGTTATCCTGTTCTCCTCTAAAAATTCAGTTGAATCCTCTGCAATACTTAAAATTATTTCTGTACCGTGCTCTTTTTTGTTCGATTTTTTCAAATTGAATTTTGGCGACCCATCACAGCTCCAATGTACTGCCGGTTCATCGGTATATCTTTTGGTGATAATCTCAACTTTATCCGCAACCATAAAGGAAGAATAAAAGCCCAGGCCAAAATGTCCGATAATACCTGAGTCTTTGTCCGCATCCTTGTATTTATCAAGGAATTCTTCAGCACCGGAAAATGCTATGTCATTAATATACTTTTTAACTTCTTCTTCACTCATGCCAATACCATTGTCAATGATATGAAGTTTTTTACCTTCCTTATCTATCTTCACCTCAATCATTGGATTTACATACTCAAACTTGGCCTCGCCGATTGAGCTGAGGTGTTTTAATTTGAGTGTGGCATCCGTCGCATTTGAAATTAGCTCGCGTAAAAATATCTCGTGATCGCTATAAAGGAATTTTTTAATTAATGGGAAAATGTTTTCAACTGAAACATTAATCTTACCTGTAGCCATATTTATTTGATTTTTTAAATTATAACTTACCTATGTCAAAAAAAGTACCATACTGTATACAGGTGACAAACTGACACTTTAACATTTTCTGGTATCCATAAAGCGAAACTTTAACATATTTTATGTTTAATATATATGTATAATAATTAAACATTATGTATATTTGTATTGTGATTACGAAATATCAATTGCTATGAAAAAGTATTTTGGTTTAGTAATCAGAATGTTTATTAATTGGTTAGGTTGTTAGAAAGTGTGCTTTCCCTCGAAAGCACACTTTTTTTATCATATTTTGAAAATAAATTAAAATGGTTTAAAAAAATTAAAAATATATTAAACATAAATTATAATCACTTGAATTTGTAAAAATTCGTGATAAGCATTCAAGCAGCATTTAAGTTTGTCTTGTTTTTACGATTTCTTGTAAAATGCAAAAGTTTACCTCAAATCGTATATTTTTAATTATAAAAACTATCTTTTCAAATTAAAATCAAGACTATGAATACGTCATAGCCTCCACAAAAACATCTTTGAGAATTATCCGATGTTCTCTGCCTTTCCGAATTCATCAATTATTTTTTAGTTATCTTAGATTATAGATATTATATCTCTTTTGGTGATTATTTCTCGATTAACAGGCAATACTTTTCAGATTAACTAACAAGTAAACTAGGTAATGTACAATTCAAAAATTAGTGGTCTGGGTTATTATGTCCCCGATAATGTAGTAACTAATGACGCTCTGTCAAAACTCATGGATACGAATGACGAATGGATTCAGGAGCGAACAGGGATAAAGGAAAGGCGACATGTTGTAAAAGGGGAGGATACCACTTCCAGTATGGGGGTGAAGGCTGCAAAAATAGCCATTGAAAGAGCAGGAATAGATAATGACGATATAGATTTTATCGTATTTGCTACCCTAAGTCCGGACTATTACTTTCCGGGACCGGGGGTACTGGTGCAACGAGATCTGGGTATTAAAACTGTTGGAGCAATAGATATAAGAAATCAATGTTCCGGATTTGTTTATGCCATTTCCCTGGCAGATCAGTATATTAAGAGCGGCATGTATAAGAACGTGCTGGTAATAGGTTCTGAGTTACATTCTGGCGGCCTTGATATGACTACTCGGGGTAGGGGAGTATCCGTAATTTTTGGAGATGGTGCTGGTGCTGCTGTTTTGACCAGAGAGGAGGATAATTCTAAAGGAATTTTGTCTACCCATTTGCATTCAGAGGGAGCCCACGCGGAAGAACTTTCCTTAATTGCTCCGGGGATGGGAAAACGATGGGTCTTGGATATATTAAAAGACAATGATCCCAATGACGAATCCTACTTTCCTTATATGAACGGGCAGTTTGTATTTAAGAATGCCGTGGTTCGTTTTAGCGAGGTAATTATGGAAGGATTAAAAGCAAATAATCTTGAGGTGACAGACATTGACATGCTAATTCCCCACCAGGCCAATTTGCGAATTTCTCAGTTTATACAAAGAAAGTTCAGGTTAAAGGATGACCAGATTTATAATAACATTATGAAATACGGCAATACCACTGCTGCCTCTATACCTATAGCACTCACCGAAGCATGGGAGCAGGGTAAAATAAAAGAAGGAGATCTTGTAGTATTGGCCGCATTTGGGAGTGGGTTTACCTGGGGTAGTGTCATAATCCGATGGTAAAAATTTAAATCTGATTTGGATGGGGAAACGTTATGAAAGTCTGGATACTACTCACGTAGATTTTATTTCTAATCAAAAACTATTTTTTGTTGCAACTGCCATGAAAGATGGATCAATTAATCTATCTCCAAAAGGAATGGATTC
>CBDTVZ010000365.1:0-2687 GCA_965363995.1 uncultured Eudoraea sp.
TTCACTGCCTAAAAATCCTGTAGCACCTGCTACAAGTACAGTTGATGAATTGTTTAAATTGTTCATGTCGTTTTATTTTATATTTATTAATCGATTCGCTTACGATCTCTACCCAATGTTCGAACTGCCCTATAGGCTTGCAGGTAACTGGTTTGTATAAAACTTGTGGCGATATGCGGCTAGTGTTGTCGGAAAGGGAGTCTCATTGAACGCCGCTCTTCGTTTATCCGAAAGACAAAACTTTCTCATCGTGAAATGAGACGAGGATTGTCGCATATCGGCAGTGATGGGCAAAGCCGTTTGCTAGTTTTTTCCGCTAGACCAATTTACGATAAAATGTAGGATTTAAAATTCATTAACCATTTTAGTCATGAGTTTTATACGTTGTTGCCATTTCGTTGTTTTTTCAGGCGCCAAATTATTTCGTTAATCCCTTTTCCAAATTTTTACATTAAATTCGATTTTTTTGAGTTATTGAAACAAAACGTATCTTGGTGGAACAAGTCCGTTTAGTCTCATATAAACAAGCATTTGTCCTCTGTGGTGTGTTATATGGTCAGCAAGTAATAAAAAAAATTGTCGCTTTGTCCTATTCAAACCGAAATAGTCTAGCTCGTCATCCAAATGAGTTGTATCAAATTGTTTAATTAGTTTTATGGTTTCATCAAATGTTTTGTCAATTGTAGCAATCATTTCTTCTTTAGATTTATTGGCAACCTTAAAGATGGTGTCAGTTTTCCAATCCCTAGATTCTCGTCCACCTAACAATGACTGGCTATGCCAATCTATAGCATAGCCTATGTGCATTAAATTTTCGGCAAAGGTCATTGACTCTGGTGATGCTCTAAAGTCATATTTGTCCTCTGGCATTGTTTCTGCGACAAGAATTAAATACTTGCGGGAATTTTCCAATCGTTCCAAATAATCCTTAATGAAACTATCCTGTTGAGAAAACAGAGGTGATTTAACCGAACTAAATAGCATAATGGTTGTTAGAATAAGTATATGTTTCATAGTATTTAAACTTTGCTTATATAGACATATTTTTAAATTCCGATTTTTCCGTTCAAAGTGCGTTCCGCAATGAATGGTAACGCTTAGTGTATAGTTAGTGGCGAATTCCAAAGCATAAAGTTTTCGGTTTAGCACTCAATTCAATTTGATGAAAAACGCTTGAAATAAGCAGAAAACCGCCCTTAATTATAGCATCGATGAAAAAGCAGTAATATCAGCTATTTTTTAATCTCTGCACTTTCAAGAAGCATATTTAGTTTATTTCTATCCAGATATTCCCCGTTGCGAATAATACCATAAATCGTTTGGGTGTTTTCTATTTTTTCTAAGGGATTGTCATTTAGCAAAACTAAATCGGCAATTTTATTGACTGAAACTGTTCCTAATGAATCGGAAAGATTAAAATATAATGCTGGATTCAAGGTAGCGGTTTGAAGAGCTTCACCGTTACTTAGTCCACTTTCAACTAATAGTTTTAGTTCATCGTGGATGCTAAATCCTGGTAATACGTATGAAACGCCACAATCAGTTCCTGCAAGAAGTTTTACCCCCTTTTTATTCAGTTTATCGGTTATAGTTTTTGCAGTTTTCACCATCTTTTTACCAGATTCCCAAGTTTCCTCTGGAAACATATTTGATGGAAACTCATTATCGGGATTCCATTGCTCAAGCATATCAGTTGGAATGAATTTATTTCTTTTGGATTTCGTGAAATCCACATCTTTTCTGTACCAATGGTTGTTCAATGTGATTAAGGTAGGTGTAATGAATGTATTATTCTGAATTAGAACATCTGATAATTTGTTTAGCTCATCTGTATCGAAAGAACTTGAGTATAAAGTGCCAATTTCGGTAAATGCCTTTAGCGCGTTTGGAATATCTCTTTGCATAAAGGCTTGTTTAAACGCGACTTCTAAACTGTCAATTTCAATTTGTTGTGAAGAGCAAGATTCGAAAATACCATTTAAGTGTTCTATACTTTTTTGACCCATTTCCGAAGCTTCAGTTGCGGTAATAGCATCGGGTGTATGACCGGCAAAGGGTAAATTCAATTCCTTACACCTTTGGGATATAGCCTTATAAATCTCTAAAGAGAGATCATCATAGACCTTTATGAAATCAGCCCCCTTTAGATTTAAGGAATCTACAAGAAGAGTTGCCTCTTCAACAGATTTTGGCTGTAATGTCCCCTGTAATAAGGTAAATGGACCATCCATTATATGTCCTGAAAGAAAAATTCTCGGCATAAGTGTGTTTGATGCCACTAGCGAATCCCGTGTTTCTAAATTTCCCCATAAATCTCGTACTCCCAAAACACCATTGGCTATAAATAGGTTGAGAAAGCCCTTATGTTCGTTTGAAGTTGTGTAATGCGTATGCATATCCCACAAACTCGGAATTAGATATTTGTTTGTCCCATCAATAACGGTTTCGGCTTTAATTTTATTAGAGCCCGAATAGGGTTCAATGGAAACTATTTTTCCGTTTTCAATAACAATAGTTTGATTTGAGTTGGTGTCAAAATTTTCGACATCAATAACGTTTATATTAGAAATGACCAATTCACCTGTGATTACCCTCTGTTCACAACTTGTAAAAGTTAAAAGCAGGATTGAAGAAAGTATTCCAAAAATTATTTTTCTCATGATCTTGGTTTTCATTATTGCATACAA
>CBDTVZ010000366.1:0-2669 GCA_965363995.1 uncultured Eudoraea sp.
CTGTGCGTTATGTTCTTAAAAAAAAATGAATAACACATACCCATGCATCAAAATCTGCGATATCGAAACAACCATACAGTGGTATGTTGATTTTCTTGGTTTTCAATGCACATTTAAAAGCACAATAAAACAACCAGGTTATGCGTTACTGGAGAAAGGTAATTTAAAAATATATCTTGCTAAAAGTAACAACCGCGAGGCCTATGCTTCAAATATAATAATTATAGAAACATCAGATATAAAAGCAGAATTTAAAAAACTTCAGGAGTCTGGCGCTATCATTATGCAGGATATTGATAAAGGTGTATTCTCTGACAAAGAATTTATTATTAAGGATTATGAAGATAACAAAATTGTTTACGTGCAAAAAACATAACAAGGCAATAAACGCGGACTGTTCTAACCGCTGGTTGTTTTCTAAAGGTTGCTGTGTGCAGCCGGTTATCTAAATCGTTAGGACGTAAAAGCACAAACAAGAATATGCTAATTTATCTAATAAAGAGTTATCTCGCATGAAGCACTATATAACAAGATTTATACACTATAGGGACAATGATAATGAAAAACTTAAAATTACCGATGCTTATGACAGTTTAGAGGAAGCAGGAAGTGTACTCTCAGACATTTTAAAAACAAAGTTATCCCAAAATTGGGAGATTAATGCTTTTTCAAATGAAGACATAGCTGAGCTTGGTGGCAATATAATAACGATGGTGCAAGGTGAAAATTCATCGAAAATATTATCAGCAATATGGGCGGTACACCCAAGCCCCGAGCCTGTAACTAATGATGGCGTATTGTTTCCAGAGTATGCAGAGATTGTTGAAGACTCAGATAACGACATTCCTGAAAAACTAACTGACGCAGAACCTTCCAAACAATTTGAAGTTATGAAATTCTACTTAACAGGTTTTGTTTTTACTGGATACGGAGACGACGACAAAGTTAAAATTGTTGAGATATACAGCAGCAAAGAAGCTGCTGAAGAAAAGCTTGTTACGCTTATAAAAGATAAACAGAAGCAAGGATGGGAAATAGAGTCATTACCAACTGAGGAGATAGATAGCTCTGATAATAATCTACTACGCATGGTTGTAGCAAATATGCCAGATCCAATAAATGCAGTAACATGGACACTTACTACAGATCCAGAACCTATTTCGGACGGAAAGGTAATGTTTTCAGACTTTGTAGACGTAACTTCATCCGCACAGAATCATGAATTCACTAAAAACGAATATCTAGAAAAAAATGAAGATAACAGCATTTTATCAAATATGGATACTTCTCAAAAAATTATATTTGCATGTGGTATAGCTACAGCTTTAGGGCTATTTTCATTCCCTTATGGTTATTACATATTACTTAAAATACTATTTTTTGGCTCACTTATCTACTTCACCATTGAATACCTAAAGAACAGTGAATCTACGGGGGCAACATTAGTAACATTAATCGTATTAATTATTTTATATAACCCTGTGTTTCTTGTTGAGCTAGGCAGTAAAACACTTTGGTTTGTTGTTAATTTAGGGACCATTGGATTTATGTATTGGCTATCGGGTATTGTTAATAATAAAAAAATCCTAACAAATAGCTCCAGTGGACATTTTATACGCCGTTTGAATTGTGCATTGCGCTTCGCTCCATTTTTCCATAATTCAAACGGCGTATAAAATGCCACTGAGCAAAGCGTTAGCCATAAGATATGACAAAGCCATACCACGTATTTATTTCGTATGCATCTGAGGATGAGGCATACGCCGGCCAGTTAGCTGATGCATTGAAATATCATGGGCTTAATGTTTGGTTTGCTCCTTTGGTCTTGAAGGTCGGGGCCAAGCTACTCGATTCTATAAATGCTGGCTTAATAGCTTCCGAATATGGGCTGCTTATTATTTCAGAAAAATACATTTCAAAATCATGGACAGGCTATGAATTGGATGTACTGCATCGACAGCACATAGAAAAGGGAAAGAGGCTTTTTCCAATTTGGCATGGTATTGATAAGAACCGAATTGATGCATGGAATCCAGGCTTGTCCGGTATCGTGGCGCTTAAAAGTACAGAAAGCACATCCTCAATATCCGAGCAAATAGCAGATGTGGTTTATATGAGTTCGCCGGTTAGAGGTGTTGCGCCATCCTATGAAAACCCACAATGGAGGTTTCTGCAGGGTCGCGGCGAGTTGCTTGCGAACAATCAAGAGGGTGGTGCGTTTAACTTATTTGAAGCTGCGGAGTTTCCTGATAAGGACTTTCCGCTCTATATTTACGGAAGGCAATATACAAAGAAGCAGATTGTATTTGAGGTAGCAAAAGCTATTTATTATGGAAGTCATGATGAGCTGCGATTAGCACCAGATCGAAAGAAAAGAATGTTAAAGCTTTGCAAAGAGTATGGTTACGATGTCAAGTCACCAGGCTTCGATCCAGCCATTTATGGCTAACAATGCCATAAACTCGGACCCCAAAAAGCTACGCTGCGCTAGGCTTTTTGGGCCCGGTTATGGCTGGCGTTCAGGCTGTAGAAAAACCTAAAGACCCAGCCAAATTTGCTAAAATAAGACACCGAAACAAAGGTGTTACTCATGGCCAAATATATTCCCTACGACTACTGAGAGTGACCAAAATAAATGATGGGTTAACCCCGGTTTTTGATCAAATTAT
>CBDTVZ010000367.1:0-2662 GCA_965363995.1 uncultured Eudoraea sp.
GGGAAGATGAGGGCTTTTTAGAATTTGTCAATAAAGAGGTTGCCAAAATTCTTTAAAACTTTATCCCTTTTGTTAATAACACAATCTCTTTTATAGCTTCAAAAAAATTACATTTGTGTCCTTTAGGACTTCTATTTTAAGCACCATAAAATGAGCACAACAAAAAAAATTAACTCAGCATTAATTTCTGTATTTCACAAAGACGGTTTAGAACCTATTGTTAGGAAATTAGACCAACTCGGCATTTCTATTTACTCAACAGGAGGTACCGAAAAATTTATAAGAGAATTGGGAATTGATGTAATTCCTGTAGAAGATGTAACCAGCTATCCCTCTATTTTGGGAGGAAGAGTAAAAACATTACATCCAAAGGTATTCGGAGGTATTTTAAACAGACAGGATAATGAAAGTGACGTTGCGCAGTTAGAAGAATTTGATATCCCGCAATTAGATGTAATTATCGTGGATCTCTACCCCTTTGAAAATACTGTGGCGGGTGGTGCAACTGAACAGGAAATCATTGAAAAGATTGATATAGGGGGGATCTCCCTGATACGAGCGGCTGCAAAAAATTATAAGGATGTTTTATGTGTTTCTTCAATGGAAGATTACAAAGAATTCTTAGAATTAATAAATACCACCGGAGGGGAGAGCACACAAGAAGACAGAAGACATTTTGCAGCAAAAGCATTTAATGTTTCCTCACATTATGATACGGCGATCTTCAATTACTTTAATCAGGATCACAAGGAGGCCGCTCTAAAGATTAGCGAAACCAATGCTAAAATTTTACGATATGGGGAAAATCCACACCAAAAAGGATTCTTTTTTGGGGATTTTGATGCCATTTTTACCAAATTACATGGTAAGGAATTATCCTATAATAATTTATTAGATGTTGATGCCGCTTTAAATCTCATAAATGAATTTAAAAATGATGAACCTACATTTGCCATACTTAAGCACAATAATGCCTGTGGCTTGGCAACCAGAAATACGATATACCAGGCATATGTTGATGCATTAGCAGGAGACCCGGTATCGGCTTTCGGAGGGATATTGATGAGCAATGTAAAAATTGACGTCCCCACAGCTCAGGAAATTCATAATTTATTCTGTGAAGTAGTTATTGCCCCTGGTTATGATGATGAGGCATTAACCATCTTAAAAGGTAAGAAGAACAGAATTGTCCTGATTCAAAAAGAAATATCTCTGCCTGATACACTAGTGAGAACATGCTTGAATGGTATTCTTGTTCAGGATAAGGACTTTAAAACGGATACACTGGAGGATTTGCAATATGTGACCACCAGGAAACCCAGCCAGGAAGAATTGGATGACCTCATCTTTGCTTCCAAACTATGCAAGCACACAAAATCCAACACCATTGTATTGGCAAAGAATAAACAATTATGCGCCAGTGGAACCGGGCAAACTTCAAGGGTAGATGCCTTAAATCAGGCTATTCACAAGGCAAAATCCTTTAAATTTAATTTGGAAGGAGCAGTAATGGCCAGCGATGCATTTTTTCCATTTCCCGATTGTGTTGAAATTTCAAATAATAATGGTATTCAAAGCGTTATTCAACCAGGAGGCTCAATTAAAGATCAACTGAGTATCGATTATTGCAACGAAAATGGAATGTCTATGGTAATGACAGGAACTCGTCATTTTAAGCATTAATTTTACTACTTTTGTCGATGAAATACACCTTTTAAACCGAAACCAAACTAACGCAAATGGGATTTTTTGATTTCTTAACTGAAGAAATAGCTATCGACCTGGGCACTGCAAATACTCTTATTATCCATGATGACAAGGTGGTTGTGGACAGTCCGTCTATAGTTGCAAGAGACAGGATAACTGGTAAAATAATTGCAGTGGGCAAGGAAGCAAATATGATGCAGGGAAAAACTCACGAAAATATTAAAACAATCCGACCTCTAAAGGACGGGGTGATCGCAGATTTTGATGCTTCTGAAAAAATGATCAATATGTTCATTAAGAACATTCCTGCCCTTAAGAAAAAATGGTTCCCACCCGCATTGAGGATGGTAATATGTATTCCTTCAGGTATTACAGAGGTAGAAATGCGTGCAGTAAAGGAATCTGCAGAACGTGTAAATGGCAAGGAAGTTTACCTTATTCATGAACCCATGGCGGCGGCGATAGGTATTGGCCTGGATATTATGCAACCTAAGGGTAATATGATTGTGGATATAGGAGGTGGAACGACAGAAATAGCGGTAATTGCTTTAGGCGGAATTGTTTGTGACAAATCGGTTAAAATAGCGGGCGATGTATTTACAAACGACATCATCTATTATATGCGTACCCAACATAATCTATATGTAGGGGAAAGTACAGCAGAAAATATTAAAATAACAATAGGCTCGGCCACCGAGGATCTCCAATCTCCACCAGATGAGATGTCTGTACAAGGACGGGATTTGCTTACAGGTAAACCAAAACAGGTTTCAATTTCATTCCGGGAAATTGCCAAAGCTTTAGACAAGTCTATTTTACGTGTAGAAGATGCTGTAATGGAAACTTTATCACAAACTCCCCCGGAATTAGCGGCAGATATTTATAATACGGGTATTTACATGGCCGGTGGCGGATCAATGCTTCGTGGATTGGATAGAAGGTTATCTCAAAAGAC
>CBDTVZ010000368.1:0-2655 GCA_965363995.1 uncultured Eudoraea sp.
CCTCTCCATTTAAAACACCGTGAATATAAAGTATGTCTCTGGTTGTGTCTCTTTCCCCTTCAGAATTAGAAATCAGCAGAGGGATAGGTGTCGAATTTAGGACACTAAAATTAGATCTGAGATATAACAAAGCAGTATCTATACCCCTTTCATCCGGAGAATCATAATGAACATAGTCGTAATTTTCATTTTTTAAAGCACCCGTGGAGATCAGGTCTTTAATGACTTCTTCGTTCTCAACCTCCGCAATACCAACAAGTACAGGAGGTTTGTTAGTAGATTTAATCCCTATTCTGTAAATGGTATTTGCAAGTTTGAGTAACTTTTTTTTATACCTCCTTTTCGTCCATTTTTTCTTACCCTTTGGGGTAAAATCCCCATCAAGTGTATTTTGATCATCTCCTACATCAAAAAGATTCTCCAGGTTATAGAAGACAATAGTATGAACGTTTTTGAGCTTATTTCTTTTCAGAAATGAAAAAATCATGAATTTTTTATTTGGTTTCTAAAATTACGAAAATCACTTGGTTCCAATTACTTAGATTTGCACTATAATTTATCAGATGTTAGAGAAGAAGAATATAGAATATGAAAAAGCAATTCTGGTGGGCGTTATTAACAAACAGCAGAATGAAAAGAAAGTACAGGAATATCTTGATGAACTGGAATTTCTTACTTATACAGCAGGCGGCGAAGTATTGAAACGTTTTGTGCAGCGAATGGATTTACCCAACCCTAAAACATATATTGGTAGTGGTAAAATTCTGGAATTAGAGGCATATGTAGATGAAAACGAAATAGGGTCTGTCATATTTGATGATGAACTTTCGGCCGGTCAACAGCGCAATATTGAAAAGATACTGCGTTGCAAAATTCTGGACAGAACAGGATTAATACTGGATATTTTTGCACAAAGAGCCAAAACAAGTTATGCCCGTACACAAGTAGAGCTTGCACAGTATGAATATTTATTACCTCGTCTGACCGGCTTATGGACGCATCTTGAAAGGCAAAGAGGAGGTATTGGAATGAGAGGTCCTGGAGAAGCCGAAATTGAAACAGACCGTCGGATAGTAAGAGATAGAATAGCGCTACTAAAAAAGAAATTAACTAAAATTGACCGCCAAATGGACACCCAGCGAGGAAACCGTGGAGCCTTGGTGCGTGTTGCATTAGTAGGATATACCAACGTCGGCAAATCAACGCTAATGAACGTCATTAGTAAAAGTAAGGTATTTGCTGAAGACAAATTATTTGCCACACTGGACACAACTGTTAGAAAAGTTGTTCTGGGTAATTTACCCTTCTTACTAACTGATACTGTTGGATTTATACGTAAACTACCCACACAATTAGTAGAGAGTTTTAAAAGCACATTAGACGAGGTTAGAGAGGCAGATCTATTGCTTCACGTTGTAGATATTTCACATCCAAATTTTGAAGATCATATTAATTCTGTGAATCAAATTTTGAACGAGATTGGTTCTGCTGATAAGAAAACAATAATGGTCTTTAACAAAATAGATCTTTATGAGCAGGAAATATTAGAAGATGATGATTTGGTGACCGAAAGGACTTCGAAGCACTTTACAATTGAAGAATGGAAACATACCTGGATGCAACAATTAGGTGAAAACGCAATTTTTATTTCTGCTCTGAAAAAGGAGAATCTTGAGGAGTTCCGAAAAAAAACATACAATGCAGTAAGGGAAATCCATATTTCACGGTTCCCATATAACAATTTTCTTTATCCTGAACACCTTGATCAATATTAATTGTTTTCTAAATTATCTATTCGAATTGGTAAGTGAATTATGCATATGCAAATCATAGGTAGTCGGGTCATTCAACTGACAACTGATACACTTCATATTTTTCACAACATTATAACTCCACTTCACAACAATAATTTAGAGATTTCAAAGAACCAAACTACATTTACATTGTAATTAAGTGAAAGTGTTTAACCCCAAATCAAAGCATAACTTAATTTAAGTGTTATTCTTCCCAATGTTAATTGGGATGATCGGAACCCAAATCGGCACTTAACCAAAGTATTAGATTAACAAACCAAGTTTTACAAACCTACTTTTCTAACAAAGCCCCGACGGAAACGCCGGGGTTTTTTGTTTATTAAAAGTTTAAGATAGAATATCCTGGAAATAACAGCCAAAAACTTTCGTCTATAAGCCCTAAAAGTTTAAATAATTAATGCCGCAAGATTCATTCATTAAAAGTATACTATGTATTTCACCGACATAAATAAACCACTCATATTTTTCACAACATAGAGAGATAGATTCACAACATATTTTATGATCAAAATTTTGGGCTACCTATATTTACATAGTAATTAAGTGATAGTGTTCAACCCCAAATCTAACCCTGAACTTAATTTAAAGTGTCGGTTCCCCAAATCGTCTCTTAACCAAAATACTAATTAATAAACCAAATTTTACCAACCTACTTTACTAAAAAACCCCGGCAGATATGCCGGGGTTTTTTAGTTATGAAACTTCAGGCCGTCCTAAAAAGTATAGCTTAACCCTAATGTATAAGAGGTTTGTAGTTTGTTGTCAATATTGTCAAAAGTAGCAGTTGGGTCTCCCAAAGTAGTAAGGGCATAGTTAAGAGCCTCCTGCCTATTATCCCTCA
>CBDTVZ010000369.1:0-2625 GCA_965363995.1 uncultured Eudoraea sp.
GCCGGGCTTGCCGCAGTTACACTTAAAAACACAACTTACTTTATAGAGTCTCTTTTAGAAAAGGGAATAGTCTTTTCCAATTATCAACTATATTTTGTAACCCCAATTATAGGCCTTACACTGGTTTATCTTTATGTAAAATTTGTTCATAAGGAAAAATTGGAGCATGCTATTTCCTCTGTTCTTTTTGCTTTGTCAAAAAAGAAAGGGATAATAAGTGCAAAGAAAATATTTTTGCCTTTGCTAACTGCCCCTTTAACTGTAGGTTTTGGGGGTTCTGTTGGACTTTTAGGCCCTGCCGTAGCTTCAGGAGCAGCAATAAGCTCTAATGTTGCCAGATTATTACATATTAATGCCAAAACACGATCTCTTCTTATTGCCTGTGCCTCGGCCGGAGCTATTGCCTCTATTTTCCAATCCCCTATAGCAGCCATTATTTTTGCGGTGGAGGTTTTTAGTCTTGATCTAACCATGATCTCCATGCTTCCCTTATTGCTAGCCTCCATTTCAGGGGTTCTTACTTCCTATTTCTTTCTTGGTGATGAATCTTTGTTTAGTTATTCTATAACAGAAAAATTTGAAATAAAAGACACTTTCTTCTATATCATTTTGGGAGTAGGTACGGCTATTGCATCTATTTATTTTACAAAGATGTATTTTGGGATACTTACCTTTTTTGAAAGATTTAAGAGTCCAAAATATAAACTTTTGGTTGGTGGATTGGCCATTGGTATTATGCTCTATTTTATTCCTCCGCTTTATGGTGAAGGGTTTGGTTTTATTAATAATCTTTTGCATGGAGAACATATTGTTGCACTGGGAAAAACACCTTTTGACAGCTACACCAATAATATCTGGGTAGTAATAGCCCTTCTTTTTGGAATTACAATTTTTAAAGCTGTTGCAATGACCACAACTTTTGCTGCCGGGGGTTCGGGGGGTATATTTATTCCCACTATGGTCATGGGAAGCGCTTTAGGTAATGTAATGGCCAAAGTCATCAATAATTTGGGATTTGGGATTTATGTGAATGAAAGTAACTTCACCCTAATTGGTATGGCGGGGCTTATAGCCGGGGTACTACATGCACCTTTAACTGCTATCTTCTTAATTGCCGAAATAACTGGTGGCTACGAACTTTTTGTGCCGCTTATGATTACTTCCGCAATTTCCTTTCTTCTAACAAAAAATGCAATTGATTATACCATTTATACACGTGAATTGGCTAAACAAGGAGCCCTTATCACACACAATAAAGATCAAACTGTACTTACTTTAATGCATCTCGATGAGATTATAGAACAGGATTTTAAGACCATTAGGCAGGAAATGACTCTTGGAGAATTGGTTTATCAGACAGTTGCAAAATCTACACGAAATCTATTTCCGGTCATTGATGCAAATGATGCTCTTGTTGGTATAGTATTATTAGATGACATCCGGGAATTTATGTTTGACACATCTATCTATGACAAAATAAAGGTTGAATCCTTTATGCACAATGCCCCTGAACTTATATTTTATGAAACAGATTCAATGAAGGAAGTAATGCAAAAATTTCAGGATAGCAGTGCCTGGAACCTTCCGGTAATAAAAGATGACAAATATTTCGGTTTCATCTCTAAATCCAAGTTGCTAACTGCCTATAGAAGGAAGTTGATTAACTTTACACAGGAAGATGCCGATTAAACTGAAACACATCGTATTAATAATTGTTCTAGCGTCACTAGGAGCAATAATTTATGGTTTTTCACTGGAAGAAGAACATTCTCAGGTAGCCAATAAATACATTGGATTTGGTACCGTAGGGCTGTTTTTAATAGCTATGCCCATATTTCTTATAAAGGAAAGTAAAAATAGAAAAGTAAAGGATTATATGCTTACGGAAGAAAATATTCGGAAAATGCAAGGTAAAGATCCTAAAAAATCTGAAAATCAATAATTTTGGTCGAATTTTATCTTTTCTTTAAAGAGGTCTGCCCAAAAAATCATACTTTAGTATTGTAATTTTTTTATTTTAATACTTATTTTAATGACAGGAACTGTAAAATTTTTCAATGAATCCAAGGGATACGGGTTCATTACCAACGACGACACCGGGAAGGACATCTTTGTTCATGCCACATCATTGAACGGTGTGGAATTAAACGAAGGCGACAAAGTAGAATACGAAGAAGAAGAAGGAAGAAAGGGATTGGTTGCGGGACAAGTGCAAGTAACCGGATAACAATATTTTATTTTGAATTTTTACAATCCCTGATGACATATCAGGGATTTTTTTTGATCCTAATTTAAACCGCGTTTCTGAATAAAAAACTGTTTTAATATTTCTGAACACTCCTCTTCTAAAATACCCCCTGAGATAATAGCTTTTGGATGCAATTGCCCTCCTAAAGCAGAAAAACCCCTTTGAGGATCATAAGCCCCAAATACAATCTTTGGAATTTGACTCCAAAAAAGTGCTCCAGCACACATTTGACAAGGTTCCAGAGTTACATATAAGGTGCAATTATGTAAATATTTTCCCCCCAAAAAATTAGCGGCAGCCGTAATTGCCTGCATTTCTGCATGAGCCGTTACATCGTTTAGTTGCTCAGTTAAATTGTGTGCCCTGGCAATTATTCT
>CBDTVZ010000370.1:0-2602 GCA_965363995.1 uncultured Eudoraea sp.
GAAAGAAAACAAAAGCGCTTTTGTTCGCTATTAACAGTTTTTCCAAACGATCTAGTCGTTCGAGAATCAAAAAATTGTCCATTGTATTCCTTTTTTAGGGTTACGAAATGAACAAAAGCGCTTTTGTTTTCTTTCAATATTGTTATTGAATAAATATATGAAAATAGGCAAATGAATAAATAGACCAATCCAAATAGTTATTCACAAATAACTGATATACAGCAAATTAAACCAAAAAAGGTCAAACCAAATAATGCTAAAGGACCATTAATTTTATTTGGTTTCATTTGATGCCAAATGAAACCAATTTTAATATTGGCCAATAGGCGATTTTATAGAAGAAAACAGGGTTATCAACAATTAAAAATGAAGGAATAAGAAAATAATGACTTGAGAAAGGCAGATTTAAATGTTTTAAGTGCAGTCCGACATCTTAGTGCCAATTGAAGAAAGCTTCTTACAATACTCCCAATCTGTACCCACTGATATATCATAATAATCAGATTCATTATTAGATAATAACTCGGTAATTTTACTTTCAATTATGGACGATAAAATAAGGTTTGCAATAATTAGAGTTAAGATACACCCTCCAACTATTAATACTCTTTTTCTCATTTTCCTTGATATTACCATTTTAATTTTTTAAAGTGCTATTTAAAATAGTCGTGTTGCTTTTATGACTTGAACTTAGAATAGTCATAAAATCATAATTCTCATTAATTAGAGATAATAACACCTCTTAAAGGAACCCTATTTCATTATAAACTGTCTAAAATAAGGCACTCCATCCAGCTTTAAATCGCACTCCAATTATGGGCACAAAATTAGTCCCTGTATTGATTAATTGAAAATCAAATGCTGCCTGAATCAAGGGTTTAAAATTATATTTAAAATAGGTTTCTATGCCAGTTTGAGTTTTACTGCCTAAACTTATCTGATAATTTGACGGTTGTCCCATGAAATAAGCACCTCCAATTTCTGCTTTTGCTAGACGCCATGGTGCTGATTTTGAGATACCGATAAAGCCCCCGTTTTTCGCAACATTTTCTTCAGAAGCCGAAGCAGCATCTTTTCCAACGCCACCATCTCTAAACGAATACCTGGCATAGGTACCCCATGATTTTTCTGCACCAAAATAGTAGACGCCTCCTAATGATATGCTGTGCTCTGCGGTTTTATTTGTTAATTCGTCCGTATATGAATAAAGAACGGATATTTTGTTTTCGGTATCTCCATTTTTTTGTTTCAACCCAAGCTCGGTTATGTATAGATATTTGCCATCAGATAGGGATTTAAAATCCAGTTCTTCTATTGCTGTAGCATCATGAATACCGAGTTTTCCAAACCATGTGTCATCTTCAAATTCGGCCATAAGGCCAAGGCCTAGGCTGCCAAACCATGAGGTCACAGGATTACTGGTTAGCATACTATTCATATGCGTCTCTGAATTATTTGGCGCATAATAATTGGATTGGTAGTAGACACCAGGAAAGAGTTTACCAGCCCTTATGGATAGCTTATCTTCAAAAAGTTGCTGTCGAAACGCCATAACGCCTATGCCAGAATTAAAAATAGTAGTCCCAAAATCATTTGTATTCCATAGTAAACCTGTCCTTTGAGCCAACTCCGGTACCGATTCTTCCGGATTAGAAGGCTCGGTGGTATACAACCAATAATCAAAATGCGTACTGCTTTTTTTATTGGTTTTACCAAGCAATACAAATTCTCCTATAAGATTAATAGAGGCCGCTACGGTATAAGCATCTTTATTATTTAAGGCGTCCTGACTAATCAAATAGGCATAGGCTTCGAAAGAATTTTTTCTTAAAGTATCAGTTGCTGTAGCCGTCGTCATTTGGCAAAATAAATTACTGGCAATACCCAAAAAGAGCACTGCCAGTAAAATTTGTTTAGTTTTTATGTTCACCATGGGGTTCATCATATTCAGGATTTCCTTGTACCCGGTTAACTTTTTCCAATTCTTCCGATCCAACTTTAGGAAAAGGTGTTGGATCTAAAAACCGGTCAATTACATTTTTTGTAATCGTGCTTACATCATTCACATAGTTATTTTCTAAAGTAGAACTCATCCAGTTGATAGATCCCGTAGTAAATACGGCGCCACCTTTTGGTGTTTCAAAAAAGGTCATACTTGCTTTTGCAATAGATTCTCCTCCATGACTAGCTGGGTGGTAAAAAATGGCTAAAGGTAATTGCGCCATTACAACATCTTCAACTAAACCTTGGAAATCTGCTGCTTCTGCAAGAATAAGTGCATTTCTAGGTGTTCCTTTGCCATAGTCAGCACCATCAACTTCAAATCCACCTGCACCGCCTCTAATAACATCAAGACCATACTCCCCAAAAATAGCACCTTCTTTGGTACCTTCAAAAATCCAACTTGCTCTCGGGTTTTTAGCATCTTCCGTTTTGGTATACGGGCTTGAACCATCGAAGACCATACCAGTGGTATGCACTCCAAAGTCGGCATGTGGCGCTTTACCAGACTCAATAGTCATTCCACTCCTATCTCCGCTTTCTGCATATCTTTCACCCAATGCACCAAAGTTTTTGCCTACCAATACGTTTGAATTAGCAG
>CBDTVZ010000371.1:0-2600 GCA_965363995.1 uncultured Eudoraea sp.
GGGCTAAATACCCAGAAGAATGAGTTTAATAGAATATTGATGCTTAAATTTAGTTGTAATGTGCCTTAAAAATATTGATTAGCACATCCGGGGGAATTATCTTATCCGGATAATCATGCATAACGGTTAGGACCTGTTCGATGGCGGATGGTGGTAAACCCATGCCAAGGCCAATATTGTGTAGTATACCAATTTCAATTAGATGTTGTTCCTGATCAACATTCATTAGTAGCACCAATCTATGGAACTGCAGAATACGATCTGCTTGTGTTTTAGGTACAGTTATTTTTTCCTGTTTGTCGAGAAGTGAATCAAATATATCCTTATCAATACCCAAACCTACGGCCACACTGAATAGAAAATTATATTCGGCATCTTTTAAAGCATGATCGGCCTTTGCAAAAGCAATCATTTCGGATAATATGCTAAGTTTTTCTTTATAGGTGCTCATTACCTTATTTGTTAATCCCTGCCTCAATTTAGTCATATCTATAACACCGAAACGCCAAATTTCGTATAAAAAATAGTCCAAAAGACTCAAAAATGGCTAAGGATTCGTTATTTGTAATAACTTGCATAAAATGCCTGGTATGACCAATAATGATATATTAAAAAAACTTCGGGTGGCGTTAATGCTGCGTGATGATGAAATTGTAGAAATTCTTGAATTAGTTGATTTCAGAATTTCAAAAAGCGAAATCGGTGCCTTTTGCCGGAAGGAAGGACATCCTAAATACCGGGAATGTGGAGATCAGGTATTACGGAATTTTCTTAATGGTTTAGTTATTCATTTAAGAGGGACAAAAGAAAATCCAAAAATCCCAACCGAGGTATTAAAACAAACTAAGACAACGAAGAAGGATCTTGCCAGGAAGTATGAAAAACCAAAAAAAAAGCCGGATCTTAGTTATGTCAAATACAAAAACAAAAAAAAATCCTGAATATATTCAGGATTTTCTCTTGCTTCAAAAGTTTGTTATTCTGTAATACGGACCGGAACCGTATACATTTTACCTTCTTTGACATTTGTTACTTGCACTTTTTTGTAATTCAACCTACTTTTTACAAACATTTCCAAGACTTCGTCTTCTGTATCAATGGATATGACCACTATTTCATGGTCTTCATTTAATGTAAACAACACATTGGCCACCAAATCATGATCGCTAATAATAAAATGGTTATTTTCTAATAGCTCTCCTATTTGAGTAGCAATACTAGTGTCTGGATCTGTTGGTGTAGGTTCGGTTGCAAAAAGATTTCCCGAAGTTAGTAGAACTGCCGCTACTAAAATAAAACTGAATTTTCTCATGATGTTGTTTGTTTAATGATTGATGAATAAATTAATTGATGATTTGTTATAATAGACGACCAAGAATTAAGAATGTTACAGTATTTTTTAGTTTTAACAAAACTTTAAACAATGGTTCATCTACTAATTCAGTTCAAAACCAGGAATTATCTATATGATATAAAGCCATTAAAAAAAGTTTAATGGTTATTTAATATGGATAACACATTGTTACTTATAGAAATAAAAAAAAAGGCAATGTCCAAGACATAGCCCTTTTTTATAAAATCTTAGTATTCCTAAATTTCGGCTAAAACTTCTTTTACTTTATCCGCTGCTTCCTGAAATTGAACAGCTGACTGTACGGCGAGTCCGGAATTATCAATTATCTCCTTGGCCAATTCGGCATTAGTACCTTGTAATCGAACAATAATCGGAATTTTAATAGCATCTCCCATATTTTTATATGCATCTACAATCCCTTGTGCTACCCTGTCGCATCTAACGATACCTCCAAAAATATTTATAAGTATAGCTTTCACTGCGGTATCCTTTAGTATGATACGAAAGGCCTCTTCTACTCTTTTCGCGTCAGCAGTACCGCCTACATCAAGAAAGTTAGCGGGCTCCCCGCCTGCCATTTTGATCAAGTCCATAGTTGCCATTGCCAATCCTGCTCCATTGACCATACATCCTACGTTTCCATCAAGATCCACATAATTCAATCCTACGGCACGCGCTTCCACTTCAATGGGGCTTTCTTCACGCAAATCCCGCATTTCGGCATATTGCTTTCTCCTGTATAGGGAATTATCATCTATAGATACCTTGGCATCAACAGCCATTATCAAATTATCCGATGTCTTAAGAACCGGATTTATTTCAAACATATTAGAATCACTTTGGTCATATGCCTTATAAAGTGCTGTAACAAATTTGGTCATTTCTTTAAAAGCAATTCCGGATAAACCCAGATTAAAAGCAATTTTTCTGGCCTGGAATGCTAATAATCCAACAGCCGGATCAATTTCCTCCGTAAAAATAAGGTGCGGTGTTTTATCAGCTACTTCTTCAATATCCATGCCCCCTTCCGTTGAGTACATTACCATATTTCTTCCACTAGACCTATTCAGTAAAACAGACATATAAAACTCACTCGTTTCACTTTCTCCCGGATAATAGACATCTTCCGCAATCAGTACCTGATGTACTTTTTTGCCCTCTGCTGAAGTTTGAGGAGTAACTAAATTCATTCCTATAATATTACCAGAAACCTCCTCTACTTCTTTTAAATTTTTTGCCAGCTTTA
>CBDTVZ010000372.1:0-2591 GCA_965363995.1 uncultured Eudoraea sp.
GAAGAAAAGAAGGAGACTTAAAAGAGTTTTGGCATTTTGGCCAGTTTGTTGAGGAAAACCCAGCATTAGAAGCTGAATACCCTGAAAATGTGATCGTTAAAGAGCTGTCAGAGTTCAATAAAGTTGGTAAAGAAACTTATAAGATGTTGGAGAAGACTGCCAGGTATGTCCTGAGAGCATTGGCTCTTCATCTGGAACTGTCTGAAACTTACTTTGATGAATATATTAAGAATGGTAATTCTATTTTAAGACCAATTCATTATCCCCCGATTATGAATGAGCCTAAAAATGCTGTAAGAGCAGCTGCTCATGGAGATATTAATCTTATAACACTATTAATGGGTGCCCACGGCAGGGGCCTTCAAGTTCAAAATCATAAGGGAGAATGGGTAGATGCCATTGCCAGTCCGGATCAATTGATGATCAATGTAGGTGACATGCTTTCGCGTTTATCCAATGATAAATTAAAATCGACAGTTCACCGGGTTATCAACCCACCGCGTGAATTATGGGGTACTTCCAGATATTCAATTCCTTTTTTTATGCACCCTATCAGTGGCATGCCACTTAATTGCCTCGAAAATTGTATTAATTCGGAACATCCCAGGCAATTTGAAGACATCACAGCAGGGCAATTTTTGAACGAGCGACTAATTGAACTCGGATTGATTAAAAAGTGATTTATCACTTTAAATAAAAATATCTAATAAATTTTATTTCAATTACTTACCATTAATTAGATTTTGAAATAATTTATGTTTTACCAAAAAAAACTTTAGTCTAAAAATGGATATAAAAGATCAATTAAAGAACCTATTTCCAGAGCACATCTCTACAGAAGTAGAAAAAATTAATGCTAAGAAACCCGAAGTATGGCTTCAGAAAGAGCCCATAATTTGTAAATACGAAAAAAGAAAAGGAAAACCAATTACAATCCTGGAGGGATATAATGGTGCTGAGAAAGATTTTAAGAATTTGGCTCAGGGATTAAAAAAGAAATTAAGCGTTGGTGGCACGTTTAAAAACAACTCTATTATAATTCAGGGAGATTACAGAGACAAAATAATGATCTTACTACAGGAAATGGGATTTAAGACAAAACGTGTTGGAGGCTGAGAAAATAAGGCCTTTGACGCCCTGCGTAATAAGTCAAAAATATTTTTAACATAATTTCATAAGGTTTTTCTGTTAATTTGTTTTTGTTTTTTTCGATTAAATGTTACTTTTAAACGTTATAAACTAAACAACCCATTCATAATGAGTTCCCAATTGCATATTACCAACGGGGATAGTTTCACCCAAAAGTTAAAAACTTTAAAGCTTAAGGGAGATATAATTACCTGGCGGGAAATGCTTTGCGAGGGTAAAACTGAAACCAATGTGGGTAGTGAGTCCTTTTGGAAAACTCGTTTCGATTTTCTTCATAAAAATTATAAGGTTAGTAAATCCTGGTTTGTTGAAAAAACACTAAAGGAATATCGTTCCCTTTGTAATCATAAACAACAAGATCAGATTATCCTTTGGTTTGAATACGATCTTTTTTGCCAGATAAATATGCTGGCGGTCTTAAGTTGGCTTAAGAAACATCGGCGATATGCCGAAATTCATTTGGTGTGCATTGGTGATGAAGATGAAACAAATCGCTTATACAGACTTAATGATTTAAGTGATGAACAACTCCTGAATTCTTATGAGAATAAAGTAAAACTATCTCAGAACGATGTTGAATATGCAGATTATGTCTGGCAATTGTATTGCAGTGATAGTCCCATAAGATTGGAAAATCTTATAGATTATGATAACTATCAATTTGATTATCTCTCGGATGCCATCAAAGTTCACCTGCGGAGATTTCCGACTATAAAAAATGGCTTAAACGAATTGGAGAATCGGGTGTTAGAATTTTCAGTCCAACAAAAACCAAAATCTAAAAAGGAATTATTAAGTTCCCTTCTCCAAAATCAAGGTTTTTATGGTTTTGGCGATACCCAGTATGAGCGTGTAATTACAAATTTAAGGCCTCTGTTTACCTCTTTTAATCCAGTACGCTTATCACGGAAAGGGAAAGAAATTTTAGAAGGAAAAACCAATTATTATTCCCAAATACGGGACAACGAAGATTACCTTGGTGGAGCTTTAAAATATAACTTCTTATACAATACAGAGTCCGACAGAATTTTAAAACTGTAGTATGCAGTTGAGTGCATCCGAACTCATTCTTAATGCTGACAATAGCATTTATCATCTCAATTTACTACCCGAAGACCTGGCTCAAACCGTAATTGTGGTTGGTGACCAAAACAGGGTTCCTCTAGTTTCTAAATATTTTGACATCATCGAGTTAAAGAAGGGGAAAAGAGAATTTATCACTCATACCGGCACGCTTAACGGAACCAGGATTTCAGTTGTGTCAACCGGAATAGGAACAGACAATATTGATATTGTCATGAATGAGCTCGATGCCTTGGTAAATATTGATTTCGAGACCAGAACTATTAAAGAAGACATAACTAGTCTGGACATAGTCAGAATTGGCACTTCAGGCGGAATTCAACCGGATATAGAAACAGATTCCTTTTTATTAAGTGAAT
>CBDTVZ010000373.1:0-2569 GCA_965363995.1 uncultured Eudoraea sp.
GGTATAGTCATGAAGTAAAGACAGAGGAACCTTTTGGCACTTTTCTTTTAGACGAGGCCATCGTACTTTGGCGAACTTCAGATGGTTGTCCTCATGCCATGCGCGATCTATGTATTCACAGGGGAACGGCCTTATCCTTAGGTTGGATTAAAGAGGATTGCCTAGTTTGCCCCTATCATGCATGGCAATACGATAAGAAAGGCAATTGTGTTTTAATTCCGCAAGCACCCAATGTTGAAATACCCAGTAAAGCAAAAACTCCAACCTATTATTGCCAGGAAAAATTTGGTTTGGTATGGGTTGCTTTGAAAAAGCCTGAATTTGATCTGCCTTACATACCAGAGTATGAAAATAATGATTGGAAATTGGTAAATACAGGTCCGTTTAATTGGAATAGCGATAGCTCCAGACAGCTTGAAAATTTTACAGATTTTGGGCATTTCCCCTGGGTACACCCGGGATTATTAGGGGACCCCGAACGTCCTAAAGTTCCTGATTGCAAAGTGACGCTAAAAGACTACGTGTTACATTATTCAGTCGTTAGGCCGGAAGCAGCAAATAGCGATGATTTTCCAATTTTTGCCAATGACGACGTAGTAAAACCTGAACGACGAAGTGTTTATGAACTTCATCTCCCCTACACCATTGTGCTCCGTTTGGGTTGGGGAGGCGAAAAAGGGATGGTGTATTTCTTTACATCACAACCAATTTCACATAATAAATGCAGAGGTTACTGTATTATTGGACGTAACTATAATCACGATGAACCTGATACTGTTTTACAAAATTTTGAACAGGTCATTTTTGACCAGGATAAACGTATAGTAGAATCGCAGCGACCACAGCAAGTACCTTTCGATTTTAGCGAGGAACTTCATTTAAAATTCGATGCTGTTGCCATAAACTACCGCCGAGCAATGAAAAAATACAAATTGGATTATTAAAAAAAACTAGGGTTAAATTTCAGAATTAAAATCTAATACCTGTTACGGTTTCTGTTTCTGTTCCTGTTGCGATTTTGTGATCCGTTACTGCTAGAATTTCTATTTCTGTTGCGATTTTGATTGCGCGACTGCTTTGGTTTTTGTTCAGTTTTGGGCTCCACTTCGTCTTCGTCACCCATAAATGGGTGTTCCGGCATACGAGGGACTTCCTGTTTGATGAGTTTTTCAATATCGCGCAGGTATGGTTGTTCTTCCTTATTACAAAAAGATATTGCAATTCCGCTGGCACTCGCACGACCTGTTCGCCCTATACGGTGTACATAGGTTTCCGAAATATTGGGAAGGTCGTAGTTGATTACTAACGAAAGTTCCTCTACATCAATGCCCCTTGCAGCGATATCTGTAGCGACCAATACTTTTAATTTTCCATCCTTAAAATCACCCAGGGCCCTCTGTCTGGTGTTTTGTGATTTATTACCGTGAATGGCTGCTGAGCCTATATCCGCTTGTTTTAATTTTTTGACAATTTTATCGGCACCGTGCTTTGTTCTGGAAAACACTAAAACGGAATCATCAGGTCTCCCCTGTAAAAGATGGACCAATAATTTAGGTTTGTTGGCCTTACTCACGAAATAAACACCCTGTTCCACTTTCTCAGCGGTAGCTTGTTTCGGTTGGATGGTCACCCGCTCATAATCGCCCAGTATCTTTCTGGAAAGTGCAACAATATCTTTGGGCATGGTTGCAGAAAAGAAAAGTGATTGCCGTTTTGGGGGTAGCTTGGCAATAATCTTCTTAATGTCGTGTATAAAGCCCATATCTAACATATGATCGGCTTCATCAAGCACTACGAATTCTAAGTCCCTAAAAGATATAAAACCCTGGTTCGTTAAATCGAGTAAGCGGCCTGGTGTGGCGACCAGGATATCAACGCCACTTCTCAGCGTACTTACCTGCTTACCTTGTTTGACGCCCCCAAAGATGACGGTATTTCGCAAACCTGTGAACTTTCCATAAGCGGTGAAACTTTCGCCTATTTGTATGGCCAGTTCGCGTGTCGGAGTTACTATTAGGGCCTTAATTTTTCGTTTTCCCTGTTGTCCGTTTTGCGAATTATACAAATGCTGAAGTATGGGAACTCCGAATGCTGCAGTTTTCCCCGTACCGGTTTGTGCAACCCCCAAAAGGTCTTTGCCTTTAAGGAGAATGGGAATTGCTTGTACTTGAATTGGGGTGGGGTTTGTATAGCCTTCTGCTTGAAGTGCTTTAAGTATAGGGTCGGCCAGGCCGAGTTCTTTGAAAGTCATTTTGTTAAATAAGCCGCGAAGGTACACTTATTTGGGTTGTTAACTGTGAAGTTAACTTTATGAAGGGAAAATACCTCATAACCCGGCAAGAGCAGCCTCTGCACAACGTTCTCCATCCATGGCCGCTGAAACAATGCCACCTGCATAACCCCCGCCTTCGCCGCAAGGGAACAAGCCTTTGATTTCAGGATGTTCTAATTGTTCGTTTCTGGGGATGTTTACCGGAGACGAAGTTCGCGATTCTACGCCCACAATATTGGCTTCTGAAGTGTAGTAGCCTTTCATTTTCTTGCCGAATTCCGCAAATCCGGTTCTTAA
>CBDTVZ010000374.1:0-2568 GCA_965363995.1 uncultured Eudoraea sp.
GAAATAAACTGTTGGAAAAAGGAAATCCTGCTGTACACCAAAAACATTTAAGGGTTCATTATTGATCGCCAGGTTATTTTGATCATACTCGTAAAAAATCCGGGTCTTATCAAAAGTGAAAGCGCTGGATATCATGGCATCAGACTGGTTAACCTTTAATGACCCTGCTTTGAGGCCTGCATTGTTTTCTAGTGCAATTTCCATTAATCCGTCAAGGCTTAGACCACTTTCCTGCGCACTTAAGACAGGAGTAAAAAGTATTGCAACCATAATAAGAGAAATAGAATTATTCTTTTTTAGAATTCTTTTTAGTTCAAGTTTTCCCGGTTTACTAAAGATGCTATATAATAAAGGAAGTACAATTAGTGTCAATAGGGTGGCACTTACCAGGCCACCTATCACAACAGTTGCTAAAGGCCGTTGTACTTCAGCTCCAACATTTGTGGATATTGCCATTGGCAGGAACCCTAATGCGGCTGCAGATGCAGTTAGTAATACAGCCCTCAACCGGTCTTTTGTGCCCTGTATAATAAGCGCTTCCATACTTTCAAATTTTTCTGGTTTTAATTCTTTAAAATGTTCTATTAATACAATACCGTTGAGAACGGCAATACCAAAAAGGGCAATAAAACCTACCCCTGCAGAAATACTAAAGGGCAGGCCTCTTATCCATAATAACAATACTCCTCCAACAGACGCCAGGGGAATTGCCGTAAAAATCATCAACGTTTCTTTAATAGATTTAAAAGCGAGATAAAGCAAGACAAAAATTAATGCCAGAGCAATAGGTACCGCCACCATTAATCTTGATTTCGCACTTTGGAGATTTTCAAATTGCCCGCCATAACTTATGGTATATCCAGTAGGGAGCGTTATGTGGTCATTTATTAAGTTTTGGACATCATCTACCACTGATTGTAAATCGCGGTTACGGACATTAATGCCTACCACGATTCTCCTTTTGGTGTCATCCCGCGATATTTTTGCTGCTCCTTTTTGATAGGAGATATCAGCAAGCTCACTTAGTGGAATTTTACCATTGGAAGGGAGATCAACAAATAAATTCTTAAGATTGTCAATATCCTGTCTGTTATCGTTTGTGAGGCGAACCACTAAATCAAACCGCTTTTCGCCTTCGTAAACACTACCCACTTTTTTCCCGGCAAACCCCATGGCAATCATATCATTCAGTTCCTTGATATTCAGGCCATAACGTGCGATTTTATCACGCTTATACTTGACGTTCATTTGAGGAAGACCAACAATTTTTTCGACAGTTATATCAGCAGCCCCGTTCACATTTTCAACTAATGATTTTATTTGATTGCCTAATTTGCTGAGAATTTCCAAATCTTCACCAAAGATTTTTATCGCAATATCTGCCTTAACACCTGTTATTAATTCATTAAACCTCATTTCAATGGGCTGCGTAAATTCTACTTCTATGCCGGGAAGTATTGAAAGTGCCTCTTTGAATTTATTAGCCAGTTCATCCTTAGAGTCAGCCGATACCCAATCTTTTTTTGAATTTAAAATTATAATGACATCACTTTCTTCCATAGACATTGGGTCGGTAGGAACTTCTGCTGCACCAATTCTAGTAACTACCTGCTTTACTTCAGGAAAATTATTTAGTAAAATTTGCTCTATCTTTGTTGTCGTTTCTACTGTTTTACTTAGCGATGTCCCGGTTTTTAAAACAGGTTGTATTACAAAATCGCCCTCATCTAATGTGGGAACAAATTCACCTCCCAGGGAGATAAAAAAAGGTATTGTCAGTAATAAAACCATAATTGCAAGACTTAAAACTATTTTTTTTCTTTTAAATGCCCAGTGGATTGTCAGAGCAAAATATTTATTGAGCCATCGCATTATATAAAATGAAATGTTCCTTTTAGAAGGATCTGATGGTTTCAGGAACAATGATGATACTACCGGAACATAGGTAAAACATAAGATCATTGCACCAATAAGGGCGAAACTAAATGTTAATGCCATTGGTCGGAACATTTTGCCTTCAACTCCGCTGAGTGAAAGAATGGGTATAAAAACGATCAGGATGATAAACTGACCAAAAATTGCGGAGTTCATCATCTTAGATGCCCCCTGGTAAGTTATTTTATCTGTGAATTTTAATTTTTCAGAACGAGATAATTTACTCATCTCATCGCGGTTTCCGGTGATTTGAAATGCAATGAATTCTACTATGATTACTGCCCCATCTATAATTATTCCAAAGTCGATGGCACCCAAGCTCATTAAATTAGCATCCACATTAAACAAATACATTAATGAAAGAGCAAAAAGTAAACTGAGCGGAATCACAGAGGCCACCACTAAACCTGAACGTAAATTGCCCAAAAGCAGGACAACAACAAAAACTACGATCAGACAGCCAAAAATCAAATTTTCAGTCACCGTAAAGGTTGTTTTATTTATAAGCTCACTTCTATCCAGGAAGGCGTTGATTTGTACCCCTTCAGGTAATGTTTTTGAGATTGAAGAAACTCGTTCTTTAACGGCATCAATAACCTGTTTGGAGTTTGCATCTTTAAGCATCATTACCTG
>CBDTVZ010000375.1:0-2568 GCA_965363995.1 uncultured Eudoraea sp.
CAGGTTTATCTTCCCAAAGTGGGTTGACGGAGTGGGTTACCACTCAACGTTTGTAACCGATTGATATGAAGGGCGAAAAACCTGCCCAGTGTACAGGCATTCCTTTTTTTACCTTAGCATCCAATGCAGCTTGGACGCTTTCATCAGGAAACATATGGATTGGTCGCCAGTCATCATTGTACTGACCACATTCCATAAAGGCAAAATCAAACGGACCAAATCGTTCTCCAATTTTTTTAAAATGCTCTCCATAGCCTCCGTCACCACTAAACCATATATTTTCTTTCTCGGTTTTAAATACCCAACCTCCCCAAAGGCACTTTGCTCTATCGGTCAAGCCACGTCCAGAAAAGTGACGGGTAGGTGTAAACGTAATTTGAATATCTTCGAATACTTTGTCATTCCACCAGTCAAACTCAGTAATTAAATCCGGTTCAACACCCCAACGAACGAGATGACGCTTTAGACCTAAGGCTACAAAATACTTTTTGGTTTTGTGCTTTAGCTTTTGAATACTGTCATAATCTAAATGATCATAATGATCATGTGTCAATAAAATGAGATCTATTTCAGGAAAGCTGTCAATCAAAGACAAGCTGTTTTCTGAAAAACGTTTATTATCAAAAGGTGCAATTGGTGCAGTATCTGGCCCTAACATTGGGTCAATTAGAATCGTTTTACCATTCAATCGCAGAAGTACAACGGAGTGCCCATACCAGATAAACTTTGCTTTATCGGCAGATGCCAAAAACGCAGTTTTATCAAAGGGGATAATAGGTAGGTTAGCCTTGGGTTTTTGACCTTCCTTGGTGAGTTGTTTATAGATTACTCCGGGTATTTTCCCTAAAGAGATATCCATTTCAGTTTTTTCTAAATTTTGGAATTTTCCATCTTTCCAATTTTCTGATTGTTCGTATTGACTTTGGAGTTCCTTCGTAATTTTTCCTCCGAATTGTAGATGAAAGTTTTTCATTTATTGCAATTAAACATGCTGTTTTTCGCTTTGTAATTCTCTATATGCTGTGTTGCCTATACTCCTCAAATTTAGCTAGAAATAGGATTGTTATCTAGAGGATTTCACTATCTATTTATGATATTGCAAGACAAGGAAGAGGAGTCCCTGCTGTTTCTCTTATCATTATTGGAATAGAACCATAATAAGTGGCAATTCCCACCAACCTTTTCGAGAAAGGTCTATTTTATTCTTATTACTATTTTACCTTTTGCTCTGCCTGATGCAAGGTGTGTGAATGCCTCAATACTCTCAGAGAAGGAGTAAACTTTATCAATGATTGGTTTAATTTTTTCATCTTCAATCAATGATTTAATTTCACCTAAGTGTGCGCCATTCGGGTGCATGAAAATATACTTGTAAGATGCCTCTTTACCACTAATTAGTTTAGATAATTCTTCTGGTAATTTGTAGTCAGCCATCCCAAACATTTTAGCAATCTCTTCATCTAAAGGACCGACAACGCTAACTACTTTTCCTCCTTGCCTGATAACCTGGAAAGCTTCCAAAGTATAGTTTTGCCCAAGTGTGTCAAACACTATATCTGCATCTGCTACGATGGATTTATAGTCCTCAGTTTTGTAATCAATTACTCTGTCTGCTCCAAGCTCTTTAACCCATTTTACATTGTCTGTACTAGTGGTAGTATACACATAGGCTCCTTTAGCTTTGGCGTACTGAATAGCGAAACTACCCACACCACCTGAACCTGCATGAATAAGAACCTTGTCATTTTCTTTTATTCCAACATAGTCCAAGGATTGCAATGCGGTAAGTCCTGCTAATGGTATACTTGCTGCCTCTTCAAAAGAAATGTTTTCAGGTTTTTTTGATACTGCGTTACCATTTACAGCAACATACTCTGCCAATGTACCCATTTGCTCCTGAGGCACTCTTGCATAAACAGAGTCTCCAATTTCAAAATCGCGTACTTCATCTCCTTTCTCGACTACAATTCCACTCACATCATAAGCTAAAACACTCGGAAGTGAAATTGGAAGCATGGCTTGTAGGTTTCCTTGGATAATGTAATTGTCTATTGGATTAATAGCTGCTGCCTTAGTTTCGATAAGTACATCCTTAGCTTGAACGCCTGGCTTACTTACTTCATTAATGGCCAAGCTATCTTTAATGTCACCAAATTTTACTAATTGTAATGCTTTCATTTTTGTGTTTATTTATTTATAACTAATACCTTAACACAAAAGTAAAGCAGTTGTTTTGAATAAAAATTGACCTATGTTAAGAAAGCTATTTTTTAGCTAGAATTAAGATTGTTATCTAGAGGATTTCAGGTTCTGTCGCATCTATTCAACTATTCACCTAAATATTCAATTAAACCCTGTTCTATGCAGCTAAGGAATAAAACGATTTAAACATACTTCGCTCTTGAGTATTCAACTGATCCTTTTTGATCATATGAACTATCTCAATCCCTGTAATGGTTCTTCTTGCTGACTCAAAATCCTTAAACCCTAAGCCTTGTTGAACTCTCCACTTTATAAACCGATGATCCTGTTCCACAATATTATTCAAGTATTTACATTGTCTGATTT
>CBDTVZ010000376.1:0-2562 GCA_965363995.1 uncultured Eudoraea sp.
GTATGTTTTCAATTATAATACTTTCTCGCATATGCGTATGATTCCGTTTTTATATTCTGCGAGTTTCCTTCACACGTGTATGATATGGCATTTGCATAGTTCACAAATTGGGGTTATCTATTCCAAAGTATTTTAAACTTCAACCATAAGTAAAGGTTTCTTTATATGCTATCAGCATTGAAAATTTACCTTCCACGTTCCCCAGCATGTGATAATGTTCTAGAGCGATTCTCACCATTTCTCTTCACAAATTATTTCCAATGGGTAACAGAATAGAAAAAAGAGCTATGGTGGTTGTCACTGGAAGTAACTTAATAAATCACTTATATTTAGAAAAATAAAATTTCAAAAATTAATCTATAAGCAAATCAATTATATTCATAAAGAGTAATATTTTCAAAAGTCCCAGAAGGAATTAGAAGCGAACCAAATAGAATAACTATTTGGCTAATAAAAAAAGGCTAAACCTATGTATATTTAGTTTTTCTAACATTTTTAATCTAGTAACTCTTCATTAAACTCATAATTCTTATAATCCACCTTGTATAAAACACTATAAAATGTTGGAATAAATAATAAAGTGATTACAGTCCCAAAAAGCAACCCAATCATAATTGTTATTGCCATTGGTTCCCACATTGCACCTCCACCAAGATATAAAGGAATTAATCCTAATACAGTTGTAAATGTTGCCAAAATAATAGGTCTAAATCGCTGTAAGCAAGCAGAAATAATAGCATCTTGCCGTGTTTGTTTTAATTCATTTTCTTCTACTTCAATTCTATCTATCAATACAATGGCATTGTTTATGACAATTCCAGCCAAAGAAATAACACCTAAAAATGCCATAAAACCAAAAGGTACTCCAAAAATTAATAAACCTAACACCATACCAATTATGCCTAAAGGAATGGTTAAAACTATCATTGTCATTTTCCTAAACGAATTAAATTGTATTATTAATAACATCACAATTATAAATCCAGAAAGTGGTAAATACTTTGCAACCGCTCCCATATTTTCTGCACTGCTTTCTGCATCTCCGCCTAAAGAATAAGTATAACCTGTTCCCCAATTTTCTTTTTGATCTTCTAACCAAGGTGCTAATATGAGTCCAATGTCATTGGCATTTCCATTTTCGGTTAATTGACTTTGAATATTGATAGTTCTGGTCAAATTCAATCTCTTTATTTTGGCATATTGCCATTGCGGAATAATTTTTGCAATTTGTAATAATGGCACACTTTTACCAGAATTTTGACCATAAATATTCAGGGACTCTAAAGATGCCAAAGATTGCTCTTTACTTGAAGCACTTAACAATATTATAGGAATAGATTTATCGCCTTCTCGAAATTCACCTGCTTGAAAACCATCTAAAACCGTTTGCAATGATGTTGCAATATCTTGATTGGTAATACCTGCTGCTTGTGCATTATTCGGATTAATATCTATTACAAACTTCTTTCCTTTTGGACCCCAATCATCTTTAATATTTTTTGTGCCTGAAATGCTAAATAGCTTTGCTTTTATTGATTCTGAAATAGCAGCTAATTTATCCGGATTGTTTCCAGAAACTTTTACTTCTATTGGTGTTCCTCCACCGCCAGCACCTAATAGTCCAACTTTAATATCAGCATTTGGAAACGTATTAAAACAAAATGCATCTAACTGATTAATCATCTCATTATTCACTAAAAAGTTGGTCGTATTCACTAAAATATGTGCATAATTAGAATTTGCCTCATCCGCATTATAACCTAAATCATAAGCAGAAGGACCTTTTCCAATATATGCAGACCAATCTACAATCCCATCTGTTCTTGTGTCATTCGTTTTTAAATTTTCCTGTATGAACGTTTCAATAGATAAAACAGTTGCAGATGTGCTTTCAATTTTAGTTCCTTGTGGCAAATTCACATCAATGGTAATCATATTTCTATCACTATCAGGGAAGAATAAAACATCTAAATATTTGAATCCAAAAATGGATAAAAAGAATAAGGCTACAATACCAAACAATACTGTTTTTTTCCACGAAAGTGCCAAAAGAATAAGGTCTTTATACTTTACTTTCATTGCAAGTATCATTCTATCTAAAAACCCTAATTTCTTATTTTCTTTTTTCTCTACTTTCAAGAAGAATACACAGAATAAAGTTATAACACTTAAAGAAATCAACCAAGATGACAATAGAGCAATTGTGATAACAACAAAAATTGGGCCCATAATATCTCCCATAACAGATTCTGCCATAAAGAAAGCCAAAAATGCTGCTGAAGTTGTTAAAGTTGAAATCAATAATGGCATAAATAGTTCAGAACTGGCTTCGATAGCTGCTCTTTTTACTGTAATTCCGTTTTCCATTTTTACCATAATGGTTTCGGCGACGACAATGGCATTATCTACCATCATTCCCAATGCCATAATTAAAGCTGCCAATGAAATTTGATTTAAACCGATATCAATAAGTCCCATTACCATTAATGTTGTTAAGGTAACAATAGGAATTAAACTTGCAATTACAAGTCCTGTTCGCAGTCCTAAAAAGATGAGCATTAC
>CBDTVZ010000377.1:0-2553 GCA_965363995.1 uncultured Eudoraea sp.
AGGCCATTTTTCAAATTCCCTTTGTTGGGCTGCAGCCGAAGCGGTAGAGTTTGGACTTGGAATACGTTTATAGGAGCTACCGGCAATAAATTTATTTAAGGCATGAAGCATATAAAAAGTATATATTTTGTAGTGGTCATGGCTATTGGACTCATTTTTTTGATGAGTTGCAATGGAGATAGTGTACCCGATTGCTTCCAAAATGAAGGGGACATCATACGTGATGTTATCCCCGTAGAAAGCTTTACAAAAATAACGGTTAATGAAAATACCAAATTGGTCCTTAAAGAGGGGAGTACAACATTGGTAGAAGTTGAAACAGGGAAATTTTTGCGAAACGAAGTGAAAGCTGAAGTTAAGGAGGGGAGACTTTTGCTAACGGACACTAATGATTGTAACTTTTTCAGGTCATACGGTGTTACCACCTTTTATGTCACAGCGCCAAATATCACAGAAATCAGAAGTAATACGGGATTTTCTACAGTTAGTGATGGGGTATTGGCCTATCCTCAGATTTCTCTAATCTCTGAAAGCTTTAACGATCCCCAAAACCTGACTACAGATGGTGAGTTTGACCTGGAATTGGCATCGCAGAATGTAAATATATTAGTTAACGGTATCGCATATTTTAAACTTAAAGGAAGTTCGGCCAATTTCAATGTTGTAATTGCAGCCGGAGATTCCAGAATTGAAGCGGCATCACTATTAGTTCAAAATGTAACTCTTAATCATAGAGGAAGCAATGATATACTAATTAATCCCCAGGAGTCATTATTAGGCACAATTCGGGGAACGGGGGATGTGAAGAGTTATAATCGTCCGGATATCGTAGAAGTGCAGGAAATCTACAAAGGGAAATTAATTTTTGTTAACTAAAAAGTCAGCCTATTTCTAAGGGCATTAATGATTTATTTGTTTTGAGAAATAATTTGAATTATGATACTATGAATGTTGCTTTGACTGGTGCTGATGAGTTATTAAATGCACTTGTAAATCAAAAAAAGGTACCCGGCTTGTCTATTACTGTAATGAAAAACAGGAAGGTTCTATTGCAAAAAGGTTATGGTTATGCAAATATTGAAACCGAATCCCCTGTTGATCCTTTAAAAACGGTGTTTCGGATAGCAAGTGCATCAAAGCCAATTGCGGCTACTGCACTCGCTCTTATGGTTAAAGAAAAGATATTAAACTTAGATGCCTCTTTTTATAAATATGTGCCGTATTTTCCGCAAAAATCTTTTGATTTTACTATTAGGCAGCTAGCCAGTCATACTGCAGGTATTCGGGGATATAAAGGGAAGGAATATGCAATTAATAAGCCATTTAGCATAAAAGAGGGAATTGAGATTTTTAAGGATGATGATTTGTTGTTCATTCCCGGCACAGATTATCTTTATACAAGCTATGATTGGGTATTGGTATCCCTGGCCATGCAGGAAACAAGTTCTATCCCATTTTCAGATTATGTTGAACAAACCGTTTTAAAGCCTCTGGGCCTTAATAATACCTACCCCGAGCTACCGGATGATGAAAATAAAAATAGGGCAACATTTTATACAAAAAAAGTTTCAGGGTTTGTAAAGTCGGTACCCGTAAACAATATATACAAACTGGCAGGGGGCGGCTATTTATCTACTACTGCAGATCTTGCCAAATTTGGGCAGGCTTATCTTGATAAAAAAATAGCAAAAGAAGCAGTTATTAATCAATTTATTACTTCACAGAAAATAGGTAATACCCCTACCTATTATGGCCTCGGATGGCAAACAAGTTTTGATAATAAAGGGAGACCCTACTTCGGACATATTGGAAATGGGGTAGGGGGGTATTCAAATTTTTTTATTTACCCTCAACAAAATGTTACAATTGCACTTTTAATAAACTGTACAGATCCCAAAGTGCAGTCAGAATTGGATACTATAAATGAAGTCTTACTTTCCACGGAAATGATTAGCTAATTTAATTACCTGTTAATTCCGTAAACAAACCTTCCAGATTTTTATTCTTTCGGCTAAGTTGTAGCGTTTTGAGTTCATTGTCATGAGCAAAATCAAAAACAACTGGCCGCATATCTTTAGAAGTTCCAAAGGTAATTTCATATACGAACCCTCGGGTGTTAAAGACCTTAGTAGCGTTGGGAAGT
This sequence comes from uncultured Eudoraea sp., assembly GCA_965363995.1. Taxonomy (GTDB): domain Bacteria; phylum Bacteroidota; class Bacteroidia; order Flavobacteriales; family Flavobacteriaceae; genus Eudoraea. Next base: position 2,144 of record CBDTVZ010000377.1, read on the forward strand.
CTTTCCAGGAATGCCTCTTCCACGCGATAATCAAATTCAACTTCAATTATCTGTTCATTCTCCTCCCTTAGATCGGCAAGTTTTTTATCTGCCACCAGAACTCCTTTGTTAATTATAAGCACCCTATCGCAAACAGCTTCTACTTCTTTCATGATATGAGTTGATAGCAGGATGGTCTTTTTTTTGCTGATCTGTTTTATAAGTTTTCTAATTTCAATAAGTTGATTAGGATCTAAGCCCGTCGTGGGTTCATCTAAAATTAGTACTTCAGGATCATGAAGAAGGGCAGAGGCAAGGCCTACTCGCTGTTGATATCCTTTAGATAAAGCACTAATTTTTTTATGGGCTTCCGGGCTCAATCCGGTTTGTTCTATTACTGTCTTTATTCTTTCTTTAGATATTTTATAAAC
>CBDTVZ010000378.1:0-2553 GCA_965363995.1 uncultured Eudoraea sp.
ATAATTATTTTCATTCAACACCCGATAGTCGTAAGCCTTATACCATAGTTATACCGCCACCTAATGTTACCGGTATTCTGCATATGGGGCATATGTTGAATAATACCATTCAGGATGTACTTATAAGAAGAGCACGCCTACTTGGTATGAATGCATGCTGGGTACCAGGAACAGACCATGCTTCTATAGCAACAGAGGCAAAAGTCGTAGCTAAACTGAAGGAACAGGGAATAGATAAAAAGGATATTTCCAGAGAAGAATTCTTGGTTCATGCCTGGGAATGGACACACGAATATGGGGGTGTAATTTTAGAACAGCTTAAAAAATTAGGTTGTTCATGTGATTGGGATCGCACAAAATTTACGATGGATGAAGACATGTCTGCCTCCGTTATTAAAGTTTTTATTGAATTATTCAATAAAGGTTTGATATATCGTGGTTATCGCATGGTAAATTGGGATCCCGAAGCAAAAACGACATTATCAGATGAGGAAGTAATATACGAAGAGCGAAATGGCGAGTTGTATTATCTGGCATATTCCATCGAAGATTCTGATGATAAGGTTATAATAGCAACCACACGTCCTGAAACCATTCTGGGCGATACTGCCATTTGTATCAATCCAAACGATGAACGTTACAGAAAGTTGAGAGGTAAAAAGGCAATCGTTCCCATATGTAATAGGGTAATTCCAATAATTGAAGACGAATATGTTTCTATGGAATTTGGAACTGGTTGTCTAAAAGTTACACCTGCACATGACGAAAATGATAAGCTTCTTGGTGAAAAACATCAGCTTGAAACCATAGATATTTTTAATGAAGATGCTTCATTAAATTCTTACGGTATGCATTTGGAAGGGATGGACCGGTTTTTAGCACGTAAAGCTATCGTTAAGGAATTAAAACAAACAGGTGTTTTAACAAAGGTGGAACCTTATGTAAATAAAGTCGGTACTTCCGAACGAACAAAAGTAGTCATAGAACCAAGACTTTCAGATCAATGGTTTCTTAAAATGGAAAATTTAGCAAAGCCGGCTTTAACTGCTGTTCTGGAAACCAGGGAGGTGAACTTTTTTCCTAGAAAATTTGAAAATACATATCGTCATTGGATGGAGAATATTCGGGATTGGAATATTTCCCGACAACTTTGGTGGGGACAACGCATACCCGCTTATTACTATGGAGATGGCGAAAATGATTTTGTTGTTGCGGAATCAAGAGAAGATGCTCTGGTCAAAGCAAGAGATAAATCCGGGAATATTGGGCTGACTGAGGAAGATCTGAAACAAGATGAAGATGTATTGGATACCTGGTTTTCTTCATGGCTATGGCCAATTAGTGTTTTTGGTGGAATCATGGAACCAGATAACAAAGAGGTTAATTATTATTACCCTACAAGCGATCTGGTTACCGCACCCGATATTTTGTTTTTTTGGGTAGCCAGGATGATTGTTGCCGGTTATGAATTTAGAGGAGAAAAACCATTTGATAATGTTTATCTAACGGGTTTGGTTCGCGATAAAGAAAGGCGTAAAATGTCCAAATCTCTGGGTAATTCCCCTGATGCACTAAAATTAATTTCAATATTCGGGGCAGATGCCGTACGAGTTGGCTTATTACTGAGTTCTCCAGCCGGAAACGACCTTTTATTTGATGAAGCTCTTTGCCAGCAAGGAAAAAACTTCGCCAATAAAATATGGAATGCCTTTCGTCTTGTTAAAGGATGGGAAATTGCCGAACTACCCCAACCTGAGTACTCTTTAAAAGGGATTGAATGGTATACAGCCAGATTTAATCAAGTGCTTGCGGAGATCGAGGACCATTTTAGCAAATACCGTATATCAGAAGCATTAATGACAATTTACAAACTGGTTTGGGATGATTTTTGCTCATGGCTATTGGAAATAGTAAAGCCGGCCTATCAGCAACCAATTGATCAGAAAAGTTACGCTGCAATCATAGCTATATTTGAGAATAATTTAAAGCTTTTACACCCATTTATGCCCTTTCTAACGGAGGAACTATGGCAGCGTATCTCAGAACGTAAACCATCTGAGGCCCTGGTCATTGCTAACTGGCCAGAAATAGAAAGTTATGACCTTGAACAAATCAAGGCATTTGATTTAGCGGCGGAGGTAATATCGGGTATTCGCAATATTCGCAAAGAGAAGAATATACCTTTAAAAGAAACTTTGGAACTTTCAGTACTAAATAAAGAAGGAATAACTGAAGACTTGGATGTGGTAATCAAAAAACTGGCTAATGTGGAGCCCATTAGTTCTGTGCTTTCGGCTGTAGATGGAGCACTTTCATTTAGAGTTAGAAGTAATGAATATTTTGTACCTGTTTCCGGAACACTTGATATAGATGCCGAAATAAAAAAGATCCGGGAAGAACTGTCGTATATCAAAGGTTTCCTGCAATCCGTTCATAAAAAACTTGCTAATGATCGGTTTGTTAACAATGCCCCGGAAAAGGTAGTGGCAATGGAAAAAAAGAAGGCAGAGGACGCGGAGGCTAAAATTGAAACCTTGGAAAAAAGCTTGAGTA
>CBDTVZ010000379.1:0-2552 GCA_965363995.1 uncultured Eudoraea sp.
GGTCAACCACGGCATTGATATCCATCATTTTGGCTTTTATGAATATTTTGCCTATCCCCGCTTTAGACGGGGGACATGTTACCTTTTTATTGTATGAGATGGTAACGGGCAGAAAGCCCAGTGATAAGTTTTTAGAATACGCGCAAATGATCGGATTCTTTCTATTGATCGCATTATTATTATTTGCCAACGGCAATGATATATATAAATGGCTCTCTAAGTAGAAAACCGTTTTTTTTTGTTGGGCTATTTGAAAGAAACTATTATATTTGCATCCCGAAAAACGGGGAAACCTTCCTCCTTAGCTCAGTTGGTTAGAGCATCTGACTGTTAATCAGAGGGTCCTTGGTTCGAGTCCAAGAGGGGGAGCTACTAGCAGCAAAGGCTTCGCAGAAACGTGAGGCCTTTCTTTTTTGGTAGGGGTGAAACAAGGGTGAAACAAATAATCTTTGCATATATCTTCTTATCTTCATAGACGGCTTTCGTGCGGTTATGAAATCTTCTTTTAAAAATACGATTATTTTGCTATTTCGGCGAATCGATAAAACAGTTTTCGATGTGCACCGTTCCGCTACGGCTTGGAAAGCCAAGAAAGTCCCGCATTGGGTCATCTTAATTTTAGCCTTAGGATTATACTGTATTGTACTTTGGCAGCTATGGCCATTCCTGTCCGCATCAGAAATACCTTCTCTCAGATATTTTGGGTTTTTCATGATGATGGTTTCTACCATACTATTTTTAGTATTGGCCAAAATCTACATTTCACAGCTTCTTAAATATAAAAATCCTTATCCCGTTCAAAACGGAAAAAGACTTTTAAGAGTTGACGAGCATAGCGTTGATTCCCCCTTTCGGCTATCCCGAATTGCCCATAGGGTAGATTATGATAATGCGAGCCTTTTCAAGGACTATCTAAAAACAAGTCGGGAGGACTACACGAAACTGCTAGAGGGAAAAGAGGTTTCAAGTAAATTGCTATGGCTTCCTTTGACCGATAGGAAACTAACCAATTTTAGGCTCTTTTTTGAGTTTCTGAACCATATCTCCGAGGAGAACTTAGAAGGTTACTATGGAGAGAACCTTGCTCGGCTCTGCAACTATATCACTTTAAATTTCAAATCAAAGGACAAAGAATGGGCGGTAAAGCAACTCCACAAGGCACATTCTAGCTGGAAAAATTGCAACCCCAAACGCCGTATGGACCTAAAAATCGATATCAAAAACCACTTCTAATTACGGGGCCATCATTAAAATGAAAAGGAAAGAGAAGGAAAAGGGGAGAAGCCAATCCTTTACTTGACTCTACCTCGAATTACATCCAAATTGCTTTCAAATAGTTCCATGGACTAATCATGGAAACTGTGTGAAAACTTAATATGAAAGCCTTATGGACAAACAAAATTCTTCCTTAGTACAATTACTTCTCGAAAAAATAGACCATCTGGACGAAGCCGCCCTGGTCAAGAAGAAGGTGTTCAACGTCACCAACCTACAGATGTATACGGGTTGGAGCCTTTCCAAGATCTACAAGCTTACCTCCGCACGATTGATACCCTTTTCCAAGCCTACCAATGGCTCTTTGTTCTTCGACAGGGAAAAGATAGAACAATGGTTGCTAAAGAACCCATCGCATACCATAGAGGACATCGAGGAAAAGGTAAGCAGGCATCTAAGAAAGCACCATGGTGGTTCATTTTAACGTGAAGGGATGAAAACAACAGACCGAAATTTTCAGGGCATATGGATACCCAAATCGGTTTATCTGAATACCGAGGTGAACTGGTATGCCAAGATCCTATTTCTGGAGATCCACAGCTTTACAGAGAACGGAAAGGAATGCTACATGTCCAATAAGTACATTGCCTCGTTCCTGAATATATCCCAAAGGCAGGTTTCCAGATATATCACCGAACTGAAGACCATCGGTTGGATAGAAGAGGTTTCCTTCGACGGTAGAAGAAGATTCCTGAGGAGCGCATTGGAGTTCAGTTTCAGGACGGTCGAACCTGCCACGACAAAAGTGTCCAGGCAGCATGGACAGTTCTATCGTGGCAGCAACGACAGAAATGTCCATCATATAAAACAAGGGACAAAACAAGACACAAAACCAATTAATTATTTAAAAGTAAAAAATTCAATTTTAGAATAGAAGCTATGGAAAAAGAACCAAGTCATGTAAAAGAACCTCTGTGTTATCCAAATGCATTTAAGAAGGTGTTCTATGGGGCAGCTCAAAAATTCCACGCCGGTACCGATGTTGATTTTGAAGTGGATAGCCACAACAAAAGTTTCTTGGGCCACTTTTGTAGGTATTGGAACCAAGATCTGGCTTTTGAGGTCCTGGAAAATATTTCCCTGCAAAAAGGACTTATGGTCTTTGGTTCCTTTGGCACGGGAAAAACATCAAGTTTTCAAATTATTCAAAGAATTGCTAAACAATATCAAGTTCCCCAGTTGTGGTTTCCGTCCATATCCGCCCAAGAAGTCGTTACCAAGTTCAATGTGGAAAAAAACAAGGAAGATGTCGTCCAATATTATTCGAAGGGAGTTTT
>CBDTVZ010000380.1:0-2546 GCA_965363995.1 uncultured Eudoraea sp.
TGCACTAAAAGTTACAGTAATTAATCCGGCACTTATTACAGTTTGCCAGGGTTCCAACCCAAGCATTATTCCCCCAATTTTAATGGCTGCCAGGGTAACCGCAGACATTGTGATTACATTAAAAATAACCCCGAGGTAAACAGCGCGAAACTTTCTTAAAAATTTTGCCGGAGCTCCGCCATAACGTAATTCATAAAATTCAAGATCCGTATTTACATTAGATTTTCTCCATAGTTTGGCATAAACAAATACTGTTAACAGCCCGGTAATAAGAAAGGCCCACCAAACCCAGTTACCTGAAACGCCGTTCGTCCTTACAATATCGGTCACCAGATTTGGAGTATCTGTAGAAAATGTGGTTGCCACCATAGAAAGTCCCAATAACCACCAGGGCATAGTCCTTCCGGATAAGAAAAATTCTGAGGTACTCTTCCCTGATTTTTTAGAAACAAGAATCCCGATAAGCAGAACAATTGAGAAAAATACAATTATAAACGAGTAGTCTAAAGTGCTTAATTCCATAGTTTGGTTTTGGTCGTGTGTAAAGATATTATTTTTTAGGATACATTTGTTTTTTGTTCTTTATTCCTATTAATCTCTTTTAACTCCTATATTGGAAATTACCACCACCTCCTGGATATTGGCATTTTCTGCTTCGGTAATTCTGGGGATTTCTAAAGCAGGACTTAAAGGTATAGCCATTATTATTGTTACCCTTATGGCACTCGCATTCGGAGCCAGAGAATCTACAGGCCTCATTGTACCCTTACTTTTGGTTGGTGATGTTTTTGCCGTAATTTATTACAACCGGCACGCACAATGGAAATATATTATACGCTTTCTACCCTGGATGATTTTAGGATTGTTAACAGGGGTTCTGATTGGAAAAAACCTTCCCGAAAAGACATTTAAATATGGAATGTCGGGTATTATTCTGGCGAGCGTACTTCTTATGTACTGGTGGGATCTGCGAAAATCTAAGTCGGTTCCAACGCATTGGACATTTGGCGGATTTATGGGAGTAATGGCAGGCATTACCACTATGATAGGAAATTTGGCCGGAGCTTTTTCAAATATTTATTTTCTGGCCATGCGGCTTCCCAAAAACGTGTTCATAGGTACCGCGGCATGGTTGTTTCTGATTGTAAATGCCATAAAACTACCTTTTCACATCTTTGTCTGGAAAACCATTAGTTGGGAAACATTGATAATAGATCTCAAGCTAATCCCCGGAATCATATTAGGGCTATTTATTGGTGTACGCCTGGTTAAAATTATTCGTGAAAGTTTTTACAGGAAAATGATCCTGATTTTAACCGCAATAGGGGCCATCCTCATTCTGTTTCGGTAATAGATAATTTAGCGATAACAGGGAAATGATCTGAAGGATATCTCAAGTCTTTTGAATCACTTAATATGGCATAATTAAGAAGCTGAAATCCTGTTTTGGATAGGAATATATAATCTATCCTGCGGGTTACTGCTTCTGAAAAGTTAAACGCATTATATGTCCCTTCAGGACCAAAAGCTTTATCCCCAGCAAGCAAATGGGTATCATGCATAGCACTGGAGAGCACTAAAATGCTGGGGTCATCCGGTTCCAGGTTAAGATCACCTGTTAGTATTACGGGATAATCCTGTTTATTTAACTCTCGTATTCTTTCAATGATTAAGAATACACTTTCTTTTCTGGCTTCTTCTCCAATATGGTCAAAATGCGTATTGAATACCCAAAAGTTATGAGCTCCGCTTTTGGTTTTAAATAGTCCATAGGTGCATACACGTTTTATGGCTGCATCCCATCCTTTTGAATGTATTTCAGGCGTTTCGGAAAGCCAGAAGGTGTTTTCTTCCAGTAATTCCAACTTATCCTGATTATAAAAAATTGCGGAAAACTCGCCATTTTTGAGTCCGTCTTCTCTACCTTTTCCAATATAAGTATATCCGGGCATTCCATCCTTTATTTCTACAAGCTGATGCAGCAAACCTTCCTGAATTCCAAAAACCTCGGGTTCATGAAAATTTAGTTGACCAATTAAAAAGTCCTTTCTATTATCCCAACGATTCAGACTGTCAGAAGCTACATCCAAACGAATATTATAGGAAATTACGGTAATGCTCTGGGCATGCAAATTTAGTGCCATAAGCAACAATAATATCAGGAATTGAATGGTTCTTCGCTTCATAATACAAAACATATGTTTTATCCTTAGTTAAAAATAGCCTATCTGCAATAAGTGTTTCAACTTTTAACTATTCACCAAATCATCGGAAGGTAAATTTTTTTAAGCGATACTAAAAACCTGTTTAGTGTAGCCTCAAGTTAGTTTATTGAAAGTCTATTTAGAATGATCTTTTACAAGATAGAGTACAAAACCCTTTTTAATTGTACTTCCTTTAGTAAAGCAGTTAAAAAGGATGTAAGAATGACATTTTTTAATTACCTTGTATATAATATTCTATTAACAGAGCATCATCATATCAATTTTAGAAAAAGAAATAATGAAATTTAATTTAGCTGAAAAATTAGCCATAGTAAAAGCCAT
>CBDTVZ010000381.1:0-2540 GCA_965363995.1 uncultured Eudoraea sp.
CTATTTTTATGTTTTATTGTGAAATTTGCAAAGCAAATTGATGGGTAAATAATATTTTTTTATTGAAAGTTTTGACCTATTCTTTTTTAATAATTTGTGAGGCACCGGTCAATTTCTTTTCAGTTACTATAGCGTCTCCTTTATAGATAAGCGAACTGGCTCCGGTTGCTTCTATTTTAATGGATTCTGAGACAGAAAGATGAGCATTGCTGGCTCCGGAAAGGGCAATAGTTAAATTTTTGACTAAAAAATCATAGTTGAGCAATCCGCTACTTCCTGACAACTCTGTCTTGAATTCACCAGTTTTCCCGTAAATATCTATTTGGGAAGCACCTTCAGCTTCAAGTTCTAAATTATCGGTATTTAGCTGCCCAGAAAAAATAGAAGCTCCAGACAAGTCAATTTTAGCTGATTCTGCTATTAATTCAGATTCCAGGGTTATCTTGGAAGCCCCGGTGGCGAGATAATAGTTAATGTTCTTTGTGGTAATGTAAACATTCATTGTAGAATTTCCGCGAATATTGGTATATTCCTTAAGCTTAATTTCCAGATTGTTGTCTTTTATTTCTACCACCACAAGATTTTGAATATCTTCATTCGCTTCAACAATTATTTTTTCTTCGGTATCCGAGAAGGTGACAATTGCGCTAAAGGAGCTGGCCACTTTCAATCCTGTAAACCCTGTAAGGTTTACTTGAACCCTGGTTACTTCGCCAGAAACATTTACAGTTTCTTTATCACAAGATGTCAGCAATACTATTACAAACATTAAACCGGTTAACATAGATGTTGTTTTCATTTTTGTATAATTTATTTTAGTATTGTTTTATGTTTTTATTAGACCCCAATAGGGGTATCCATTGAAAGTTTATAAGAGACCATTCAGTGTTTCTTTCATTCTCTGTTAAATCGTTTTTTACAAAAACATTATTGTTTTTGGAGCATACATACTGTGTGCGTATCAGGCAATGAATGGAGCCTCCGCGAGGTATAGTATTTTTTCCATCTTAAATTTTCTTTTTGTATCTGTTTCTACCCATATTGAATACGCCCACCTTAATACCAATTCCTACAGAGTAACCATCAATATCGGAAACAAGGCCGGGTTGAAAATCAGTACTGCTTGAAAACCTGTACTTTACACCTGCCTCGAGCTGTACATATCGTGAAATATTGTAGAGAACATTTACCCCTGGTTCAAAAACAAATATGGCGTCCCATTGGTCAACATCTGTAAAGGGGTCATCAATATCCCCGTTTAAATAGCCCACTGCACCACCCCCTATGAGTACGGGAAACGACATGTTAACCCGGGATTTTCCAAATAGAATGGGCTCTAAATGTAATCCTCCGTAACCACCAACAAGGTCTCCATAGGAAAATGAACTACTTTGGGCATTTTGTTCCGAATAAAGACCCACTCCAATTATACCCACTTCGAATTGCTGATTGGCCACATAAGCTATTTTTACGCTGCCCAAATAAGTGTCTTTTTTATCAATTTTACCATAAGACCCTGCAATTCCCAGGTATACGCCATGTACCACATTTTTACGATCATTAAACTCCACGTAGTCATCAGATTCTTGAGCATTGGTAAAGGCAACAACTGGTAACAGGATGAGAAGAAATAGTAATTTTTGATATTTCATGATTTATTTATTATTTGATTGATATAGTAATAGACAACCCATTTTTAAAATAGTTGCATTTCATATTATTTATTTTAAACAATGGTATTTTAATATTTTGGATCAGTTCTTTTTTAAGATATCGTTATCGTAATTTTAATGGAAGTTGGATAGTTTAGTTCTGTTCTTTAAGTACTACCGCACCTTTATTTCCGTTTAAGGACACCCTGCCCAGCATGTTTTTTCCATACGTAGCTTCAATTTCACGGATTTTTTTTACATCATCTACCATCATTGAATTAATGTTGTCAAAGGTCTTAGGGAGCCTTAGTAATCCTTCTACCAAAACGGCATCAAACACAAAGGATGTTCCACTAATATTAAGACTGATATCCGAGGACTCCTGGTTAATAAAAACTACTGGATCTGGTTTAAGAAATCCGGAAACTTTGAAATCCGAGACCTTAGTGCTAAGATTAATTGTATTGCTAACACTTTTTACTAGTGCAGTGGTAAATTTTAGCTCTCCCTTCATAGAACCAATTTCTCCTATAGTTATTTCATCCTTATTCGAATGGATATTCAGCGTAGTTACGTTTTCGATTTTAATATTTGTACCACGGCTATTAATCCTCAAATCTCTGGCTTTATCAATAGTAATGTCACCGTTTTTTGACCTAAGATTACCGTAACCTATAGAACGGACCTTTATTTTCCCGTAGTCTATGGTAATGTCTGCATTATCGATGTTCTCATTAATCCAGATATCACCATGTGCAACTATAGCTTTAAGATTTCCTACCGATCCGTCAATAACAACATCACCAAATGTGTTATTTATCTCCAATTCGGCATTGGAAGGCAGCTGAATGATATAATCTATTTTAAGATTACTTCGACTAAAATCTA
>CBDTVZ010000382.1:0-2528 GCA_965363995.1 uncultured Eudoraea sp.
TTTTTATAGGAAAGAACCTATAGTTTCTGTTCAAATAAACAATAGTTGCTTATCCTGGACGTTTGATTCAAAGGTGAAGTTTGCTAAACATTTATTACAAAATTCTAAATATTAAAAAGTAACTGGTGTACAGCATAAGAATTATGTGTTTTTATTAACTTCTTAGCTAAATAAAAAGTCATTTGAGATTATTTTTACAACATATAATAATATCCAAGGCATTTCTCTTATTCATATTCATGTCTTACTTTCCTGTTGCCTTGGCCCAAGAGCGAACAAATCAGGTAAATGCCTTAGAAATTTATTTTAATGAAACCAGGACTTATAAAAACCAGAACAAAATAAATCTTGCACTGGAATCCCTTGATAAAGCTGCTGCCTTGGCCGAAGAGACAGAAAATGAAAAGGCCCTTGTAGATTGTTATAACAAATTTGCATTGCTTTACATGGAACTGGATAAAAGAGAAACCACCCTTTTTTATTGGGATCGTGCAACAGTTCTGCTTAATGAACTGGAGTATCCGTATGGCCATGCAGTTCACAAATACATAGAATCTATTTTACTCTATGACAGCGGTCTTAACTTTCAGGCCATTTTCATGCTAAATGAATCTAAGCAGCTTAGTAATGACCGTAATCTTCTCAACAACATATTGCTATTGGAGGCCAATATATATCTCACCATAGAAAAATATGATAATGCAACATTAAATTTTAATTCTCTTGTAGTAAATAATGATGTATTTGAAAAAGAATCCCTAATGGCAAAGTCACACTTGGGTTTAGCAAAATTATATCTCAAAACTCAAGACTATGATGAAAGTATTAAAAGTGGGGTTAGTGCATTAGAAATCGCAGAAGCAAATAACTTCTCCAAAGAGGAGTTTGAAGCTAATGAAATATTGGGGAAGGCCTATGAAAAAAGAAAAGAATACGATCTCTCTCTCGTTCATAACAGGAATCTTTTAAAACTAAAAGATTCTGTTTTCACTATAGAAAAAATTAAGGCGGAAGCCAAAACAGCCGATAGGATTCAATTTGAATTTATGGGGGAAGAAATTAAACGTCAGGACTCTAAAATAGAGGAGTTAAATGAATCCCGGAACAGATCTGAAATCACTGCTATCCTGACCTCGGCTTTTTTAACTATTATTTCTTTATTAGCAGTATCACTATTCAGGAATAATCAGATTAAGTTAAAGACCAATGATCTTCTGCAAACCAAAAACAAGGAGCTGCAAACTGCCAGAGATGCAGCAGTACAGGCTATGGAAGCCAAAACTAACTTCCTATCTACTGTGAGTCATGAATTGAGAACACCACTATATGCCGTTACCGGTTTGGCGCACCTTTTATTAGAAGAGAATCCGAGCGAAAATCAAAAAGAACATCTAAAGTCCTTAAAGTTTTCGGGGGATTATTTACTAAATTTTATAAATGACATACTGCAAATAAATAAAATAGATGCCGACAAACTGGAGGCATTAAATATGGAATTTTACCTGAAGAAAGTACTTGCAGATGTAATAAGCTCTTTACAGCAAAGTGCTAAAGAAAATAAAACAAAAATTATCTTAGACTACGACGAGGAAATTCCTAAACATTTAATGAGCGACCCTCTTAAATTATCCCAGATATTTATGAATCTGGTTGGTAATGCTTTAAAGTTTACCAAAAATGGAGAAGTACATGTAATAGCCAAACTCCTGAAAAAGGAAGAGGAAGAAGTCACTGTATATTTTGAAGTCAAGGATAATGGAATAGGTATTTCAATTGAACAACAACAGCATATCTTCGATAGTTTTGAGCAAGGCTCAATTCAAATTAACAGGGAATATGGAGGTACTGGCCTTGGTCTTACTATTGTAAAGAGCCTTTTAGGTCTATTTGACAGCAAAATACAGCTTAAAAGTACAATAGGCCAGGGTACTTCATTTTTCTTCGAATTAGACCTTAAAAGTAAAGATAGTGTATTAGATGACATTACTTTTGAGATAGCCCAAAAAGACTATGATTTAAATGGCCTTCATGTACTTGTTGTTGAAGACAATAAGATAAATCAGGTAATAACCAAAAAAATGTTGAATAAAAGGGGCATTAGCTGTGAAATTGCCGGAAACGGAAACACGGCAGTAGAAATGGCCAATACAAGTCAATATGATGGCATACTTATGGACATACATATGCCGGGAATAAGTGGGGTTGAAGCTACCATTCAGATTAGAAAATTTGATTCTGACATACCAATTATAGCGCTTACCGCAATTTCCTTAGATGACAGTTTAGAAAGTTTCTATGCGGCAGGTTGTAATGACGTCGTTACAAAACCTTTTAAACCAGAGGTGTTTTATCAAAAAATTGGTGAAAACATCCTTGAACATAAATTAAAGAAATCAGTATCCTAATTTTTCAAGGCTTTTTGTAATAACTACATCTCCTTCGCTTAAAAATCGATGCCCGACAGATATATAATAAAGATTATCTACTCTATCCTTCAACCGCATATAGTCCTTCTCCGTTGTCAGTAT
>CBDTVZ010000383.1:0-2528 GCA_965363995.1 uncultured Eudoraea sp.
TGGATAACCAGGTTATGAAGGAGCTGGAAAACCCTTTTAAATACCACCGTCTTCCCAGGGCAGGCGGCTGGACATTTAGCTATCTGGACAATGGTTGGGTGGTATCTGATTGCACTGCAGAGGCCATTAAAGCACTTTTGGAAACCGAAGGCTTAGGCGATGAATTAATATCTGATGCAAGAATAAAAAAAGCCATAGGTTTTATAATGCTTCTACAGGGCGATGACGGAGGATGGACCAGTGTGGACAAAGCCATTGGGAGCCCGAAACTCGAGTGGTTTAACGCGGCTAATGTATTTGTTGATATTATGGTTGACCATTCTTATGTAGAATGTACGGCTAGTATTATTCAGTGTTTTATACAAATAAAACAGAGCAGGCCCCATCTGTTTACTTCTGAAATGGAAAATGCCATGGTAAGAGCTGTGAAATACCTTTTGAATTCCCAATATGAAGATGGAAGCTGGGAAGCCCTTTGGGGCTTGTGTTTCACCTATGGGATTTGTTTTGTTGTGGAAGGACTGACCATGTATGGAATGAGTAAGGATCATAAGGCAATACAAAGGGCTTGCACCTACCTATGGTCCAAACAAAAAGAAGATGGTGGCTGGGGAGAAGCACAGGAGTCTGCACTGGCAAGGCATTATATTCAGGCCGATGCAAGTGTAGTAGATCAAACGGCCTGGTGCATACTCACATTATTAAACGGAGGTTATGCTGAAGATCCCCGGTTAATTAAAGCCATAAACTGGCTTATTGACCAGCAGCTTGAGGATGGTGACTGGCCGGTACAGCCAATGAGTGGGTTATTTTATAAAACAACCATGGTTTCTTACAGAAACTACAAGCGCTATTTCTCACTATTGGCATTAAAGAAGTATAGACAAAAACTAAACCCTTAAATAGGGTAAACTCCTTCGTTTTGTTGCCTGATTAAGCTTTGGTTATAAAGAAATTACTATCTTTTAAGTCATATATTAGGCACTTTAGAACTTAAGATAACCAACGATAAATACAGAAATATGAAATCAGTATTGATTACCGGTACCAGTAAGGGTATTGGTCTTGAAACCGCTTTGGCATTTGCAAGAGCCGGTTACAAAGTTTACGCAACTATGCGCAATCCGGATAGAGCCTCGGCTTTCAAACAAAAAATCAAAGACGAATCCCTTAATATCAGCATATCAGCAATGGATGTAGACTCTGATGAATCAGTCAGGAAGGCAATAGATGCGATACTTGAAGAGAATGACACCATAGATGTTCTTGTAAACAATGCCGGTATTGAACATCATGGCTCCGTTGAAGATTTGAGCATGGAAGAAATTATTGCCATTATGAATACTAATTATTTTGGAGTACTCAGATGTACGAAACATCTATTACCACAGATGCGTACTAATAAAAATGGTTGTATCGTTAATATTGCCTCAGTTTCGGGCAAAATTTCGAACACCCCTTTGGGTGCATATTCGGCCAGTAAACATGCTCTGGAAGCAATAAGTGAGGCTCTGGCACAGGAAGTTAAACCATTTAATATTAGAGTTAAAATAGTTGAACCGGGTATTATTGATACACAGATGGCCAGAGATATAGAGATTGGAAGTGATTCTATCTATCCCCAATCTAACCGCTTTGGAGGTCTTTTTAGAGCTTCTCTTGAAACACCAACTTCTCCTGCATTGGTAGCCGATAAGATTTTGGAAGTAGCAGAAAGCCAAAACTGGGAATTAAGACATCCTGTGGGGCCGGATGCGCAACCATTTCTGGACTGGCGGGCATCTATGACTGATGAGGAATGGGTAGATTGGAATGCAGCCAATGATGATGATTGGTATAATTCTGTACAGGAGCTATTTGGGCTAAATGCAAGGCAGTAATCAGAATTCCGAAAAAGTTTAACTTAAAATTATTTACTTTCTCAATATGAAACAGAAAAATTATGCAGGAATTGGTATTGCCCTTGGCGCCGGAGTTGGAGGAGCAATCGGAGTGGCAATAAACGAAGTAGCTGTTGGTGTCGGAATTGGAGTAGCTATTGGCGTTGCAATTGGAGCTGGATTGAATAAGAAAAGAAGTAAGGAGAATAAAGATCAATAATCATTATACCTGAATTCTAATTAGGAATATAATATTAACAATATG
Source organism: uncultured Eudoraea sp. (assembly GCA_965363995.1). GTDB lineage: Bacteria > Bacteroidota > Bacteroidia > Flavobacteriales > Flavobacteriaceae > Eudoraea. The sequence goes on from CBDTVZ010000383.1 coordinate 2,146, forward strand.
AAAATTAACACTAACAAAACCAACAGAAGAAAATTTATTAAAGGATCCACTATTCTAACTGCAGGACTAATCTCAACCCCGCTAATAAGCCTTGCTCATAAAAAATCTATTCCTAATTCAGATGGCCTCTATATAATTGGGCCAAAAGAAGGATATGCACCGCAAATCGGCACTCTTTTATCTACCATGACCATGATGCGGGCATGGCTGATACATAGTGTTAAAGATTTGACGGTGGAACAATTGGATTTCCAAATTGATGAACAATCAAATTCTATTGGTGCCATGCTGCTTCACCTGACAGCTACTGAAAAGTATTATCAATTAAACACGTTTGAAGAGCTGGAATGGGGTTCCTGGAGTGAGGAAATAAAAAAGGAATG
>CBDTVZ010000384.1:0-2523 GCA_965363995.1 uncultured Eudoraea sp.
AAGTCATTCTTCAGAAATGATTGTGTATCCTTTGCTGCGGCCTAGTTAGTAAGTGTTGGTGATGGAGGAAAAGAAGAGTTAAAGCTTGCCATTGCAACACAATCAAATGCAATAGAGTAAATTCCAATTGCGTTATTACTCTTGTTTGCTTTGGAGTACAACAAAGCAAATATTTTAATTATTCACATTTCAGGGTTGTCTCTTATCGTAGGGCGTTTAATACATGCAAAAGGTATGTTATCTTCAAACATGAAAATACGTGTTTTAGGAATGCAAATTACCATTTATACAATTATTGGGTTAGCTGTAATTAATTTTGCCTATATACCGTATGAGCAATTGTTCAAGCTCTAACTATTAGCGTAATGTTGACCGTTTTATACGCCGTTTGGTTTCACTATGCAGTGTATAAAACGTCAAGTTAGCATAGCGATTTGTGCAGAATCAAGTTGAGGTTTAAATATGAAACCTGAGTTTAAACCCGGAAAAAATATCGCTATAAAAGTACCAGCTCATGAGTTTGAGAAAACGATATATTTCTATGAGCATATACTTGGTCTAGAGCGAAAACTAGTAGAACCATCGAATGAAAATGAAAATGAAAATGAAAATGAAAATGAAAATGAAAATGAAAATGAAAATGAATATGATTCAATTGTATTTGAGTATGGCGGCAAGAACTTGTGGATAGACAAAATATCAGGAATCAGCCAAGCTGAAATATGGCTTGAAATTGAAACATCGAATATAGCTCGGGCACAGCAATATTTAAAAGATCAAGGTTGTGTAGTCAGGAATGAAATAGAGACTTTGCCAGAATCATTTAGTGGTTTTTGGTTAAGTAGTCCGTCAAATATTATTCATCTAGTGGTGGAATAAATGGCACATAACCAGGCCATGTTGCGGAACTCCGTGAGCTGTCAGCTTTTTTGCAAAGACGCGGAAAAAAGCCGCCATCACACTCCGCCCGTAAATGGCGGCGTTAGCTTATCAATTCAACACGGAGAATAATTCATGCAACTAGCAGTCGATATTGAAATATCAAAGCCGAAAGGTGTTATTTGGGCTGCGATAACAGATATAGAAAATTGTTCTGATATGATTTCCAGCATCATTGATATAGAGGTTTTAAATCTGCCTACAGACACAATTGTAGGTTTGAAATGGAAAGAAACACGTAAAATGTTTGGTAAGGAAGCAACAGAGACAATGTGGATAACTGATTTTGTTGAAAATGAGTATTACTGTACTCGTGCAGAAAGTCATGGTTCCGTTTATATTACAAAGATGTTATTAAAAGAAGTTGGGGGAAATACAATTTTAACTATGTCGTTTACTGCAGAAGCTCAGTCAATATTTGTGAAAATAATTTCTGCTATTATGAGTTTGTTTATTAAAAATTCTATGAAAAAAGAATTATTTAAAGATCTTGTCGATATCAAAAAGCATGTCGAAAAAGGTTAATAAGCAGCTGCACCGGATTTTGCAAAGTCGTCACCTTTTTTGCTCCGCAAAAAAAATTGCCAGCTTCACCAAACCTGTGAGCTGTGTGATAGCTGAAAATAGAAACTATGGATATAACAATACCCGCAGCGATTAAAACACTTTCTGCCAGTGGCTCTGCCCTGAAAAGCATTAACTTATGGTGGAATAAATCGAAAGGTGACACTAGAGCATTGATAGGTGAGCTTAAAGATAATTTGTCATACCTTGATATGGTAGCTGATGATGGCGTTGATCTCGAAGAAGTAATCGATAAAATATCTGTTATAGAGTTTAAACGGCTCTCTAAGGAAGGGTTCAATTTCAATAAACTGAAAAAATCAAAAATCACTAAATATTCTTCACTTGATGGTACGGATCTGTCAAGTTGGGGTGGTAAAGAAACAGAACATCTCATTGAATCAATTTACGAGAAAATAAACGATCTCAAAATACGTTTCCCTCATGTTTCAAATAACGAGAAATATCGATGGGGTGTAAGGGTTAATAATATTCGTAAAAGAATATGGCTCTTACTTAGGCATGTTAGTAGCTAACATGGCAAATTTTGCTACGTAGAAAAGGTGACGGCTTTGCTAAACCGGTTAGCTGTGCGTTAGGCTTTAATGGTAATATTTCGCAAATTAATAGTGTCATTTTTAACAGATAATAATGGCTTTTTGCCGCATTCTATAAATCTTCTATATTTGGTTTAATGACCGAATATCATATTAATTGTAAAGGCAAAGGAGATTAATTATGGCATCACTTGTAGATTATATGGTAATCAGTGACGGTAGCTTTTCCCTAAACCCAGGCGAAAGTAAGACTTTTCAACTAACAATACCTAGTAACTTTGTTGTTGGAACTAACCGGGCTCGACCGATTCTAGCTTTCAAGGTATGGGCAACCCCTTCTGGGGGTAAATTCGAAATCGAGGTTAATGACACTGAGGTTTATAATCCCACGATTTCGGGAGGCGACGTCCGCGGTCTGTGGGAAATATTCTCGGGAACAATTCTCAACCCCGGAATTACTAAC
>CBDTVZ010000385.1:0-2518 GCA_965363995.1 uncultured Eudoraea sp.
AGAGTAGGCGGATATTTTGTGCCTGATTATGCTTCATTTACCAGTTATTTGAAAAGAATCACCTATAGAGCTGGTGCGCACACTTCCAAAACAGGCTTTATAGTCAATAATACATCGATACATGATTTTGGCATAACTTTTGGAGTTGGTTTACCAGTTGGAGGAGGTTTTTCCAATATGAATGTTGGTTTTGAATACGGTAAACGAGGTACCACAGTAGCTGATTTAGTTGAGGAGACTTATTTCAAAGTCAGTATAGGACTGTCATTGAACGATAAATGGTTCCAAAAAAGGAAAATAAATTGATAAAAATTTAGTACATTAACCACTTTAAAATTAATACACGATGAAAAAGAATCTTTACTGTATGATAATTGGGTTACTGGCAATAATGGGCACAGCAAATGCACAAGCTCAAAACCCAGAATGTATGACCAATCTTTCTATTTATGCTGAACATGCAAAAGTAAAAAACTACGATGCGGCATATGCACCTTGGAAAATGGTATATGATGCATGTCCGTCGATAAACAAAGCAAATTTTTCGCTGGGGGAAAAAATTCTGGCTTATAAGGTTAAGAATAGTTCCGGCACCGAAAAAGATGGTTATATAAGTGACTTACTTGCATTATATGATAATAGCTTAAAAGTTTTTCCTGATAAATTTCCCAAAGCGGTAGTTGCCATAGATAAGGCATTGTTATTATATGACAATAAGATGGCTTCTAATGAAGAATTATATAATATGCTTCATGTTGCCTTTGAAGAAGACGCGTCAAATTTTAAAAACCCAAAAGCGCTTTATCTTTATTTTTCAAGTCTTGTAGACCTTTATAATGAAGGGAAAAAAGATCTTCAAACAGTGTTTGATACTTATGATGACGTTACTGAAAAAATAGATGAAGAGAATTCAAAACTAATAGACATAATCAGCAAATTGTTACCCAAGGAAGAGGCAGGCACCCTTACTTCAAAAGAAAAGAGAAGATTAAAGGTAGCCACTACGAATTCTGAATCTTATGGAAAGATTGCCGGAAGTGTAGATTCTAAATTAGGTGCTCTCGCAGATTGTGATAACCTCATTCCTCTATATCAAAAGAGTTTTGAAAATAAAAAAACGAACGTTATCTGGGTAAAAAGAGCAGTAGGAAGAATGTTTAGTAAAGATTGCATTGATGATCCTATGTTTAAAAAATTATTTGAGGCGCAATTGGCATTGGATCCTTCTGCGGATGCTTATGTTTACGGGGGAACTTTAAAGAAAAAAGCAGGAGACAACAAAGGAGCAATTGCAGATTTTAATAAAGCCCTGGATTTGGAGACAGATTCCAAAAAGAAATCAAATATCGCTTATAAGATAGCAACAAGTTATAGAAGATCCAGTAAATCAACTTCAAGAAGTTATGCTCAGAAAGCTTTAGATGCAAATCCTTCTAATGGGAGAGCCTACCTTCTTATCGCAAATTTATATGCAACAAGTGCGAATGATTGTGGAAGTACACCATTTGAAAAAAGAGCTATCTATTGGAAAGCGGCAGATATGGCCAGAAGAGCAGGTAGAGTAGATCCCTCATTGAGTCGCAATGCAAATCAATCTGCAGCCAGTTATAGTGCCAAGGCACCTTCAAAGACAGATATCTTTAATTCTGGCATGGCCGGTAAAACCGTCAGCTTTAGTTGTTGGGTGGGAGGCAGCGTAAAAGTGCCTAATCTATAACAATGTATAATCCCAACGGAAATAAATTTATTAACATTGCCATAGTTCTTTCTATGGCATTGTTGTTTTATGGCTGTAAGGATAATTATAAAAGGGTGGGAGAAGAAGCGCAGCAAAGAATATATCCTCAGGGGGTTGCTCAAAATTTTGTCCTTACCTATACAGAAACTCCAGATAAAATGGGAAGCGAAGAGACCAAAGATTCCAGGGTCATAGCCATTTTAAAAAGCCCCTTGAGTGAAGATTATGACAATATGAGATTTAAGTTTAGGACTTTTCCAAATGGCTTAGAGGTAGATTTGTTTGATGCTGAAGACAATAAAAGTACAATTAAGGCCGACTACGGGATTATATATTCTAACACTAATTTAATAGACCTGCAGGGTAATGTGGTAATCGAATCTCATGATGGCAAAAAGTTAGAAGCTCCTCAGCTTTTTTATGATCAGACAAATGAGTGGATTTTTACTCAGCGTAAATTTAAATTTACCAATCCTGAAGATGGGACAATTATGGACGGCGAGGGAATGGATTTTAATAAAGACTTTAGTTTCTTCAATGCCCATAAGACTTATGGATTAATCACAATTAAGGAAGATCAAACATGATTAAAATACTAAGATATACGGAATATTTGTACCTGTTAGTTGCAATAATATCAGTATATAAGATAATTGAACTTTGGAATATTGACAGAGAGGGCACTTACATCTTTATTTTCTTTGCGCTCGTCTCTATAGGAATGTTTATTTTTAGGCGTAACTACAGAAAACGTTTCGAAAAGCGAAAACGGGATAATCA
>CBDTVZ010000386.1:0-2518 GCA_965363995.1 uncultured Eudoraea sp.
TCATTTTTGTTGAAGAAAATGAATATAGTTGAATAATATATGGATTCACTAACGCAAATAGTTTTAGGGGCTTCAGTTGGCGAGGTGGTACTTGGTAAAAAGGTGGGGAATAAGGCTATGCTCTATGGTGCAATAGCCGGCACTATACCCGACCTTGATGTCCTGAGTCGCTATTTTGTAGACACGGTTACTTATACAGAATGGCACAGGGGTTTTAGTCATTCTATTTTGTTTAGCCTTCTGTTTGCGCCAATTTTCGGATGGTTGATTTCTAAAATTGAAAAAAAATCGGGGGTAAGCTGGCAGGAATGGTCCAAGCTTATGTTCTGGGGTTTGTTTACCCATCCTATTTTGGATTCTTTTACCACCTGGGGCACGCAACTTTTTTGGCCTTTTGACCTGCGCTTGGCCTTTCAGAATATTTTTGTAATTGACCCATTATATACGTTTCCCTTTCTGTTTTTCCTGATTCTGACTATGAAGCAACACAGGCTGTCACCGGCCAGAAGAAAGTATAATAGAATAGGCCTTATGGTGAGTACAGCTTATCTGGCAGTAACCATACTATTGAAGGGAATTACATATAAGAAATTTACCGATAATTTGGAGGATCAGGGGATTGCTTATGAACAGATTGAGACCAGACCCACTCCTTTTAATTCAATACTGTGGACCGCAAATGTAGACGCAGGAAAAGAATATTTAATAGGAGAATATTCCTTGTTTGATAGCAAACCAATTGTGTTCAGGGGTTATCCAAAAAACCACGCCTTATTAGGAGAACTGGCAGGTGATGATAAGCTTAACCGGTTAATAAAAATTACAGAAGGCTGGTATACCATTTCGCGGAAGGAGCAAACCTTACTCTTTAATGACCTTCGTTTTGGTTTGATAAGCCTGAATCCCATTGATCCTAAATTTGCTTTTAGTTATAAGTTGCTAAAAATAAAAAATGAGGTCATAGTTGAGGAAACCCCAAAATTCAAAGAAGACGCACAAAACGTTTTAATAGAATTATGGGCCAGAATTTGGGGGAACTAATCCCCGATTTCCTGAATCTTTTTTAGTGGTTAATATTCCTTACAGGCTTTTTATCTGAAGATCATGAAAAGTATCTGCCTGAATTCGCAGCAGTTCTTCAACTTTCTGTTTCTTATAAGCATACACAGCTTCTTCTTCTGCTATTTCGCCATAAATCTTTTCATTTAAGCTAGTATCTGTGGCCAGGATCTTTTGTCGCTGTAATACCTTTTGCATAACCCAGGTTTCCACGGCACTTTCCTCATCTTCCAGTTTAAGATCATAGGGTCCTTTTGGAGCGAGAAGCTTAACAATTATAGGTGATGTTTCTATGGCAAGGAATAATAAGAAAATAAAGAAAGAGGGAAACCATGGCAGTTCTCCCAGAGCACTTATACGTGCCATAAGGCCATCAAATCCGTCAATAATGGGTTGAGAATCATCAACTGCCTGAGAATATTCTGTGTTAAGCCCGGTGATCTGGGTTTCTATACCGGCTATTTTATTTGCATTAGCCTCCTTTAATTGTCTTAATTCCAATAAAGCGGCATCGTGCTTTTCGCGTTTTTCTTTATACACCGGTCCTTTGCCTAAAAGCATGGTTCCGGCTCTTCCTTCAGCCTCTGTAATATAGGTGTCATAGAGGGCGTTGGTCTCCGCTTCTTTTATATTTGTTTCATTCTTAAGGGCTGTAATATCTTCATTCAGGCTGGCAACCACCGGAGTGTATTGCTGCGCAATCTGTGCTTTATTTGCGAGCGTGAGTTCGTTTTTTTGTTCCAATAATACCTGGTTGATTTCCTTTTCGAAAAGTTTCATTTCCAAAGGTTTTGAGATCACCACGGCAATAATGATGGCCAAAATTATCCTGGGGGTAGCCTGTAAAAATTCACTTTTAAGACTATCTCTTTTTTTAATAGTGGAGACAATAAACCTATCCAGGTTAAAAATTAAAAGACCCCAGATAAGGCCAAAAAAGATGGCGGCGTAAACGTTGTCAAATACAGTATAAAGCGCGTAACTACTTGCAATAAATGCCATTACAGCCGTAAAAAAAACAGTGGCTCCAATGCCTGCGTATTTGTTTTGTTCTCCTGAAGAACAGGATTCAAGAATGCGGGTGTCCGCTCCGGAACAGAGGATAAAAAAGCGTCGTATCATTATAGTGTTCGTTTTTGATTCTAGTGGTTAGAACGCAATTTGCTATGATTTGTTACACTAAAATGAATAAAAAATACCTCATTAAGAAGGTTTTATGAATTCCAGGAATTTTCCCTCAACATTTTTGAACAATTTAAGCTGTTTCTCAAATCTGAATTTACTTAGAAAGAAGTTCCGTATAGTATTTATAGAAATAAGGTATCGTTTCAATTCCTTTTAAAAAATTCCATACCCCAAAATGTTCATTCGGAGAATGAATGGCATTGCTGTCCAGTCCAAAACCCATTAAAATGGACTTAGTTCCTAACTCCTTTTCAAATAACGGAACAATGGGGAT
>CBDTVZ010000387.1:0-2507 GCA_965363995.1 uncultured Eudoraea sp.
TCTGTTGTTTTTGCCGGCTTTTCTTCAAATGCTTTAGCTACCAGGATAAATGATTGTGACTGTAAAATGGTAATTACGTCTGACGGCTCCTACAGGGGTAATAAAACTATAGACCTGAAGGGTATTGTGGATGTGGCCCTGGAAGATTGCCCGGGTGTGGAACGGGTTTTGGTGGTTGAGCGCACCGGAGGAAAAATAAAGATGAAGAAGGACCGGGATTTGTGGTTAAAACCATTATTGGATAATGCATATGCAGATTATGATGCGGAACTAATGAAATCTGAAGATCCACTTTTTGTACTTTATACATCGGGGTCAACAGGGAAACCCAAAGGCATGGTGCATACTTGTGCAGGTTATATGGTATATACAGCCTATACCTTTAAAAATATATTTCAATACAGGGATGGTGATGTATATTGGTGTACAGCAGATATTGGATGGATTACCGGTCATTCCTATATTATTTATGGCCCCCTGGCAAACGGGGCAACTACGCTTATGTTTGAAGGGGTACCCTCATATCCGGATTATGGACGATTTTGGGAAGTAGTTGAAAAGCATAAAGTAAATCAGTTTTATACTGCGCCTACCGCAATAAGGGCATTGGCAAAGGAAAACCTGGAACATGTTGAAAAATATGATCTCTCTTCCTTAAAAGTTTTAGGATCTGTTGGCGAACCAATTAACGAAGAAGCCTGGCATTGGTATAATAACAATATAGGACACGGCAAAAGTCCTATTGTAGACACCTGGTGGCAAACAGAGACTGGTGGAATAATGATCTCACCAATACCGTATGTCACCCCAACAACACCAACATATGCAACCTTACCTTTTATAGGAATACAACCTGCACTAATGGACGAGGAAGGTCATGAAATTATGGGAATTCAGGTAGACGGACGATTGTGCATCAAGTTTCCATGGCCTTCAATTGCCAGAACCATATGGGGAGATCATGACAGGTACAGGGATACTTATTTTACTGCCTATAAAAACAAATATTTTACAGGGGATGGTGCCCTGAGAGACGAAGTAGGATATTACAGAATAACTGGTCGGGTTGATGATGTGATCATTGTTTCAGGTCATAATTTAGGGACTGCACCAATTGAAGATGCTATAAATGAACATCCTGCAGTGGCTGAATCTGCCATTGTTGGTTTCCCACATGATATAAAAGGAAATGCACTTTATGGCTTTGTGATTCTAAAGGAAATTGGGGAAACAAGGGACAGAGATAACCTTAGGAAAGAAATAAACCAGCAAATTACTGAACATATTGGCCCAATTGCCAAGTTAAACAAGATACAGTTTGTTTCCGGTTTACCTAAAACACGAAGTGGCAAGATCATGAGACGTATTTTACGAAAAATCGCTTCTAAAGACACTGACAATCTTGGGGATATTAGTACACTATTAAATCCGGAAGTAGTAAAAGAGATTATGGATAATATTTTATAGGTTAGAATTGCTTTCTTAAAAAAGAAGCATCCAGCAATAATAAATGGCAAACAGCGACAGGAATATTATTCCGGTGAAAGTTAGGACCTGTAATCCCTTACTGGGATGAAAATTGTTAGGAAGATCATGGCTCATTACGTTCTTTAGATTCATATAACCGACAATCGGAGCAAAAACAAAAGAAACAAAAGTTGCAAGTGCAACCAGGGTACCCATATTCGCTCCAAAGGCTGTAATTACAGTGAAATTAACGAGTGCCAAAAGGACAACCCCTGTGGCGTAATACTTCCTTCCGGTAAAATCTTTGTTCTTTGGGGTAAGCAAACCAATTATGTCAATACTTACCCTTGATATAGCGTCATGGGCTGTCATACAGGTACTAAACATGGTGGCGAAGGCGGCTACAGCTATAAAAATATGTGCCCAGCTACCAATGTGGGTAGTAAATAATTGCACTACCTGATCTGCAAACGTAATGGCATTGCCGCTCAATTCCGTATTTGTGCCATAAAGCGTCATCCATCCGATGACTAAAAAGAAAATTGCAAGTACAGCGGTCATCAAATACCCGGAGTTAAATTCCTGTAATGCTTCTTTTAAGGTAGGTTTGACCTTATTTAATTTATATTTTTCCAGACTCCAAAGGCTGATCCAACTCGAAGCTTCAACAGCTGTAGGCATCCAACCAATTAATCCAATTAAAAACAAGATCCCCACCTCACTAAATATTGGAGGTCTTACAAAATCGGAAACCGGTTCTACCTGCCCCTTATAAATCACCAAAAATGTTGTAACAAGTAATGCCACAAATAAAATAGAGATGACGAATTTTAAAGAGGTCTCCAGAAAGCGGTAGCGACCTATGATTAGCAGGGTACTAATAAATACAAATAAGCCAAGGGCAACCATGGCTACAGAAAGTTTTTGAACATTAAACAGGTTAATAAATAATCCGGCAGTCACTACGTAAAGTGCCGCAAGGATCGTAAATGTGGTTACCAGAGTAATAAAAGCATAAAGCCATAAATAACCTTTACCCC
>CBDTVZ010000388.1:0-2506 GCA_965363995.1 uncultured Eudoraea sp.
GGAGGAAAGGCGATAGGTAAAAGGATAAAGACAAAAGGCAAAATTTGATAACAATGGAAAAGATAAGGGTCGCATCTTAAATATTAAATATTCGGATAGCCCGACTTCCGCGCTTTTAAAAAAAATGAGGTATATTTAGATAGTTATGACGACAGCCACTACAGAAGTCCCTCTTACTTTTTAAAACTAAGCCAGGCTTTGCCTTACAGGCAGATTTTCAAAGTCGACTCCTAATTTCTTGTATATTTTTATCTGAACCCCTTCTGGGACTCCCGGCTTTCTTACGTTGATTACCGTGCCGTTTGTAGTTGGCAATTGAATTGTCGAATAATTATGTGTGCTGACCAAGCGCTTTATAGTTACCCACCTTGACCGGTCTCCGGCCTGACGTAAAGTAAACTCGATGCAATGAAGCAGATGGTATGCGAGAATCGTTATATTAATATGCCCGTCCACTCGCTTTTCGATCTGATGGTTATTCGGACGCAGGCCCAGATAAGACTTTAAATCACGAAAAGCATTTTCTATCCGGGTCAACATCACATACATCTTCCATATTTCATCCGCGGTTAAATCCTTACGGTTGGTCTTTAAAAGATAGTTGCCGTCCATAAGCCTTTCTTTTTCCTGCTGCTCGTCGCTCGTCCACCACTTAAATTTTGCCTGCTTAAGATGAATGTCGATCTGCGAATAATCGCACGGATATTTTCGTTTAAATTCAGCTAATTTCTTTTTGATGCCAGAAAACGTGATCTTGTTCTCTTTTGCTTTGTTGCTCAGTATGTTTAGCGAATTTGCCAATCGTTTGCAGACCTCTGTGTTATCCGCCAGGGTATATGAAAACTCCCAGTGGCTATATTCGGTTTTATAATACTTCGACACACTGCCGTAACGCTCCTTTATCCTTCCTATTCTTTGTTCTATGGTAGATGCGATATTGCTTTTGCCTTTTGCAATCTGGTCTTTCAAGTTGCTCAACTCGGCTTCAAACTTTTTTTCCCTGCTTGTGCGCATGGCTCTTTCTTTCGCTTTCCTCCCCTCGCTTTTGCACAAAAGATAGACCGTATCCTCCGCTTCTTTCAAAAAAACCTTAACAGCCGGCTGCGAATCTCTTCCCTCAATTACGCTGAATTTTTCACTTTTAAATTCGTTTGCAAGTAACGCTTCTTCGCCACAACGGCACATGACTATAAATTTCAAGCCATTATGTTCCTTTAAAATGGCCATGTTTTCATCGGTTACCATGCCTCTATCAAATACGATCGTCGGCATGCGGCTTTCTTCAAATTCTTCCTCGATTGCCGAGATAATCGCTTTCAATGACTTCGCATCCGACATTTTGCCACTAAACATCCGATGACGGCGTATAAATCCGTCGCCGTCCAACACAAGTGCCACCACAACTTGAGGACAATCACTACGCTTCTCTTTTTGATTCTTGCTGTACTGCGCCTTCGGATTGCCGGCGCAAACCCCTTCAAAATAAGTGTTCGTCAAATCATACAAAAAAACCGAATCTTCTAGACTGAACAAATCCTTCTGCCTTTGATACAACCTTTCTTCAATCGCTGCTTGATTTTTCAAAAGCTTGTCGGATATACGATAAAAGCGGTCATCTCCCACCGAACTCGTATCGATACCGAGCAACTCGTCAAGCGCCACAGTCTGAAGCCACGAAATTATAGAATACTCACTGTCCTGCGCTATCAAACGGTTCAAAACAGAAATCTCAGCCGTCTTTATCTGCCGCTCATTAAAACCACACCCCTTTAAAATATTGGCAAAATTCAACCGCTGCCAAAAATGGTGACCGATCAAAACAGTCCCCAACTGCCGACTGTATCCATGGCATACTTCATCTATAAATACCTCGGCTGTTCGGTTATTCTGCGTTTCTTCAATAAATTTGCATACCCGCTCACGGGCGCTATTCCACTTGCCCTCGGTTTGGATCTTTTTTACTATCTTATCGGCGTAGGCGATAAGATTTGGCTCCTGCACAAATAACGGAAGCTGTCCCAAAAGCCTCTCTTTGACAATACGAGCCACATCGCTGCGAATACTTTTAGCAATCTTGAAATAGGTCCCCAGAGATACCACCACGCGCTGCCGGGGACCTTTAGCGGTTCGAATATTTTCCACCAGCTGCAACACCGGTGCTTTGGAATTTCTGGAATATGTCTGTTTGAAAAACATGGCTCTATACCTGCTATCCAAGTCAGATATGATATAACAATGCCCATGTCAACAATTATTTCATTTAACAGTCTATTATACAGCCACTACATTTAACCTCTAAAATCAAATACTTATTAATATCAGTATGTTATGAATTTATCTCGAACACCCCTGATTCGCATAACACCCTAATATTATTGAATATCTGAATATTGAAAAAATTTCTGCCCTTGAAAAAGCGCGGAACTTGGGCTAGCGTGCTTCGCGCACCGTCGGGGCAACTTTTTCCGAGCGTAGTCTCGGAAAAAGCTTAGGCCTTTATGAATTA
>CBDTVZ010000389.1:0-2496 GCA_965363995.1 uncultured Eudoraea sp.
AAAATGCTCCAGTTGATGAACAAAAAGCATTCGAATTGGGTGCATCAGACTATATTACAAAACCTTTTGAGCCCGAAGTAGTAAAATCTCGCATAAAAACCAGAGTACGTGTTTTAGAAGAAAAAAAGAAACTTAAAATGCAAATTAAAAATTTGCATGATTCTGTGGTTTTGCCAAAAAGCGAACAAGAAATCGAAGCGTTAACAGCATCTGGTGAAACCAATAAAACTGAGTTTAAATCTACTCTGCGTCATAATATATATACAAAGAAAAACGAAGCGCGAATAGAAAATGCGTGTTTAAAAACTGTGACGGGTTTTTTAAATAGCAAAGGTGGTTATTTATTGGTAGGCGTTGATGACGACGGTAACACCCTAGGCCTCGATGCAGATGGCTTTAAGAATAATGACAAATTATTATTGCATTGGTTCAATCTTCTAAAGGAAACCATAGGAGCCGATTTTATAAAATTTATTGAAAGCGAGATTTTAGCCTATAAAGGTAAGCAGCTACTTTTTGTGGGTTGTGAGCCTGCATCCAGACCTGTTTTTTTTAGTAGAGATGGAGATGAGTATTTTTATGTTAGAGTTGGAAACTCTACTCAGAGCTTAAACCCGAGTGAAATGTTAGCTTACATTGATGATCATTATGGTACTGCCAGATAACATTTTACAGGTCTTGAAAATAAGGGTATGAAAAAACAAACTAAATCAATTCTTGTCGTAAATGAAACTCCTGAAAATTTACAGGATATTTCAAAAATATTGGCACATGAAAAATTCGTCATTCGGGTTGCAAATAATGGAAAGGAAGCAATTGAAAGTATTAAGGCAGAAGCCCCAGATTTAATATTAATGGATATTCAAATGCCGGGTATAGATGGTTATGAGACTTGTCGTAGGATAAAGTCTATGAGTCAATTCGAATCGATCCCTATTATTTTTTTAAGTGCTTTAACTGAAACAGCCGATATAGCAAAAGCTTTTGAAGCTGGAGGACAAGATTACATCACAAAACCTTTCAAGGAACAGGAAGTTACTGCCAAAGTAAGAATGCATTTAAAAATGCATGAATACCAGGAGCAAATGGAGAATATTGTAGAAGAACGTACCAAAGAAATAGAAAAACGCAAACAAATTGAACTGAAACATGAAAAACTCCTTCATGATGTTGGTGAGCGGATGAAAGAACTAAACTGTTTATACAGTATTTCACAGTTTATTAATGACCCGGAAAATTCGTTTGAGGATGTTTTACAAAAATCTACAAATATTATTCCCCAATCATGGCAATATCCTGAATATACTTGTGGAAAGATTGTTCTAGATAAGAAAGAATTTACAACTCCAAATTTTAAAGAAACAGAATGGAAACAATCTACTAAAATCATAATTGAAGATAAAGTTATAGGTAGGATTGACGTCTACTATACAAAAGAAATGCCTGCTTCAGAGATTGGCCCCTTCATGAAGGAAGAAAAGGATTTGATTGAGGGTATAAGTCGAAAAATAGGTGGTTTTTACGTTAAAAAATTAGCCGAAACCAAACTAAAAACACTGAATGAAGAGCTTGAAAACAAGGTAAAAGAAAGAACAAAACAGCTTGACAGTGCCCAGGAAAGGTTGAATTCTGCCATGAATGCTGCAAAAATGGGCAACTGGGAATACCACGTTACTGAAGATAGATTTTCCACCTCTGATTCATTGAATGAAATTTATGGATTTACTGAGAATGAGGATATCGATCTTGGTAAACTATTCGCTATGATCTATCCGGATGATATAGAAAAAGTACAAGAATACACGGATTATTTATTGAATAATGAGGGTTCATATGAACGGGAATATAGGATAATAACAGAAGGAGAAATAAAATGGATATTTGATAAAGGTAAATCATACAAGAATGCCGAAGGCAAAATAGATATTGTTGCAGGCATTGTTTCCGATATCACTTTTCAGAAAAAAGCTGAGAAAGAATTACAACAAATTTATGAGCTTTCGGATAATGCATTAGACTTAACTAAGGCTGGTTTCTGGAAAATTAATTACGATGATGCTGAGTATTATTATTCTTCCGAACGTGCTGCAGCTATCTTCGGAGAAATGCCCAATGAAGAATATAAATATCATTTAACAGATGAATGGCTTTCAAGAATAATTCAGGCTAGCCCTGAAATTGCAGAAAAAACCGGAGTTCACTACCAGGATGCTGTTGATGGTAAAATTGAACGTTACGATGTTATCTACCCTTATGTAAGACCTGTAGATGGTGATACAGTTTGGATTAGAGCCATTGGTTATGTTGAGCGTGATGAAAAAGGAAAAGCATTAACCATGAATGGTGTGGCTCAGGATATTACTGAACAAAAAAAAGCAGAAGAAGAACTCGCTCTACTAAACCAACTAGTTTATAGCTCCCTTGATGCCGCTGAGATTGGTGCTTGGTGGATCGATTTTAACGAAGAAGACACAATTCATGCGCTAGATACTACAG
>CBDTVZ010000390.1:0-2488 GCA_965363995.1 uncultured Eudoraea sp.
CATAAAATCAGATTAAAGGCACTCATCGCAGGTGTTAATTCAGCGTTATCCGAACATCAGGTGACAGTGACTGCTTTAGGCAGAAATTTGAGAGATCATTCAAAAACGAAAACAAAGCATGCTGCTACTTGGTGTCTATCCAATGCTAATGTTCAAAAGCAAAAACCGGCAATTGAGGAGCGGCGCTTTTTGCTGTCCGAGTGCATTTGCCTTGTTATACGCTTTTTCTCTATTTTAGCGGTATAGTTTAATTTCATGCTGGCTTTAATGCTACAAACTTAATGCTTGCAACTTTGCCTTGAACCGAATCAACATCTTCTTTTGCGGGAGCGGGAGTAAATTCTGGACCAGGGCAACATACCATTGTTTCCAACTCTGTAGAGGGCAATGGATGGATGGCAACAATTTCAATCTCACTGAAACCAGCTTTCCTAATTATCTCGAAATATTTTTCCTTTTCTATTGTTCCTCCCACGCACCCTGCCCAAGTTGATTGAAAACGTTCCTTTACTTGAGAGTCAATGCTCTGAGTATAAATAATATCGGAAATCGCAAGTCGACCTCCCGGTTTAAGAATTCGGAATGCTTCACTATAAACGGCGTCCTTATCTGCACACAGATTGATAACACAATTGGATATCACAACATCAGCAAAGCCATCTTTAAGATTAAGCTCTTCCATATCACAAACGATAAGTTCAATTAAGTTAGAAAGGCCAGAATCAGCGATGGCTTGTTTCGCTTTTTCAATCATCTGATCCGTGAAATCTACCCCCACAACTCGTCCATTTCCTCCAAC
Organism: uncultured Eudoraea sp.; assembly: GCA_965363995.1. Taxonomy (GTDB): domain Bacteria; phylum Bacteroidota; class Bacteroidia; order Flavobacteriales; family Flavobacteriaceae; genus Eudoraea. The sequence goes on from CBDTVZ010000390.1 coordinate 800, forward strand.
CTTGTGCGCGGCAAGAATTACGTCTATTCCAGCACCACAGCCAAAATCTACGACTATTTCACCTGATTTAAGATTCGCAAAACCAGTGGGATTTCCACATCCCTTAGAAAGACTAAGAGAAGCCTCAGGAACCAAGGAAAGTTCTTCCTTACTATAAAGTACATGTTCGGCTGCAAAGCTCAAATTTTTAGGGGTCTCGCTGGGGCAACAACAGCTTTCTTTTCCGCACCCAGCATCAACGCACTGTCCATAGCGACTTTTCACGGTCTGCTTGATTTCTTCTGTATTCATAATTACTGACCTCTTTTCAGACTTCATTTTTGCGTATAACAGTTTAATCAAAAGAAACATGAATTTGAAACACACGAGTCCGTATTTCTCAATATTATTTCCGATTTTAACAAAAATATCATTAAATAAAGAAAAGGGTTTTTATTTGAAATTAATACTTATGACTTGCTGCTATCTGGAAGGAAGTCAATATTTATCCACATACGTGACTGGCCGGAATAGGTCATTAGTGTCGATTAATGGAAAAATGACAATACATCAAAAAATTCAAGTAAAAAAGGTAAATATAGGATAAAGATTTTGATAGGAAGCCACACTTATTAAGTGTATTACCTATTGTAATACGTCTGATGCTGTGTAATACTTTGCGTAATACATAAAATACAAAAGGTGAGTAGCATGGGAACACGTTCAGTACGTTTAGATAATGAAGCAGAGGACGTATTATCTGAAATATTAAAAAGAACAGGGATGTCAATTTCTGATGCAATAAAACAAGGATTGATTGCTTATCGAGAAAAAGCAAAATCAGAACATAATCAAAAACCTTCAGATTTTTTTCAAAGCTATGATTTTGGTGAAGGAGGCTATTCTATAGGATCTGCCCGACAATCTAAAATTATTCTTAAAGAAAAAATCAAGGCAAGAAATAATAAATGATATTAATTGATACAGGTCCTCTTGTCGCCTTATTTGATCCGAGAGATCAAGATAACAAAAACTGTCACAAAGTATTATCCACTATCAAAGAAACTCTTTACACAACTGAAGCTGTTTTAACAGAATCTTTGTATATGTTAGATCAAAATAGTAAAGGTGCTGATGCATTAAAAGAGTTTATCTTAAAAGATTATCTTGTTATTGAAAGTATGAATTATGAACTATTCAAACGTTCTTTTGAATTGATGGACAAATATTCGGATCAACCAATGGATTTTGCTGATGCAACATTGGTTGTATTAGCTGAAAAATATCGTACTGATATCGTGTTTACTTTAGATTTTTCTGATTTCAGAGCTTACAAATATCTAAAAGGACATCGACATTATAGTTTTAAACTATTGGGTGATAATCTACTTGAATAAAACATTTGAGCCAATTTTTACTTTTTTAAAAGATACAGGAAATATTGTAAATAACAAAGTCGCTATTGCAGGTGGTTGTGGCGCAGGAATACAAGTGTTGTCAATTTATTTAATTTGACGAAACCATTCATTATTTGAAACTGAATAACCGCTTTGGAGAATTATTGTCCTGGAAGGCATTACACACGAATGGCAGCACTAGGTCAGAACCGACGGGATAATGAAATACTAGAGTTTTTTACTTTCAGTAAAAAACCACAATGGTCGATTCTTGTACATTGCAGCGATTCGCTGATTTTTCCTTAAGATTATC
>CBDTVZ010000391.1:0-2487 GCA_965363995.1 uncultured Eudoraea sp.
CAATATCGGAAAGACCTCCAGATCCTCTGTCAGGAGCACCAAATACATCCAGGTTATCTCTGCTATTAACAGAAATCGTAGTAGATTGAGAGTTGTCATACCCTACAGTAAGCTTTCCAGACAGTTCAGAAGTAACCGCATAATCCACTGAAAAATTTGCTAAGAATCTATTTGTAGAGCCCGTGATCTGTTGATATTCCAAAACTTCTGAAGGAGTTAGAATACCAAGTGAACTAAAATCCAGGCTTGTCGGAATAGTAGGGTTGGCGCTATAAGCAAGGGATAAAGCTTGGGTAGGTGAAAAAGCCTCATCATTTACTCTGGACAATGTACCTCGAAAACTAAGCTCAAGCTTGTCCTTTAAGAAGCGGTGCGACCAATTAAGCCTCCCGGTAGCCCTTTCCAGGGAAGTCTTTTTTATAGTACCGCTTTCCTTTCCGTAACCAAAAGTCGCAATGATGTTTCCTTTACCATAATTTTTGGACCAGGATAAATTTAGGTTTTCGGAGATGCTCGTTCTTGTAACAAAATCTTGCCAGTCGGTATTGTCTCCAAAATCAACTGCAGCGGCATCACCACCATACTGCGTAATTCCTGCTAAGAACTCATCTCTGTCTAATAGATCAAATCTCTTTGCAATTGAAGAAATACTTACAAACGAGGAAAATTCAAAAACACCAGAACCACCGGTCTTACCACTTTTCGTTGTAATGATAACAACTCCATTAGCTCCTCGAGACCCATAAATTGCTGTAGATGAGGCATCTTTAAGAACACTCATACTTTCAATATCTGAAGGATTCAAAAAGTTCAATGGGTTTCTAGGAGGTCTATTGGAACCCGTGGTAGATGTTTCACCGCCATCAAGTGGTACACCGTCAACAACAAATAATGGATTGTTGTTGGAACGTACAGAATTACTGCCCCTGATACGGGTTTCAATACCTGCGCCCGGTTCCCCACTAGACACCGTTATCTGTACTCCCGCAGCTTTACCTTGTATCAGTTGTTCTGGTGAAATAATAACACCCCTATTAAAATCCTTGGAAGCTACCCCAACAAGAGAACCTGTTGCATCTTTCACTTTCGTCGTTCCATAGGCAATAACAATAACCTCATCCAAATTAGCGATAATTACATCCAAATTTATTTCTAAGGTCGTTTGTCCATTAACCGGAACTTCTTTATTTGCATACCCGATGTAGGAGAAAATCAAGGTGGCATTTACATCAGAGACCTCAAGGGAAAAATTACCATCAAAATCGGTTTGTGCTCCGTTAGTGGTGCCTTTTTCTACTATGCTTGCACCAATTAAGGGGCCATTGGCATCGGAAACTGTACCTGATATCACCACCTCCTGAGCAGAGACCAAATTGGAACTAATAATTTGGAATAGTACAAACAGCAATGTAATTATTAGTCTCATATGCCCAAGTTTTTAAAACAAAGGAAATCAGGCCTTTGAAATTCAATTGGTGAATTGTTTCACAAAATTCGGATCCAAATAATTGAGGCTAATGTAAATGAATACGCTACAGATAAAAGCAAACAAAATACGTGTCGAGGGATAATTGCACACAAAATTTATTAAAAGGTATAAAAAATTATTTCCATATTAATAAAAAAGGACATTAAAAGACTATTTGGAATTTATGCCCTCTTTTTCCATACCTATTGTTGGACAGCTATGTTTTTCCAGGGTTTTGTTCCGAGAAAGTTTGTTTTTCCCATTTGTCTTCCAAAACCTCATTAATTTAGTTTGGTGTTAAAATCTATTAAAGACGAACCCAATTGCAAAACAGGCCTATGCCGGCAATGCTATTGTAAAAGCTGTTCCTTCACCGACTTTACTTTTTACCGATATCTCCCCTCCATGTGCCTTAACAATATCATAACTTAAAGACAGTCCCAATCCTGTTCCCTGCCCGGTGGGCTTAGTGGTAAAAAAGGGCTGAAAGATCTTGGCAAGCACCTTTTTAGGAATACCGTTGCCGTTGTCGGTAACATTAATTTCAATCTTGCCATTAATCTTTTTGGTACTTACTGAAACCGTCGGTTCATAATCTCTATCCTCCGCCAAGGCTTCGGAGGACTTCAGATTTACTGCGTAGAAAGCATTCGTAATTAAATTGAGAATTACCCGGCCAATATCCTGTGGAATAACATTTACTTTTTCAAGGGAGTCATCATAATCTGTCTTCATAGTAGCATTAAAGCTCTTTTCCTTGGCCCGCAACCCATGATAGGCCAAACGTAAATATTCATCTGCCAGCACATTGATATCGGTAGGTTCCTTTACTCCATTGCTGCTGCGGCTATGTTGCAGCATTCCTTTTACTATTCCATCGGCCCTTTTACCATGGTGGGTGATCTTATCCAGGTTTTGTTTAACGTCCTCTGCGATGGCCATCGCTTCCTTAAGGTCACCTTTTTCCAATTCCTCATGCATCTCCTCAATAAGTTCCACACTTACTTCAGAGAAATTAT
>CBDTVZ010000392.1:0-2486 GCA_965363995.1 uncultured Eudoraea sp.
CAAGTTCCTTTCCGGTACCATTTGATCCAGTTATTAAAACTCTTGCATCTGTTGGAGCAACCTTATCTATCATATCCTTGATAGTGGTAATTTCCTTACTTTGACCAATCATTTCATAGCCCTTACTAACTCTTTTCTTTAAGATCTTGTTTTCCTTAACAAGTTCCTTCTTATCCAACGCATTCCGCACTGTTGTTAGAAGTCTGTTTAAATCCGGAGGTTTGGAGATGTAATCGAAGGCCCCTAACCTCATTGTATTTACAGCAGTATCCAAATCCCCATGTCCTGAAATCATAATAAATGGTATTTCCGGTCTTATTTTTTTTGCTGCCTGTAAAACTTCAACACCATCCATTTTGGGCATTTTTATATCACAAAGGGCAAGGTCATAGTCCGTTTTTTTAATCATTTCCAGACCAAGTGAACCATCTTCTGCCTCATCCACTTCATACATTTCGCTTTCTTCAGATAAAATCTTAACTAAAACCCTGCGGATAGCTGCTTCATCTTCTATAACAAGTATTTTTGACATGTTTTTATTATTAAAAAATTGAAATTTTAAATCCCGCTTTCCAGTAAAGACTTCCAGCCTTTTTTTCAGTTAAGGTATATACTTTTTCCCTATTATCATTTCTCAATAGCCCTAGCTGGTTTAGAGTAACCCCCGCAACCCCATAAAAAGACATACGCTTATTAATATTATACTGGTAGCCTAAGGCACCAACAATAGCTGAAAGTGAAATAGCGGATCCTAATTCACCATCCGGCAAAAGAATGTCATTTTGCACATTTACAAAGTAACCATCCAAAAATAATGCCATTTGTAAGGTATGTTTATCTTTAAGGTGGTATTTAAAATCTGTTCTCGGAATTCCCAAGGTGTAAGACCACGACCTGTGAAACCGTTTGTGATAATTAACAAGTGGCAAAGGAAAAGGGAGACCGGTAGTACTATTATAGGTAAGCCCTAATATTAATCTAAAGGGTTTATCAATATCCTTTTTCTCCTTCCAAATAGTTGCAGTAAGGTTTAATAAAAAGTCGTCTCTCTGAAGGCCATTTACTAAATTAGATGCTATTCTGGGAGTTACAATACCCACAAATCGCCAGTCTTCATTCAACTTAAAAATATAACCCACATTGAGATCAATGACATAAAGGGTTTTCAACTCACTGGAATCAAATGGATATTCCGTATTACTATCAAAATCAATTAGATCAAACTCACCTCCAAGTACCAGATACTTATCGAGTCCAACTTTAATAGGAACATTTAGCAAAACTCGATAACGTGACCCGGAATTACCCGTTTCTTCTTTAGGGAGCGAAGTATATTCAACCCTGAAAATATCCGTGCTTTGAGCAAAAGAAATTCCACTTACTAAAAATAAGAAGTAAAATAAAAGAAAATACTTAATCATACTATCAGCCTGGCTACTTCCATATTGCGGTTTTTTTGGAATTTGAACAACTAGTTTTGGAATAAGTGAACATCTCTCTGTGGAAAAGGGATTTTGATATTGTTTTCCTGGAATTTAGAATCAATTACATATCGAATTCTGCTTTTTATCTTTAACGCCTTAAAACTGTCATTAATATAAAATTGGATTGAAAATAAAAGGCTGGAATCCCCAAAATCATCAAAAAGAACGAATGGTTTTGGTTCTTTTAATATTTCTTTATCATTTTCCAAACAAGCAAGCAGAACAGTTGTAACTAGTTTTATGTTACTTCCATATGCCACTCCAACCTTAATTTCTTCTCTGGTGATTTTATTATTCTGGGTATAGTTATAAACAGTATCACTCATAAATTTGTGATTGGGTATAATTATTACCCTGTCATCTCTTGTAACTGCCCTTGTTGTTCTCAATTTTATTTCGACTACCTTACCAACCCTTCCCTCAGTTTCGACAATATCTCCCACCTGAAGCGATTTATCTGTAATGATAAAAATACCTCCAATAATATCCTGGAATAAATCTTGAAGTGCAAGGCCTAAACCAACAAATAAAGCTGCTGAAGCCGTTAGAAGAAGTGTGATATTTATACCCGCCGCACTAAGAGTAATCAGAATTACTACCAAATAAACCAGATACTTGATAAATTTAAAGATGCTTATGAACTTTAACCTGTCATCACCTTCCATTTTATTAGTAGAAAATCTTCTTATGGCATTTAATACAAAATGGGTTATAAAGAAAGTAATAATAATTACAAGTAAAAGTCCAATCGTTATATGAATTGAATCTTCCCCTTCACCCAGATGAAGTCCCTTGTTTAAAAAGTCATTAATGGAGTCCCAAACATCTTCCCTAATGAATTTCTCCACCTTGCCTGGTTGCTGAACTTGCATGATTAGTATTTTAGCCATTTGTATAATTCTTTATAAGTAGGTTTTTTCCCATACATTAAAATTCCCACCCGGTAGATTTTAGCTGCAAGCCATACGATAGCAATAAAAGTTACAATTAAGAATACAATGG
>CBDTVZ010000393.1:0-2480 GCA_965363995.1 uncultured Eudoraea sp.
TTGGACCAGAAGATACTGCCGGAGATCTACACGATAATTTAATGGCCCTGGGAGCAGAATTAGTTTTAAAGACAGTATCTCTAATTGAAAATAACCAGGTTGTAACACAAAAACAACCAGTAGACAGCACATTTAAAACCGCAGATAAGATCAATAAAGAAACCTGTAAAATAAATTGGGAAGAATCAGCGGAGAAAATATACAATCATATTAGAGGACTAAGTCCATTCCCTGCTGCCTGGACAAATTTGAACAACGACGACGAATTAATTGTAATTAAAATATACAAAGCTAAATGGCAAAAGGAAGAGCATAATTTTAAACCCGGAACTGTTTATTTCACTAAAAAGGAGTTAAAAGTAGCTTCCTCCGGGGGTTATGTTTACCTAACAGAATTGCAGTTACCAGGTAAGCGGAAGATGGCTGTTATTGATGTTTTAAATGGACTTAAGATCAAAGAATCAGCCTTTATGACCTAAAGTCCCGTTGCCATTGGGCTGGGAGAATCAACCAAAAAAGCCGACTTTATCAACAAACGTTTTAAGTTATCAACAAAATCGTTGATTTACCCCAGTTTTACTTGTCTTAACCGCAAATCCGTATAAATTTGTTCAAGCTTAAAATTATTTAACAACAATTAATTTAATTAAATTATGAACAAAACAGAATTAATTGATGCCATGGCAGCTAGTGCAGGCATCACTAAAGCAGCAGCAAAAAAGGCATTAGAGTCTTTCTTAGGGAATGTAGAAGGATCTCTTAAGAAAGGAAATCGAGTTTCTCTAGTAGGTTTTGGATCTTGGTCTGTATCTAGAAGAAATGCCAGAGAAGGCAGAAACCCTTCTACTGGAAAGACAATACAAATTGCAGCTAAGAATGTAGTTAAGTTTAAAGCAGGTTCTGATTTAAGCAGTTCTGTAAACTAGTCCATCCTTTTAATATATATGAAAGCGCTCCAAAAACGGGGGCGCTTTTTTAATTTATAATGATTTTTGTTATTTACTAGATTTATCTTATTTTTAAAAGTATTAAAAGAGTTATGATAAGTTTAAAACCCAAAAAAGGGAAATTGCTAATTGCAGAACCTACACTAACAGGAGATGTTTCTTTCAACAGATCTGTCGTTCTTTTGGCGGAGCACAATGATGAAGGATCGGTAGGGTTTATTCTTAACAAGCCATTGGATTACGATATAAGCGATCTGATTCAGGAAATAAATGTTCCGTTTCAGGTATTCAACGGAGGCCCTGTAGAACAAGACAATCTTTATTTTATCCATAAGGTGCCTCACTTAATTGATAATAGTATTGAAATATCAGATGGAATATTTTGGGGTGGTGATTTTGAAAAAACGATGGCACTCATCAATCAAAAGATAATTACCGATACAGACATACGATTTTTTCTCGGGTATTCGGGATGGTCATCGCTGCAGCTTGATCAGGAATTGGATTCAAAATCCTGGATCGTAGTAAAGAACGAATATGAGAGCAATATCATTCAAAAATCTACAATAGCTTTCTGGAAAGAAAAAATGGTGGAACTCGGTGGCGATTATTTATTGTGGTCCAATGCCCCCGAAAATCCCAGTCTTAATTAAACCTGGCGGCGGCATTTAGCTTACCCAAAAGCTCTTTAGCCACTTTATTTTCAAAAATTTTCTTACGATATTTTGTTATTGGTTGAATTCCCATAACACTGTTTGTAATGAATAGTTCATCGGCCTGCTGAAGTTCAAATGGGGAAATGGAATTTTCCTGGCATTCATAAGTGTCAATTTTATTGATAATCTCCAATGTTTTTTTTCTTATAGTTCCCTTGATACAACCATCTTCCAATGGAGGTGTTTTTAATATATTATCCTTTACCAGAAAAATATTCCCATTGAGTGCCTCCACTACCGACTTGGAATCATTTAACAGCAAACAATTATCGTAGCCATTTTCTTTTGCATAAATACTTCCCACAACATTTAGAACCCTGTTAGTAGTTTTAAGATTTGAAAGCATGTTTTTACTTATTGTAAAATCCTTAAATAATTCCACCTCATAACTAGCTTCATTTAATATATAAAATGCATCCACTAAAAATTCCGCTCCAATAAGATAAGACACCTCATTACTATGTGGTAAATAAAAGCCCCCATTACTCCTGAAAACCGTAATCCTAATTCGGGCAGAATTATTCTTTTCCTCGTCCACAAACACCTTTAATATTTGTTCTTCTAAAAACTCCATGGTAAAAGACATAGGTATTTCCATTCTTAAAATGCGCATAGAAGACATAAGCCTTAAATAATGATCTTCCCAAAAAATAAGCCTGCCATCTACCACCCTAATGGTTTCAAAAAGAGCATCACCATAAAGGAACCCCCTATTATTTCCATGAAGATAGAATGAATCTTTATCTACAAGTTGTCCATTATAATTAACCATAAAAAAAGCCTTGAAAAATCAAGGCCAAATATACTGCTAAAATTA
>CBDTVZ010000394.1:0-2479 GCA_965363995.1 uncultured Eudoraea sp.
ATCTAAAGAGCAGCTAGGGGTAAGTAATTGAATGTGTTTAAATTATATTATTAACAAGTCAGGCACTTGAGCCGCATATCAAAGGAGATATACACTCACATAAGCACAAAGAATATTAAGAAAGGAATTAGTCCTTTCGATGATATTTGAAAAATATATAATCAACAAAAAAAAGCACTTTTTTACGCTTACCGACCGAGGGATATGTTAAGCGTAAGAATAGTTTAAGTTATAAACGAGTTGTGCGTCATTAATAATGAAATACTACCTATTGTTAGTATCGGGACTCAATTATACATTAGTGTGTGCTTCTCTTCTAAACAAAAGATTTGTTTTATAGTTAATTAATGCTCTGTTAATTCCTTTTAACCTCTTGGTTATACTAAGAGTTTTAAATGTTTTTTTTTAAAAATATTTATTACTTTTGTCCCGAACCGACCGGTCCGTTCGTTTATATTAAAGAACGAATATCCAGTTGATAATCTGACATGAAATGAAGAAAACTCCAAAGGAACGAGTATTGAGTAAAGCTCAGGAACTGTTTTATAAACAAGGATATAGGAATACAGGAATTAAACAAATATTAGATGAATCCAAAGTATCCAGGTCAAGTTTTTATGATCATTTTTCCTCGAAGGACGATTTGGCTCTGGCTTACCTACATGAAATAGGGCGATTATCACAGTGTGGATGTGAAGAATTCTTTCAAAGTAAACTCAGTCCGTACGAAAAGATTATTGGATTATTTGATTTTACTTCAGATCAATTTGTTAAGAAAAATTTCATTGGTTGCCCAATGCAAAATCTAACATCTGAAATTGAATTGGAATTTTATAAGGAACATCAAAAGGCGGTAATAGACAAAAAAGATCATATATCCTCTGATATTCGGAATGTGGTAGAACAATTAAAAGAGCAATCAAGGAAACACTCTGAAATTGATGTGGATTTGATTACCAATACTGTATTCATATTGTTAGAAGGTGCAATGACATCGAGTCGGATTTACAGGGACACCTGGCCTTTTACCAAAGCACAGGATAGCTTGAAGAAAATTATTGGTTAAGAAATAAATTTAAAATAGTTAATTATGAATAAAAGTTACTTAGTTACCGGAGCTAATGCCGGATTAGGAAAAGAAGCCGCCCGTCAATTATCGTTGAAAGGAGCTGAAAAAATTTATCTTGGATGTAGAAATCCTGAAAAAGCAAGAATTGCATTAAACGAATTAGAAAAGGCTACTGGGAAAAATGTATTTGAAATACTACTTATAGATGTATCCTCTATGGATTCTGTTAGAAATGCAGTTGAAAAATTGCCTCAAGCCATTGATGTGGTAATTCTTAATGCTGGCGGGATAGGTGGTAAAACCCCAGAGAAAATTACTGAAACAGGGGCCACCTATGTATTTGCAGCAAATGTTCTTGGGCATACCTACCTTGTGGATCTGCTCATCAAGTCGAAAAAGCTTAAAGAAACTGTATTTTTAAGTGGAGCTGAAGCAATAAGAGGCATTCCCATGCTTAAAATGGAAAGACCTAAACTTCCCAATTCAAGCAAAGAAGATTTTACAGGAATTATAGACGGAACAATATTTAATGGTAAGTTCGATACAAAAAAAGCGTTCATCTACGCAAAATATATGGGTACCCTTTGGATGGGTGCAATGTCTCGAAAGCATGTAGAATATAGATTTATTACTATGAGTCCAGGTGGAACTGCCGGAAGCACAATGAGCGATGCGCCTGCTTCTATGAGGTTTATGCTTACTTATTTGGTGCAACCAATATTTAGACTACTTGGGAAATACCATGATATGGAAACGGGTGCAAAAAGGTACTTAATGGGATTAAATGATCCTTCTTATAAGAGTGGCGTTTTTTATGGAAGTGAATATCCTGGACTAATTGGTGACATCGTAGATCAAAGTACAATATTTGAAGATATTGGCAATGAGGAGATTCAGGACAACGCTTTATCAGCCATACAAGAATTTATGCCAAAGTAGTAATTTTGTTTATTATCAATAATTGTAAAATAATGGAGTGAAAAGTAATATTTAAATCGAAAAAACGTACGCACAACAACACCTCAAAGCGCATTAAAACGCGCTTTAGCTGAGAACGTTAACGGCAATTATAAAGCAGTTCGTTATATTGAAAATAAATACCTATTAGATATGAAAATAATTACAATTTTATCCTTTTCTCTAATCCTTATTTTTGGGTGTAATAGTCCTTCCGAAAATGAAGTGACTGATTTTCCAATTTTAAATGGAGATTATTTAGGACAAACAGAACCAGGTAATACTCCTGAGATTTTTGCTCCCAATATTATTTCAACTGGTATGTCTGAGATTAATGCAGTGTTTTCGCCAGATTACAAAGAGTTCTATTACTCTATTAGAATGCCAAGTGGACAATTAGTAATTATGGTTCTTAAAAATGATGGTAGTAAAAATCTCAGGAGTATTACCTGG
>CBDTVZ010000395.1:0-2477 GCA_965363995.1 uncultured Eudoraea sp.
ACGAACGTTTAACGGGACTACTACTTTCTTCTTCAGTTCGTTCTATTAACCGGCCGTTTTATCGGGACTGTAATTTGTGAGACCCAAGTTTCGAAAACTTTTGTTTACAAAACCTAATTCAGGTTTGGAAAAATGTTATTCAATATACTTAAAGTCATATTTGAAAATAACAACTTATCTTACGTAGCGATAAACCAACGTACAAATTCCGAAACACTAAAATGGAGTACGCCTATAAAGGACGTGATAACAGCCAGTTTAACCTGACGGACGTTTCCGAACTAAAATATAAATCGCCCAACAAAAGGGACGATTTGTATAAAATAGTCTGGGCAATGAACGATGATCTAAAACTAGGTTTAGATGGCTATCGGGTGTTTTTACAGAAAAACCATCTTTTATTCGCTACCCCGTTGAATCAACTCGATCTGGATATTGAGAATAAAGATATTGTCCTATACACTTTTAGTAGGGAGTTTTATTGCATTAGAGATCACGATGCAGAAGTATCTTGTAACGGATTTTTGTTTTTGGGATCTTCTTCTCCGATTGTGGTAGCCCTCAGTGAGAAAGAGCAAAGAAGTTTTAGGCTGTTATATGAATTCTTCGTAGAGGAATTCGAAACCATGGACCATATTCAAGGCGAAATGCTATTGGTCTTATTGAAACGTCTTCTTATAAAATCGGTACGTATTGCCCGCAAGACATTGCCTGTTGAAGACATGCCACAAACAAAATTAGACACCATACGGAAGTTCAATCTGTTAGTCGAAATGCATTTTCGTGAAAAGCATAAAGTCAGCGACTATGCCGACCTGTTGCATATGACGCCGAAATCGATGTCCAACCTTTTCTCAAGATATTTCAATAAATCTCCTTTAAAGATAATTACGGAACGTATTATATTGGAAAGCAAACGCCTGTTGGACTTTTCCGATAAGAACATCAATGAAATCGCTGAGGTCCTCGGATTTGACGAGGTCTCGCATTTTTCAAAATTCTTCAAGACCCAAGTCGGGTTGTCTCCCACAGAATACAAAGAGCAGCAGTAACCTTTTTGAGTAAAATATATAAATCCAAAGGATAAATACATAAGTGATTTTACCTAGTTAGGAGGTAATTTTGTACTATAAAATCAAAAGAAAGGAAAAGCGATGTTAACTTGGAAAGATATAATCAGTTTTAGTATAAAAGGCAATCCTAAACCAGACCGTAGGGTTGAAAAAACAGAAGCAGAATGGCGCGAATTATTAACGCCGGAACAATTCAGGATTACCCGCAAAAAGGGAACGGAGGCTCCACATTCCGGGGCATTGTGTAGTATTTATGAAGCGGGCAAATATAATTGTGTGTGTTGTGGCACTCCTCTGTTTGATTCTACGATCAAGTTTGAATCTGGTACCGGGTGGCCAAGTTTTACCCAACCCATAAAAGATAATGCCATCAAATACGAAAAGGACAGCATGTTCGGTATGGTGCGCGTTGAGGTAATGTGCAATACCTGTGACGGGCATTTGGGCCATGTATTTCCTGATGGTCCCGAACCAAGCGGATTGCGCTATTGCATCAACTCAGAGTCTATGCAATTAGAAACGGTAACCGAGGATAATTAGTGAAATTTATAAAATTGGAAAATAGCAAAAAGAAAGGTAAAATAATGAAAACAGAAACAACGAATAAAGTATTCGAAGCTCCCGAATTCAATGTAAAAGATTGGGTCGATGCCAATGGAAATAAAACAGAACCAATTAAATTATCTGACTTTGACGGAAAGTTTAAAGTGGTGTACTGTTTCCAAAGCTGGTGTCCTGGTTGTCATAGTGCAGGGCTGCCCAACCTGCAAAAAATGGTTAAAGCTTTAGAAGGAAACGAAAAAGTAGCCTTTCTGGCAGTGCAGACCGTTTTTGAAGGCTATCATGCCAATACCTATGAAAAGATGGTGGAGACACAAAAGAAGTACGATTTAAAAATCCCTTTTGGGCACGATGCGGGCAATGATGGAAAATCACGTTCCAATATCATGACCAACTATAAAACGGGTGGCACTCCGTGGTTCATATTAATAGACCGGAACAACAATGTGGTCTTCACGGATTTCCATTTAAACGTAGATGCCGCCATAGATGTTTTAAAGAGCATTAAATAGTTATGAAAACTGCAATTCCGAAAATAAAGCTGTACGGTGCCGATGGCTGTCATAAGACCAATTATTACAAATTGGTTTTGGATGAAATTGCGCTACCCTATGAGTTTCTAGATGTAGAAGCAAACGAAGACCACGCTAAAGAGCTGCGTGGTCTTTATGAGAACGGAAAGCTGAATTTTCCGACGATTACCATTGGAAAAAAGAAATTACGAAATCCATATAAAGAGGATATTATCAAATGGATGAACAAGTTAATACCCAGTAGATTGAATATCGTAGACGACAAAGAAAACCAGCGTTACACATTGGACATCAATGGCGAGTTGGCGAA
>CBDTVZ010000396.1:0-2476 GCA_965363995.1 uncultured Eudoraea sp.
ATGATGGTCACACACTTTATATAACAAACCTGGGAAATGATCTTTTGAAATATGATTTTTAACCCGGGAACAGTCTAAATACCCTCCCTCCAGCCAGTCAGACAGGAAAATGCAATACAGCCAAAAAGGATATAAAAACCCTATATTGAAGACAATAATGCATGTAGTTTAGATAGGAAAAATGATCTGAGATTATAAATTTAATTAACGAATTTCTTGTATTTTAAATTAATGGCACCATCTTTGCAAATCAAAAGGTAATATAAATACATTAAAATTAAATTACAATGAGTAAAGGAACAGTAAAATTCTTCAACGATTCAAAAGGTTTTGGATTTATCACTGAAGAAGGTTCAAACAAAGAACATTTTGTACATTTTTCTGGATTAATTGATGAAATTCGTGAAGGCGATGAAGTTGAATTTGATCTTACAGAAGGAAAAAAAGGATTAAATGCGGTAAACGTAAAAGTTTTATAACATATACGCTTATACTTTGACACAAAGGCCCATCAAAAATTTGATGGGCCTTTTTATTTTCCAAATTAGCCGTATAAAATATTTCTTCCGTAATAAGATAAAAAGTAAAGTTGAACCCTGCTTTAACTAATTTCAGTATTCGCCTCAATCAGATCCAGGTCAAGTTCATTAAAATTATTTGCAGCTTTTACCAGTAGGGTAGAGCCTATGGTTTCGAACAATTGGTTAGTTTTTATTACAAATTCGGCCTGTTTTTCAATTTTGTAATTCGGTATGCCAACCAAAGTCAGATCAGTAGATGCAGATTGCTCTTCAATGATGTTATAAAATGGTTCTTGCTCTATGGCATTGTTAATAATTCTAATTTCAACATTAACCCTTAAATCTTCAATGAGTTTAGAAATTTTTGAATGTATTATTGTACTATCAACATTGTTGTTGTTAACGAACAATACTCTAATATTGGTATTGTTCCATTTAGGTGAGGCAATTATAAATCGTGCAATATTTAGCATCATCTCGGCATTCTTGCTGTCTGTTTCCCGCCACCAAAGATCTACGGTTTTATAGTTGCCGAATTTGGTTTTCCTGTCAAAATCCAAATACAATAAATTATAATCCAAATACAACAAGGTCTCGGTCATTTTGGCATATTCCCCCGAATTTTCTAAACCCTTGGGCCATCCCATCATTATGGTATTGGGTTCAACCCCAGAAAACCCGAAAACTGTGGCAATATTTGTAATACCACTATAGATGTTATCCACTTTTACCTGCCTTCCAAAAATACCAAGTTCCTTAAAAGATTCATTTCTTACAATTTGCTCAGTTTTTTTTAAAGGTATATCATCTTTAGCGCCAACGATTAGCTTAAAATTAGTTACGATGCCTGTACGGCCCGAGACGGTTTTACATAGTTCCAACAAATAGGATTGATGATCACTTCTACCGCTAAAGAGAATAATATTTGGATTCCAATTCGAATTTTCGTCCACCTTGGCATCTATTTTTTTTAACCCTTTGTTTACCACATTTTCCCAAACGCTTCGCCATACATCATTCGATTGCAGCTTTACTTCCTTTCGCTGCAGGCCAAAATATAGACCTCCGATTACAGCTAGTGCAGCGAACATGGCAATCATATCTAACTTAAACATGACTACAAAGCAGGCAACAAATCCAAGTAAACCAATCCAGCGTTTAATTTTAAAGCTTGGCTGAAAATCAGGATTCGCCCAACTTTCCAGGAAATAGGAAATATTGATAAAGCCGTAAGCGGTCAGATAAAACATAGAAACCACTCGCGCTATAACGTCCAATTCCCCTATGAGAATGCCGGCCTCTGCGATAATAAATACCATAAACAGGGCGTTAACCGGTTCATTGTTAGCGCCCTTTCCCTTTCCAAATATTTTAGGGGTCACCTTATCAATAGACATGGCCTGCAAAATTCTTGGGCCTCCGAGAATACCTCCTAAGGCCGAAGACAAGGTTGCGCCCCAAATTCCTGCTACCACCGCAGGTGCAAATAGGGCAATCCTCATTAAAATGTTATAATCTGTTTTTAAAACATCCGAATTGATGGTAAAAGCCATAAAAATAGCAAGTCCAACATAAACCACAAGCCCAACACCTATGGCCGTTAAGGTACCTAAGGGGATTGATCTTTTAGGGTCTTTTAAATCGCCGCTCATAGCGATGCCAGCCGTAAAGCCGGTAACAGCCGGAAAAAATATGGCAAAGACCACCTCAAGGGGTACTGAGCCTTCGGTTGAAAACAGGGGTACTGATTCTGGTGCAAACTCAGATGATCCAAAAAAGATGGCCACCAATGAAACGACAATTGCCGCCAGAATAAAATATTGTGCTTTCAGGGCCAATGTGGTACTTATTAATGCAAGCACCGTTAGCGCCAACAATGCAATGGTTCCTGTAAGTCTGAAATCATTGACCGACATGCCAAACCCGAAATACGCATTAAAACTTTCTGAAAAACC
>CBDTVZ010000397.1:0-2475 GCA_965363995.1 uncultured Eudoraea sp.
AGATCTTTGTGTGTTCCCTCTTGGTCTCTTAAAAAGATATGATAAATTTCATCCCCATTGTTATCCATCCGGAACAGCATACGCTCATCTTCAGGGAAATATGAAATGGAGAAAACGGAGGAACTATCAGAAGCTGTTACCGGAATAAAATCGCCTCCAGACGAAGCAACGGTATACATATTATAAATACCTGAACGGTTACTGGACACCAATAATTTTGATTTATCCGGAGAAAAACTTCCACCAAACACCCTCTCATTGTCCATCATTTGCTCTATGGTGTAAGTCTCCAGAGTTTCTGCAATGCTTGGTTTTACTTCCGTTTTTTCTTGCTTGCAACTCCATATCATTGTGATTGCCAGCATTAAGATCAGTTTTTTCATGTTTACTATTATTTTAAGATTGATGTTTAAGTAGTTATTAACCTAAAAAATAATGAATAATGAGCATTAATTCCTGCTGGATAGAATGGCCATTTTCGCATTAAACAAAGGTGTTTTTATTTAGTTGCCAAATATACCAAAAAGTTGAAGTATAAATCTTAAAAGCTTGTTAACGGCAGATTCCCATTTATTATTAGAAATGTTTATAAGAAGAAAATTCGAATTTTAGTATTCGATACTTATTTAAATTGTAAAATTTGAATCAATTTTTCGGCGCTATTGGTATCCTTAGTAGACTTCTCCATCTTTCATTACAAATTTCACCGATTTTATAACTGATATATCCTTTGTAGGTTCACCTTGGACGGTTATGATAATGAAGAATCAGTGCTGAAAATAAAGATAATTACTGATTTAACATCCTTCGAATTGCAATAAATAAAAAAATGAATAAGGAATAACCAATGAAAAAGGGAATTATATAGGATTCCAGATTAAATATAAGCATAAGACCTATTATTAAAAGTTGAAATCCCAGTCCAAAAGTAGAAACAGCTGTCATAAACCAGTTGGGAAGATTTTGACTTGATGAGGCCCTACGGTCTAATCCATAAATTATCCTATCAAATAGTCCATATAAGATGGTGTAAAGCCCAAAAAGGAAATTAACCGTGCCCTGTTTCTCCCCTTTCATGGCTATTGGCGCTTTGTCCTCAAAGATCCTGCTGGTAGTATCACCATTGTACTTTTTCCTCAGAATAACATAATAGTAGTTATAGAGTGTTCCCTGTAGCTGAAGTCCAATAAAAGCCAGGATGGTATACGCGATTGATCCGTCAGTAACATACCAAATTGTAATCAGAATCATTAGATTAAGGATAATGTCTGAAACAGAATCTAAATACCTTCCTGTATAAGAGGGCTGATTTTTTATACGGGCTAATTCTCCATCTGCCGCATCTAAAATTGATTTTAATATTAGAAAGAACGCAGTGGCCCAGTAATAATGATAAAGAATACATAGGATTGCAAGAAGACCCGAAATTATAAATCCGATAGTTAGATGGACCGGCGTAAAAGCCGTATTTTTTAAAGAATTTGCTATGATTCGTGCAATGGGCCTGCCATAATCTGATAAGTCTATAAATTGGTATTCTTTGGGTAATTTGGACATTATGTTTATGCCTGCTACTTCTGTAGGTATTAATAACGATTACACGCTGGCTTAATTTGAAGTAAAGGCTTAAGGCAAAAATAACATTAAATCTACTAATATTTAACCTAAAGTATATCTAGTTGATGGAAGGCGTATACTTAACTCTGGGTTTATTTTTTTACATAGATTTCAAAGGGTTTAATCAGATATTTTTTTTACCAAAATATAAAAATTCTCATCTACCAGAACTTGACTTGCGCCCTTAGTATTCAAGTTTTCGGTTTTCCAATCAGCCTTGGGAAAAATCCATTGTTCACTATCGTTAACTTTAATTCTTACGGGCATATCAAAGTTCTTTACAATATTTGTATACCTGAATCTAATTTTATTATCATTAAGGCTGAATTCCAAAACCGGAATTTTCGTTGTCCGTAAATATTGATTGAAAAATGCAGTGAGATCTATTTTTGTTTGTTCGCTGAGGTAATTTTCAATTTGTTGTGTTGTGACGGTTTGATGATAAAATTCTTTATTTAACCCACGCAGAATTTGCCTCCATTTTTCATCATCTTCCAGGAGTTGCCGAAGAGTATGTAACATGTTCGCGCCTTTATAATACATATCCCCAGATCCTTTATAATTAACCCCATATACCCCAATAATAGGCCTGTCGTTCCGAATTCTGTTTCGGGTCCCAATAACATATTCTGCTGAAGCTTCAGTACCAAAATAATAATCCAGATAGAGATTTTCTGAATAGGCCGTAAAACTTTCATGAATCCACATATCAGCAATATCTTTATAGGTAATATTATTGGCGAACCATTCATGACCCGATTCATGAATAATAATAAAATCGAATTTTAATCCCCAGCCACTCCCCGAAATGTCAGTTCCAAGATATCCATTCTGGTACTTATTTCCGTAGGTCACAGA
>CBDTVZ010000398.1:0-2465 GCA_965363995.1 uncultured Eudoraea sp.
CCACATTCCATAGCCGATCTCACTTACTGCCCAGTTTATTCTTCCAAATTTTCTAGTATTCATAATGGTAATTAAGGCTTCTAATAGTGTTTTTAAACTTAATCTTATTTATACCTCCAGCTCTTCAAATCAGCTCCGGGAGGAGCACTTTCGGCTATTCGTTTCATTATCTTAGGAACATACATGCTATTATATCTTAGCCTTGAAATATGATTGGGTTCCTTTGGGTCACCATTCCAGCAGTGTTCTGCCCTGTCACCGTATAAAACTTCCCCATCATAATAAGGATCTGAAGTATTTTCAAGGAATTCCTCCATTTTATAAACCGCGTTGTTTAAATAATAGTTATCCATATCCCCACAGTAAATATTAATTTTACCTTTTAACTTCTCGCCCAGCTTATCCCAGTCCCTTTCCAGAATATAGCGCAGGTCATAATTCTCTTTCCAGTAATTTGCTACTTCAGGATTAATAATTCCAGTTTTTTTATCCCATATACGCTCAGGATAACCCTCTTTTCCCTGAGGGGAATAGGTGGCTTCCCAAATATCCCACTGCTGACCGGAGCGGGATTTATCTCCCAATACTAATTCCAGATGATTCTCGTCACGTACGGTAGATTGAATCTGCCCTAAATAGTCCCTATGAGCAGGCACTTCCAGCATTTTATGGTCACTTTTGTAATAATATGCATTTTCATCTTCATAAATATTGGTAAGGACGTAAGCACTAAAATCAATTGGATCCGGACAGGCAGCAAAGCACCCGTTGTATTCTTCCGGGTATTTAATCTGAACCGCCAGTGCCTCCCAGCCTCCTGTAGACCCTCCGTATAAAAAACGGGACCAGCCTTCGCCTAAGCCCCGGAACTCCTTTTCAATATACGGAATGAGCTCATGGGTTATAGCATCGCCATAAGGACCCTGACTGGCTGAATTTACGGCATATGAATCGTCATAGTAAGGAGTAGGATGTTGTATTTCAATGATCAGGAACCTCGGAAAATCCGGTTCGTTCCATCTTTTATAAAAATCGTAGGCTTCTTGTTGCTGCATGATATTATAACCTGAAACCTTAAAGCGCTCCGCATAATCCGGTTCCAGGTTTGGATCTGGCGGAACAGTTCTGAAACCCCCAAAATCATTTGGAAAATGCCCCTGGAATATCATAAGCGGATACTTTGCTTCCGGATGTTCCTGAAACCCTTTGGGCAGAAGTATATGAGCTCCTAAATATATGTCCCTTCCCCAAAACTCTGAAAGCTTTTCGGATCGCATCTTAATGTGTTTTATCCACTCGGTATCTTCCGGTTCTTCAATAGGTGGAATCACCTGGTCCATAACAACAGCTATTTCCAAATCACCATTTTCAGGCATGGTTACCTTAAATGGTTTGCTGTATAGATTACCGGGAGACTTGTTCCATTTCTGTCCTTCTCCATTATCCATGGGTAATTTTACCGTATGACCAGTGCTCAAATTAAAGGTTTCATAGATATGTAATAAGGCTTGTACCCAATATTCTCCCGGTGGTAACTCTGCTAAACTGGCGTATGGAAATCCATAGTCTGAAGTATCAAAAGTCTGTTCAACATCAGGTGCCATTCCGTTTACATTAATCCCAAATATTATCTGTGTGTTAAGCCCGCTATTTATCTGGAACCGCGGTTCATCTTCATCATTAGTAGATAGCATAAGCAGTAAACGACCATCTTGCGCCTTGGAACTGAGTTTCTCAGAGAATGAAACTTTAACAGTGATATCGGATTTTTTTTCCTCGGCAGATTGACATGCGGACAGGCAAATAGTTAGAAAACTAAGCAAAAAAACAGATTTGAACATAGAAGTTGGATTTGCGACAAAAGGTACTCATTTCCCTTAAATCATCAAATTTCTCACCTCATTATTCTGGTCAGTTAAAGGGGCAATTTGCTATTTTTTTTGAATACGCCTTTTACGTGCCAGGAGGGTATTTTGCAAAAGCATTGCAATAGTCATAGGGCCCACACCACCTGGAACGGGTGTAATATAAGATGCTTTTTTACTAACAGCCTCAAAATCAACATCACCTGCTAAATAATAACCTCTCTCTTTGCTCTCATCAGGAACCCTTGTAATTCCAACATCAATAATTACAGCTCCGTCACGTACCATATCCCCCGTTAGAAAACCCGGTACTCCTAAGGCAGAAACGATAATATCTGCCTGCAAGGTTAGGGCTTTAATATCTTTAGTCCTGCTATGAGCCAGAGTTACTGTGGCATTGGCATATTTCCCTTTCTGGCTAAGCAATATACTAATGGGCCTGCCTACAATATGGCTGCGGCCGATAACAACAGCATGTTTCCCTTCAACAGCTACCTCATACCTTTTTAATAATTCCATGATACCAAACGGGGTAGCAGATATAAAAGATTCCATATCCAGGGCCATTTTACCAAAATTTGCAGGATGGAAACCATCTAC
>CBDTVZ010000399.1:0-2453 GCA_965363995.1 uncultured Eudoraea sp.
AAGGGATGTGATTTATTGGTTTTTCCGGAATCTTTTATTCCGGGTTACCCAAGAGGATTTACATTCGGTGCCACTATAGGCAGCAGATCTGAAAAGGGGCGCAAGCTTTATGCTGAATACTATGAAAATAGCGTCAATGCGCAAAGTGAAGACCTCAAAAGACTCGAAGACATTTCAAAAAAAAATAAGATCTACCTGGTAATAGGAGTGACTGAAAAAGACGATATAAGTGGTAGTCTATACTGTTCAATGCTCTATATATCCCCTGATTCAGGATTACTGGGTACACATCGAAAAATTAAACCTACGGGAACCGAAAGAATAGTCTGGGCAGAGGCTTCCGGTGAATCATTAACTACCTATCAAACTAAAATAGGCAAGTTGGGAGGCCTGATCTGCTGGGAAAATTATATGCCTCTGGCCAGAATGTCAATGTACAAAAAAGGCGTTGAGATTTATATAGCCCCTACTGCAGATGCCAGGGAAGAATGGACCTGCACAATGCAACATATCGCTTTAGAAGGCAGATGCTACGTACTGGGTTGCAACCAGTATTTTACCAAATCTATGTATCCCGAAAACTACCAGACTCTTGTTGCTGATGAGCCCGAAATAATGTGTCGTGGCGGCAGTATTATAGTGGCACCTGACGGAAAAATTCTTGCCGGTCCTTTATATGATAAAGCCGGAGTTCTTGTCGCTGAAATAGATCTTGAAGAAATTAAGTTAAACAAACTCGATTTTGATGTAATTGGTCATTACGCCAGAAATGATATTTTTGAATTTGACGTCAAAGACCAGCCTGAAACCAAAAAGGAGTAAAATATATTCTATAATAAATTAGACTTTAGTTAATTGAAATGAAAGCTATAAATTTAAAACAGAAACATGCCGAATTTAGTAAAACATGGCACCCGCATCAAATAGCGCAGGTAGATGATATGCAGGTAATCCTGGCAAAGATTCAGGGAGAGTTCGTATGGCATTCACATGAAAATGAGGATGAACTATTTCAGGTTTTAAAAGGCACTTTATATATGCAATTCAGAGACCGGACAGAGGTTGTTAATGAAGGTGAAATCATAGTTGTTCCAAAGGGTGTAGAACACAATCCGTCTACAAAAAACAATGAAGAAGTACATTTATTGCTGTTTGAAAAGTTGACAACGGCCCATACGGGAAACGTACAGCACGCAATGACACAAACTGAATATCCTAAAATTTAAAAAAGAATGAAAATCCTCCACTTAGACAACAACCATCCTTTGCTCATAGAGGAATTCAAAGCCCTGGGTTTTGAGAATGTTGAAGAATATACTGCGTCCAAATCTGAAGTTGAAAAGACAATTCACCTCTATGACGGGCTTATTATCAGAAGTAGATTTACCATAGACCAAACCTTTTTGGACAAAGCGCAAAATCTAAAATTTATTGGAAGACTTGGGGCCGGATTGGAAAACATTGACGTGGATTATGCCAGGTATAAAGAAATTTTTTTGGCGGCGGCACCCGAAGGTAACCGCAATGCGGTTGGGGAACATGCCCTGGGATTATTACTGGCCCTTTTTAATAATCTGACCAAAGCCAACCGTGAAGTAAAAAACGGCATCTGGGACAGGGAAGGAAACAGGGGGGTAGAACTTGATGGCAAAACTGTTGGAATAATCGGCTATGGTAATACGGGAAAAGCCTTTGCTGAAAAACTCTGTGGTTTTGATGTTGAAGTAATTTGTTATGACATTGTTGGGGGTGTATCTGATGAAAATGCCCGGCAGGTAGGGATCATGGAATTGGAGCAAAGATCAGACGTAATAAGCCTTCACGTACCTCAAACTGACCTAACCCTGGGAATGATTAATACCGAGTTTATCAATGCGTTTCAAAAGCCTTTTTGGTTGCTAAATACGGCAAGAGGAAAATGCGTAGTGACCGAAGACCTGGTTACCGCTTTAAAATCCGGAAAAATATTAGGCGCCGGATTAGACGTTCTGGAATATGAAAAAACTTCTTTTGAGGATATGTTTACTCAGCATGAACCCCCGGAGGCTTTTCAATATCTAATTGATGTCGAAAATGTTATTCTCTCTCCACATGTTGCCGGCTGGACCATTGAAAGTAAGGAGAAATTAGCACGGACAGTTGTAGACAAAATAAAATCCAGATTTTGTTAAATTTAGGGGGTGAAGAAAACCATTGATAATATGAAAAAGATAAGCATTCGGGTTCTTATAGTTCTGGGAATACTTTTCCTGATTATGAAGGGGCTGGAGTGGAGGATTGAATCAAAATTCCAGGATAGGCTAAATTCAAATCCTGATAGAGCTTACGACATTACGTATTCTGATTTTGATTTAGACACCTTTTTTAAAGGGGTTACTTTAGATGAAGTCCGTATTGAACCTTTAAATCCTGGAAACGGAACCATAATTACAGGACATGTAGATTACGCTACC
>CBDTVZ010000400.1:0-2451 GCA_965363995.1 uncultured Eudoraea sp.
ATTATGTCAAAAGGTAAAGACTCAAAGAAAAACGTCAAAAAAGAACCGCTCTTAACTGCAAAAGAAAAAAAAGAAGCTAAAAGAAATAAAAAAGCTAAGAGGGTCTGATTTTTAAATTTTATTTCAGGGCATCACATAAGGAGCTTAAAGTGGATTTATTGTAATGGGACGAGCTGATCCATTCTATCTTTGAATTCAATAAATAACCTTTTCATAAAGCTTATTATAAGAAGATGGTGAACCAAATGGTTCTATGATAAAGTCACCAAGCTAAACATGACAAGTTTAGGGCACGAAAAAGAGAAACTTATTTTTATAATTAAATTACACATCCTTCTATGTGATTTGGACATATTGGACAGCTTGTACATCACAGTAATATCTCATTGAATTTTATGTCATTGTGGGAGCTTAAAAAGCTCAATAAGCTCAAAAAAAATAGCTACCCTGATTAATCAGTAGTTGTGAATTAAAACATTATTATTTACCGACAAAAGGATATTGATAAAACTTAAAAAACTTTTCTGAAGTTTTCTTACATACAGACGTATTTTAACTAATTTTACTCTTTTTTAAATCCACTGATAACTCAAACTTTATCCTAATGAAAAAGCTAAAGATTTTATTTGCATTGATTATACTATGCTTAACATTTAGCATAACTACACATGCTCAATCTAATTCTAATGTTGAAGTAGGCGTTCGTTTTGGGGATAATACCGGCATAGACGCAACTATACCTCTTGGAATCTCTCCAAGGCTTCACCCTACTGTATATTTGGATTATTTTGGTGTAGGGACCTATTTTGATTGGATGTTTGCACTCACTGATGGACCGGCGGGACTAAAATTTTACCCCGGGGTAGGGCCTGAATTTTTCTTCGAAAATGATTTTGATTTTAATATTGCAGGTAACTTCGGAGTAGAGTATGCCTTTAAATTTCCTTTGACTATCGGATTTGATTGGAGGCCTGGTTTTGCAGTCACCAACGATTTTGACTTTTATACCAACAATTGGGGAATTATGGCAAGATATCGCTTTAAAGAAGGAGGGTTTAAAAGAGTAGATTAGCATTCAATAAAATACTGCATATTATGAGTGTTAAATGAAAATCTACAACAGTTTTTCAGCTACTTCCTGCCAGTTATTTACCCGCTCAAACCCATTTGTATTTATATTATGTGGTGAGGTAAAAATAATAGATCTTCCCTCAAAACTTTCCAGGTTATATTTCCGGTCATCTATAAGTATATCTCCCTTAAGGATGTGCTTATCCCCACATAATATGCGTCGCTTCCAATTAATAAAAGGAAAGTGTTCATCTAACCAATAGTGCTTCTCAATTAAAGAATTTGGAAATTGCATGGCAGCCGAAGCAATAAAAACGTCGTACACTTTGGTTAACTCCTTTATCACTTCTTTACTTCCTTTTATAGGAGGCAGGGCCCGAAAAAAGCCTACTTCATGGCAATGTCTGTGAATCCTGCTTCTGCGATCCTCAGGGACACTTTGCCATACTTCACCTCCATTGCAATCTTCTGCCGTTAGGTTTTCTCCGAATTCTTTATTATAAAGCTTAATATGTGCGCGATAGGTATCCGCTATTACCTCATCCATGTCTATAAATAATGTCATAATCGAATTTATTTATGCGAATTACGTAAAAATCCTAAACCTCAGGAATTGATTACTAAAATGTTAACCAATTGGCGATGACTACGGTATTAAAATTAACCAATCGAAAATATACAAATTTAATTTTTTAGGTTGAAGTTGATTTTTTGATTTTGTCGATATGCCGGAGAAGATAGCTGCCGTTTTCTTACCTTTAAAATTGAAATGAAAATATCCGTTAAAAGGAAATATCGTTTTTTAATAGCCATTGCGCTACTCTTATCAATTCTCGCAGTAGTGATTTCTAATTTTACTATTGAAATTTCAGCCAGAGGTAAAACTTTTAATGATCCGGAAGTTACTCCCAAAAATAAAGTTGGGTTGGTATTAGGCACTTCAAGAATGCTTGTGGAGGGCGGTATAAATCCATATTATGCCCATCGAATTGATGCAACCATTGCACTTTATAAAGCAGGAAAAATAGAGTATGTTTTGGTAAGTGGAGATAATGGCAGCATATACTACAATGAACCTACTACTATAAAAAAGGACTTGGTAGAAGGCGGGATACCAACTGATAAAATATATCTGGATTATGCAGGTTTTCGAACATTGGATTCTATGGTAAGGGCAAAATTTATCTTTGGCCTTGATAGTGTTACCGTAATCTCTCAACAATTTCACAATGAACGAGCCATTTATATCGCTGAGAAAAAAGGCCTTAAAGCCATAGGTTTTAATGCCAGGGGGATATCCGGTAAACAAGGTAAAAAGGTTCAGTTTCGGGAATATTTCGCAAGGGTAAAAGTATTTATAGATCTACTTTTAAATACACA
>CBDTVZ010000401.1:0-2447 GCA_965363995.1 uncultured Eudoraea sp.
TAAAAAGTAGAGTAGGGGTGCCTTATCCAATTCTTCTGGCACAATATGCCAGTTCCAGCAAAAGCAAAGCAAACGAAAAACTTCCAATGTTAAATCATATTATTTCATACCCTACGACTATCTTTATTGATAAAAAGGGAAAGGTAAGGAAGATTCATACCGGATTTAACGGGCCGGCCACAGGCCAAAAGTATATTGATTTTACGAAAAATTTTGATCAATATATTGAGTTGCTGTTAAGCGAATAATTTAAACATTCAAATTTGAATGTTTGGGACGAACGAAGTAAAGGTTCCCTTAGATTATAGTAGATTTCCCCAACCAAATATTCTCCCGGTTTATAGTAAGATGTTCATCTGATTCCCTGATATTGCCTGAAATAAAATCACCAACATAACTTGTTCCATACTTGCTGTTTTTATCCAAATCCGGGGTGACAATTTCATTTTTCATTGATTTCAGGACCGCTATTACCACTGCCCTGGATTCTTCATCCAGACCAAAATGGTCTAGTAACATTGCCGCCGATAAAATTGAAGCAATAGGGTTAGCAATATCTTTATCTTTCGCCTGAGGGAAAGACCCATGTATAGGTTCAAAAAGAGCATTGTTTTCTCCTACACAAGCAGAAGGCAATAGTCCGATAGAGCCTCCAATTGCGCTTCCCTCATCTGACAGTATATCGCCAAACATATTTTCGGTAAGAATTACATCAAAATGGCTGGGATTAATTACAAGTTGCATTGCTGCATTATCAATAAACAAAAATTCCAAAGTAATCTCCGGATAACTCTCTCCAATTTTTGTTACTACTTTTCGCCATAGTCTTGAGGATTCAAGGATATCTGCCTTGTCTACAAGGGTTAATTTCTTTCTTCTTGTTTTAGCTGCTTTGAATGCCATATGAGCAATACGGCTAATTTCTGCTTCAGAATAGGTGCATACATCGGAAGCAACTGTGCCATCTTCGCTCAAGTTCTTCTCACCAAAATAAATCCCACCAATTAGTTCGCGGTAGATTACAAAATCAGTACCACGAATAATTTTTTTCTTTATTGGTGATTTATCAATAAGAGTAGGAAACACTTTTACCGGTCGAATATTGCTAAAAAGCCCCAACTCTTTCCTTAGCTTTAATAGCCCTTGTTCGGGCCTTATTTTAGCATTGGGGTCATCGTCATACTTTGGGTCACCAATTGTGCCGAACAATACGGCATCTGAATTTTTACATAATTCCAGGGTGGAATCAGGAAGTGGGTTTCCGGTTTTGTCTATTGCCTTAGCCCCAACTATTGCTTCTGTAAATTCAAATTGGTGACCAAAAGTCTCCGCAACGGCTTGAAGGCACTTAACGGCTTGAGCAGAAACCTCGGGTCCAATACCATCACCGGGCAAAAGTGCAATTGTAAGATTCATTTATGCGATACTTTCAATATTTATTGGGCTTGCTTCAATTATTTGATGGATATCATTATCAACGATTTCTTTTTTCTGGTCCGCAAATTTCAAAAATTCCGTATAAACACTATCCAATTGTACTTTTGAGAGTTCATAACCAACTTTTTTAGCCCGATAGGCCAATGCTGCTCTACCACTTCTTGCGGTAAGCACTATAGAGGATTCGTTAACACCAACATCCTCTGGATCCATAATTTCGTACGTTTCTCGTTTTTTTATCACTCCATCCTGATGGATACCTGAACTATGTGCAAATGCATTTGAACCAACAATAGCCTTATTGGGCTGAACCACCATCCCCATTTTATCCGAAACCATTTGGCTGGTACTGTATAATAATTTACTGTTAATATCTGTATCAAGATTAAGATCCGGGTGTTGTCTTAATATCATCACAACTTCTTCAAGTGAAGTATTTCCTGCCCTCTCGCCAATACCATTAATTGTACATTCTATCTGTCTGGCTCCATTTATAACACCTGCAATTGAATTCGCCGTGGCCAGCCCCAAATCATTATGACAGTGGCAAGAAAGCCTTGCTTTTTCAATTCCTTTGACATTTTCTCTTAGGTATTTCATTTTTGCGCCATATTCCTCGGGAAGACAATATCCGGTTGTATCTGGTATATTTAGTACGGTAGCGCCAGCCTTAATCACAGCTTCACATACGCGTGCCAGATATTCATTATCTGTTCTTCCCGCATCCTCCGCGTAAAATTCAATATCTTCTACAAAAGTTTTGGCATATTTAACTGCATCAATTGCTCTTTCCAGTATTTTCTCTCTTGTTGAATTAAATTTGAATTTTATATGTGAATCAGAAGTGCCAATGCCAGTGTGAATTCTAGGTTTTCTTGCGTATTTCAGAGCTTCGGCAGCTACTTCGATATCTTTTCTAACAGATCTTGTCAAGCCACAGACCGTTGCTTCCTTCACAATTTTTGCAATTTCATTGACAGATTTGAAATCACCTGGGCTCGAAATCGGAA
>CBDTVZ010000402.1:0-2432 GCA_965363995.1 uncultured Eudoraea sp.
GGGGAAGCACTTAAATATTTAACTAACGTCATGAAGAAAAAAGCAATTGTATTTGTGCTTTCAGATTTTATGGCAACAGATTATAAACAAACCCTAAAAATTACAGGGAAAAAACACGATGTTACAGGTATTCGTGTTTATGATGAAAAAGAAGAGCACATTCCAAATTTAGGGGTAGTGCAAATGCTGGATTCGGAAACCGGTTCACTGAAACTTGTAAATACCCAATCTAAAGGTGTTCGGAATGCATATGGTGAATACTATAGAAATAGAGTAGACTATTTTAAGGAAACTTTCAATAAATCGGGATGTGGTATTTTGGATTGTCGAGTGGATGAGAGTTATGTTAAAAAATTATTGGGTTATTTTAAGCGAAGAGGATAGATGAATAAAGTTTCAATGAAATTAAGGCATATTATTAGTTCCTGGTCTGGACCGGTAATCTTCTTATATCTTTTATTTTTTGGGAATTCCATAATAGCTCAGTTACAACCCGTAATAACATCAAAAGTTGACACTACCAACATTAAAATTGGTGAACAAATTCATTTTACGGTTTCTGTTGATGTAGATTCAACTGCTCAGGTATTCTTCCCTGAAGGGCAAACTTTTTCGCCATTGGAAACTGTTGAAGCTTTTAAAACAGATACAACCAGAAAAAAAGACAGGATAACGCTACAAAAAACATACGCGCTTACACAATTTGATTCCGGATCCTATGTACTGCCGGCTCAGCGTATTGAAATTAACGGGGCTGGATTTTTTACAGACTCCCTTACGGTTGATGTTGCCACGGTACCCGTGGATACAGTCAATCAAAAAATGTATGATATTAAACCTTTAATAAGTGTTCAAAAAAGTAATAGTGCCTTTTGGAAAATCTTCCTGATTGTTTTGCTTATTGCCGGAATTGCAGGCGGCCTTATTTATTGGTTCATAATTCGAAAAAAACCATTGACAGAAGAGGAAAAGGTGGCATTGCTCCCACCTTATGACAGAGCACTTTTGGAATTGAAGAGATTAGAAAATTCTAAATATTTAATTCAGGATAAGTACAAAGTGTATTATTCAGAATTAACTGCTATAGTGCGATCCTATCTTGAAGAAGAGGTGCATATTTCGGCACTGGAAAGTACCACAAGTGAATTGATTCAAAAATTAGAATTACTTCAGGATGCTGGAGAGTTAAAACTACAGAACAATACAATTAAACAATTTGAAAAAATACTACAAACAGCAGATCTTGTAAAATTTGCAAGGTCCAAACCCCTTACAACAGTGGCCGAACAGGACAGAAAAGCTATTGAGGAAATTGTTGTTAAAACGAAAGAAGCCCTCCCTGAACCTACTGAAGAAGATTTGTTGGAACAGGAAGAGTATCAGGAGGTTATTGCTCAGAAAAAACGGAAAAAGAAAATAATATCAATTGTCTCTGCTGCGGCAATTGTATTACTGGTCTCCCTGGGGGGACTTATAACCTATTTAGGTCCTTCTTATGTTTGGGACACCATTACGGGCCATCCTACAAAAAGACTTCTAGAAAGAGAATGGGTTTCCAGTTCTTACGGATATCCGCCAATTATTGTTGAAACTCCGGAAGTATTAGTAAGACAAAAAGTTAAGCTCCCTCCGGGTGCAAAGGCCAATATCAAAGAGCTGCAGGCTTTTATGTACAGAAGTGAAAAGGGTTTACTCACTATTGGAACAACTTCGACCACATTAAATAAACCTGAAGAACCGGATTTCGATCAGGTTGTTGAACAAATATTGAAAAATTTTGAAGACCAGGGCGCAAAAAATATTATTACAAAGCAAGAAGAATTCGTGACGGTATCTGGTGTAAAAGGAATTAAAGTTTTTGGTCGGGGTAAATTTACAGTACCTGACACAAAAGAGTTAGTTAGCGGACAATACACTATTATTCTTTTTGGCGGAAATGGTTTTCAACAGCAGTTAATCTTATCATGGTTAGATAAAGATATTTACGCCGAAGAAATTGTAAATAGGATAATAGGTTCATTAGAAGTAAAAACAGAGGCATAAATGTTAGACAATATAGAATTTGCAAATCCTCAGCTTTTTTGGTTGTTTTTATTGATTCCCATGGTTTTGATTTGGCATGTATTTAAGAGGAAAGAGGAGACTGCCTCCCTGAAAATTTCGAGTGTAGATGGATTTACTGCTAAAGACCTTTTGCCAAAATTAAAACCTGTATTATTTGTGTTCCGTTTGTTAGCCCTGACAGCAATTATAGTAGCAATGGCGCGTCCTCAAACTGAGGATATTTCCACTCGAACGAAAACCACGAAAGGTATAGATATTGTAATGGCGATAGATGTTTCTTCAAGCATGTTGGCAAGGGATTTAAAACCAAACCGACTATCGGCGCTTAAAGAAGTGGCAGCAGATTTTATTCGACAAAGACCAAATGA
>CBDTVZ010000403.1:0-2431 GCA_965363995.1 uncultured Eudoraea sp.
ATTTGGGATGGTTTTGCAGTAGAGTTCGAACTTCCCTTTGAAGACGGCACACTGGAGGCTTTAAAGACAGCTGTACAATATACGTTTGGTAAATCGGCATCTGGACGCTTTATCCATGGGGCGCAGCTCATTGTTGAAAAAATCAGGAAAACAGATAAATGGGATATCAGTCTGCTTTATATACCGGCTTATAGGTTTAATACTATTTGGAGTGTCCTTGCTATGCTTGGCGTGCGGCAACAAGTTGGTTCGGATTCCCAGAATAAAACCACGACCATTCTTCTAAATGCAGCAATTTTTGCTGAAATTACAGAACGTACCTCCCTGGGATTGGAGTTTAATAATTCAGACCCGGGTAATTTCGATGAAGGGGAAGAATTAGAGTTACTTATCATGCCACAAATACAGCTCCAATTTTCTAAGCATTGGTCTTTACAGACTGGTCTGGGCGCAGAATTTTTAGAAGAGCGTGTTAATGCCACCGCTGCTATGAGAGTAATTGCTGAATTTTAGAAGTATTTGTAGCCTGATCTAAGATCAGATATTGATTATATTTTCCTTCTTGGCTTTAATGGATGGTTCTTCCTTTTTATCATTTACATAATACATGTCCATCATCCCTTTGTTTTTAACATGAATTTGCCCTCGATGCTCACAATTATAGCGATCCCTAATAAGCAAATAGGTGCTTTGGGATACATTTACTTTACCCGGTTCTGATAAAGATTCCATACGGGCCGCCACGTTCACAGTATCTCCCCAGATGTCGTAGGCAAATTTTCTGGTGCCAACCACCCCTGCTATAATAGTTCCTGTATTGATACCGATACGTACCTCAAATGGTACAATGTCTTTATCTGTATTGCTCTTGGCTTCTTCCATTACCTGGGCAATCTCAAAGGCCGCCTGAACCATTTTAACAGGATGGTCTTCTGTTGGAAAAGGCAAACCACCGGCGCACATATAGGCGTCACCGATAGTTTTAATTTTTTCAAGATCATATTTATCCATTATGGCGTCAAACTTTGAAAAATAATAATCCACAGTTTTCACCAGTAGTTCCGGAGATAAATTTTGAGAATAACTGGTAAAACCCTTAAAGTCTGTAAACATTACGGTCACAGATTCAAATTTTTTGGCTTTCACCTTACCAAACTGTTTTAATTCTAAAGCGGTCTCATCCGGAAGGATATTGAGTAACAGATTTTCGGATCGGTTTTTCTCTTCCTCAATGATCTTATTGGTTTTCTTTATGAAGCGGTATCTTTTGTATGACCCTAGGGCAATTACAAAGACTAAAATCAGTGATAATATGGTACCATAAATAACATATTTTTGACGTTTGGCCTGCAATTGTGTGATCTCTGCTTCTTGCTCCAAAAGGCCGATTTCATTTTGTTTCTTGTCGAGATCAAAATCAAACTGAAGTCCACGAATTTTATCGTCGGTTTCTATATTGAAGATCTTGTCTTTTAAATCCAAATATTTATTCTGATTGGAATAGGCATTTTTATAATCCCCGGCAGTTTGATAAGCCAGTGCCATCCCTTGATAAATATCCCGTAACTCCTCATTACTCTCTATACTGATTGCTAATACTTCTGCCTCTTGATAGGAATTTAGGGCTTGCTGCACATTTGTGGACCTATAGATATTACCTAAAGCCAATAGGGTTTGTACCTTATCTAAATTAAGATCCGAAATCTTCGCAACGTCATAGGCCAAATTGAAATAGCCTATCGCCTTTTGAAAATTTCCTAGTTGTTGCTCTTCCTTCCCAATCATAGTGAGGGTATGCGCATAATCTGGAGAATCCTTATTAATTAACAGGGCTTCTTTGTAATATTTTAAGGCATTTTCATGATCATTCCTTTTGCTATATACTTCACCTATCCCCATTAAATAGCTAGATTGCAAGTCTGGGTTATTCAATTGAGGTAGGTAAATCTCAATTTCTTTATAATAGGCAATAGCCTGATCATAATCCATCATTTGATTATACACTCCTCCAATATTTAATAAAGCAGAGGAAATCCTAATAGGATCTTTTATTTTTTCAGAGAAACTGAGTGATTTGAGATAATAATCGAGGGCTTTTGCATGACTTCCCTGATCGTAATAAACAGCCCCTACTAAAAGATTTAAATTGGCAATTCCCAAGGTGTCCTGAATTGACTCGAAAGTTGCTAAAGATTGAGTCCAGGAATTCAGAACCTCCTGATACATATTTTGATAGTATTCTGCAATTCCTATATGCTTAAGCGCATAGGCCTTACCTTTTTTAAACCCCAATTCATCGGCAAGGGTAATGGCCTGCTCAGCATAAGCCTTGGCCTGGTCCAATTCCTCCGTTTGTATCAATACCAAACTCAAAGTATTCAGGGCAGCGACCCTTGAGGTGTCTTGCTGCCCTGTTTGCAAAATGTTCTTT
>CBDTVZ010000404.1:0-2415 GCA_965363995.1 uncultured Eudoraea sp.
GTAGATATGGGAGATGAGCTTTACAATATAGCCTATGAATATATACAGCATATTTCATTATTTATTCCTCCCAGCGATATTTATTCTACAGAAGAGTTGGAAAAAGAAACAGTAGATTTTACTGTACTAAACGCTCTTTAATGCGTATTATCTCCGGAACACATAAAGGCCGTCGTATCATGGCTCCCAGGGGATTACCCGTACGCCCTACTACCGATATGGCGAAAGAAGCTTTATTCAATATCTTAAATAACAACTATTATTTTGAGGATCTGGAAGTACTTGACTTATTTTCCGGAACAGGGAATATAAGTTTTGAATTTGCATCCAGAGGCAGTAGTGAAATTGTAGCTGTTGATAAGGACTACAGATGTATTAAGTTTATATCAAAAATGGCTAAAGAACTGGACTTTAATATTTCTGCTATTAAAAGTGATGTATTTAAGTTTATTGAAAAAATAAATCTGAGTTTTGATATCATATTTGTTGATCCGCCTTATAGTTTCACCATCGACGATTGTTCCAGAATAACTTCAATTGTTTTCCAAAGACAATTATTAAATGAAAATGGAATGTTAATAATTGAGCATTCCAAACACACAGATTTATCTGCTCTTGAAAATTTTAAATACATGAAGAAATACGGAGGGAGTATTTTTAGTTTTTTAGAACCAAATAAGGCTATGGAATAAAAAAATCCCTCACTTTTAGATCTAAAACAGACCCTATAGAGCGAGGAAGTTTTTTAAAAGCAGGTCATAAGCCGGATTCTGTTAGGCCTCAAAGAGACCTCCTTATCATTTATC
Organism: uncultured Eudoraea sp.; assembly: GCA_965363995.1. Taxonomy (GTDB): domain Bacteria; phylum Bacteroidota; class Bacteroidia; order Flavobacteriales; family Flavobacteriaceae; genus Eudoraea. The sequence continues at coordinate 807 of CBDTVZ010000404.1, forward strand.
TTGACTAAAGGTTACCCAGAAGTTCTAACCGCCTACCCTTCAGCTTGAACGTGCAGCCCTCAAACACTGATTTACATGACGTTTCACCGCATAGAGTTTACCTGATTTCACTACAGCATTACCTGTACTTGCTTTCTGTTGCACTTGTCCTTCTTCCGCATATAGCGAAAGAGACGGGCGTTACCCGCTATGCTGCACTGTGGTGTCCGGACTTTCCTCACTAACATATACTGTCAGCGCGATAAGGGGACCTGTTTAATGCAAAGGTACAATATCCTATTTTAGCTAAAAAAGATCAGTTTTATTCATACTTGGAACTTACTTCATATCCTATTGCAAATTCTTCCAAGAAAATAATAATGACTATTTTGCTATTTTCAACCTATGTCAATAGATCTGTTACCAAACAATTGTTGATAAAAAATGGGCATATATATTTAAAATAAACGCCATAATTAGTGGCTATTTCTATATTTGTATATAACACAGCAGGCGTTTAAATTTTGTCTGTTAAACCTTATTTAATTGGAACCATTTATTGTATCAGCACGAAAGTACAGACCTATTACCTTCAAGGATGTTGTGGGTCAGGAGGCCATTACAAATACGCTGCTCAATGCAATAGATAATAACCATCTGGCTCAGGCGCTTTTATTCTGTGGTCCCAGAGGAGTAGGTAAGACTACTTGTGCACGGATTTTAGCCAAACAGATCAACCAGGACGGTACAGAGAAGAAAGATGAAGATTTTGCATTCAATATTTTTGAACTGGATGCTGCATCCAATAATTCTGTTGATGATATAAGGAACTTAATAGATCAGGTACGAATACCTCCTCAGGTTGGAAAATACAAAGTATATATTATAGATGAGGTACATATGCTATCTCAATCCGCGTTCAATGCATTTTTAAAAACACTTGAAGAACCACCTAAACATGCTATTTTTATTTTAGCTACTACAGAAAAACACAAGATTATACCAACCATATTATCGCGTTGCCAAATATTTGACTTTAAACGTATAACCGTTAAGGACGCGGCAGAGTATCTCAAATATATTGCCGGACAACAAGGTATTGAGGCGGAAGATGACGCGCTTCATATTATTGCCCAGAAGGCAGATGGCGCTATGAGAGATGCATTGTCTATTTTTGACAGGGTAGTTAGTTTCTCCGGGAAAAAACTTACAAGAGCGGCTGTAACAGAGAATTTAAATGTTCTTGATTACGATACATATTTTGCAACTACAGATTTAATTCTGGAGCACAATATTCCTCAATTATTAGTCTTGTACAATCAAACGCTGGCTAGAGGATTTGAAGGGCATCATTTTATTAACGGTCTGGCTTCACATTTCAGAGACCTTTTGGTTTGTAGGTATGAAGACACCATTGCACTATTGGAAGTTGGTGAAAAAGCAAAAAAACAGTATCTGGAACAATCCAAAAAAACTTCTGAATCCTTTTTGCTAAAGGGGATAGCTATAGCAAATGAGTGTGACCTTAACTACAAAGCCAGTAAAAACCATAGATTATTGGTTGAGTTAACCTTAATGAAATTAGCCTCCATAGATTTTAATGGTGAAAAAAAAAATCTTGAAAACCTCA
>CBDTVZ010000405.1:0-2406 GCA_965363995.1 uncultured Eudoraea sp.
GAAATATTTTGTCTTAAACCTTCAAAAGCCATAATAGCCTACTTCTGTAATTGTGTATTTTTCTTTCTGATCTCTTCAAGCTTTCGCTCCAATTGAACAATAATTTCATCTGCTTTGTAACTCATTGTAGAGATAGTATCTTCTAATTTTTGTTCAAAAACTTCTTTCTTCTCATCTGCTACTTTTGTGAGTTCGTCTTTGGCATGAGAAATTCGTACTGTTAGATCGTGCTTGGTTTCTAGTGCTTTATCTTTAATTTTTTTTCGGGTTTTAATCCCTTCGTCAGGAGCATATAAGATTCCGATACCTGCTCCTATTGCTGCCCCTGATATAAGAGCTAGCAAAACATTACTACTGTTGTCTGACATGATAAATTTTTTAAGGTTAATACTAATAATTGATCAAGTTATGACATAGACTTTCTAAACGAAATGATCTTAATCATTTCACTGAAAAATTTTAGCTTATTTTTTGTTTTCAGGAAGTTTTTAGCAATTGAAAGGTTTGCTTTGCAATTTCCAATTCCTCATTCGTGGGAATGACCAAAATTTTCACTCTTGAAGAACTTTTATGTATTTCCCGAAATTCAGAAGATTTTTGGTTATTCTTTTCTGTATCCAACTCAATTCCAAAAAAGTCCATCTCAGAACAAACCAGTTCTCTAAGATAACCGGAATTTTCACCTATCCCCGCTGTAAATATTAAAGCATCCAGTCCATTCATGGCGGAGGCGTAAGCTCCAATATATTTTTTAATCCTATAAGCATTCATTTCCAGAGCTAGCTGACATTTGGCATCACCTTCATTAGCTTTAACCTGAATTTCCCTTAAATCACTATAACCGGTAAGTCCCAGCATTCCACTTTTCTTATTGAGCAAATCATTTACTTCCTGCAAACTGTAACCCAGTGTATTTACAAGATAAAAAATTATGGAATGATCAATGTCCCCACTTCTGGAGCCCATTATAAGTCCATTTGAGGGAGCAAAGCCTAAACTATGGTCCGTACTTTTTCCATTTTGGACGGCAGTAATACTGCAGCCGTTACCTAAATGAATACTAATAATCTTTGCTGCGTTTTTATCCAAAAAGCTAATGGCCCTTTCTGTTACGTATTTATGACTCGTGCCGTGGAAGCCGTAAAGCTGTATTCCGTGATCCGTATAAAATTCATCCTGTATTGCGTATTTACGAGCCTTCAATGGAATAGTTTGATGAAAGGCGGTATCAAAGACCGCAACCTGTTTGGCATTTGGAAATAACTCTTCAGCAATCAATATCCCTTCCAGATTATGAGGATTATGCAATGGAGCCAACTGACTCAAATCTCCAATCTTATCTTTTACTTCCCGGGTAATAATTGTAGTTTCAGAAAAAGTAGTTCCGCCATGGACTACCCTGTGTCCCACGGCATCTATCTCGTTTACGTCGCTTATGGCCCCAATAACAGGATCCAAAAGCAATTCTATAACCCGCTTAAGCCCTTTTCTGTGAGTTGAAAACTGGAGTATTTCGTTAGTTTCGTAATCAGTCTTTGCATACTTCAAATTTCCATTTTCCAGTCCTATTCTGTCTACCATACCAGAGCACAAAACGCTTTCAGATGGCATATGCATTAGCTGAAACTTTATTGAAGAACTCCCTGTATTAATAATTAGAATATTCATTGAAATGATAAAATTATAATGCCTGGGCCTGGATGGCAGTTATAATAACTGTATTAAATATATCGTTAACTGTACTCCCCCTGCTGAGATCATTTACAGGTTTGTTTAATCCCTGAATTATTGGTCCAATAGCCAGGGCACCGGTTTCTCGCTGAACTGCTTTGTAGGTATTATTACCCGTGTTAAGATCAGGGAAAATAAAAACGCTTGCTTGTCCCGCTACTTCTGAGTCAGGCATTTTAGTTTTACCTACATTTTTGTCTACTGCAGCATCGTATTGGATAGGACCTTCAACTTTAAGATAAGGCGCTCTTTTTTTGACAAGCTCCGTAGCTTCGCGTACCCTTTCTACATCGGCTCCCGAACCAGAAGTTCCGGAAGAATAAGAAAGCATAGCAATTTTGGGGTCTATTTCGAATGCCAAACTAGTGGCGGCAGATGTAATTGCAATTTCGGCTAATTGTTCTGCATTCGGATTCGGATTTATCGCACAGTCCCCATAAACCGAAACCCGATCTTCAAGACACATAAAAAATACCGAAGAAACGATAGACACATTAGGTTTGGTTTTAATTAACTGAAGTGCCGGTCTGATTGTATGTTGCGTTGTATGGACAGCCCCTGAAACCATGCCGTCCGCGTCTCCTTTGTAGACCATCATTGTCCCAAAATAGGAGATATCTCCCATAAGGTCGCTCGCCATGGCTCTATCAACATTTTTATGTTTACGCAGTTCAT
>CBDTVZ010000406.1:0-2402 GCA_965363995.1 uncultured Eudoraea sp.
TGGGACCTTAATTTAATTCCAAAATCTATTCCTCAATAATGGCATCATAACGAGATCCCTTTAGGTACTTATTTACTATAGTATTGAACTCGGGCATAATTCTCAATAGTGCCGTATTCTCTAATGAATATAGGCGGTTCTTATCCTCATAACCATTTTTTAACAATTCTTCCAGATAAAATAAGGCCGTACCAAAATCTTCGTATTTAGAACTATCAGATATAATTTTTAAGTAATAATCATAGGCCTTAGGTTCTGTAATAGTTTTCAACATCCAGAGAAAACTTAGTGCCTCATCATTAACTACCGGATACTCCATTTCAACATCTATGTTATCTTCGATAAGTGCATTGAGATATCCTAATAATCGTTTTCCCATTTGTCGTTCAAAAAGATCCGGCTTATTATCATATTTTTTGAGTTCCGTCATCTGATAATTCCACCATCCCAGATTATTGTAATTCAGAGCAGATAAATCATCAATTAAATTATAGTTATAATCTTCTTTTATAAATAATTCCCGAAGAAGAACATTATTAAAAAGTCGTCTTTGAGCTTTATAGGACTTATCTTTTATTAGATTTTTCTGCTTCTCTCTTAATGAATCAACTTCAAGGTGTGGTCTGTAAACAGAAATGATTTCATTGAGGAGATTATTAGCCGGTAACATCTGATTCGAATCTAATAGCTTTTGTAGCTCAGCTAAATTTTGGCGATAATTATTCATGACAAATTCATCATTTTTAGCGACATTCCCTTTAGCTATAGCCGAAAGTGTAAGTATTTTTAATGCCTTGTCTATAAGGCTATAATCTGACCATCGATCACCGCCATCAAACACCAATAAATTATTGGGGAATTTCATTTTATTCAACAATTCCCTACCCTCTAACATTTGAGTGTAATTGTAATCCTCAATGCCAACAATTCCTATAAAATGAAAAGGATATTTATCGTCTAATAATTCAACACTTGCCACGAATGATCCACATGATATCACTCCATTTACCTGCTTAATAAAAAAGGGCACTAAAGATGCAAATTTTGCTCCGGATGAAAACCCGGCAGTATAAATTCTATTATTATTCACAGGCAAAAGTGCCGCAACTTCCTGAAACATCCTACTCGCTATTAAAACATTTTCAGAAATTGAAAGTGTATCGCTAATATTGTTAGACGAAGCAAGTAGATATCCGTTTTCTTCTGCGGCTTCCTTAAAAATATTTAACGCCTGACTATTTTTGCCATCCATATCAAAAACAAATATGATCGGCCAGGTACCCAGACCATCAAACTTTTTTGGAAGATATAATTTATATGTTTCGGAGATTGAATCGTTGATGCGGATAGAATCTATAATCCTTCCCTTTCTAAATACTACTTGCTTTATTTGTGAATTGCCTGTATAAGCCAGGCATACAAATAAAAGAAGAAATAAAACTCGCTTCATATTTCTGAAATAATCAAAAACCTGGCCAAAATAGTTGAGAATTCTACAAATGCTCAAAGTTATACTGAAAACCTTACAAAGTGAATAACGAATAGTTAATACACACTTATTGACCTATAAGTTAAATTAAGTAATTAAATCCCTCAACAACAAATATTCAAAACTATTTATTTCCTAAATCCGGATGTCCAGTTATAAAATGCTGTTGAATAGATAATATTTTAATTCAAACGTCTAGAAAGTGTATAAATTCTGAACTAAATTACTTACTTTAAATTTAATTCAGTTAACAACAGAGTTTTCTTTTTTGTAATATTACGGATTCAATCATTACTGCTTAAGTCGCTTAATTGGCGCATCAGAAACCACATCAGACAGAATAATATGCGTTCTCGTTTCCCCATATCTAATGAGTTCATCAATTAATCTTTCCAAATGAGTCTGATCCTTAAGAACTACCTCCATTATAATATTCTCATCACCCGTAATCCGGTAACAATTTATAACTTCCTCCAGGGTTTTAACCATCTCAAGAAAAGGCTTCAATTTACCCATAAAAGCTCTTAATGTAATAATGGCCTTTAGTTGGTAACCTGCCAGGGTATACGATACTTTTGCATTAAAACCTTCGAGAATTCCAAGGTCTTCCATTTTTTTAACACGCTCCGCCACTGCCGGGGGAGTAAGCCCCACTTCCCTTCCAATCTTGGACAACGACAGCCTTGAATTCTCCTGCAGGAGTTTAAGGATGCGCCAGTTTAAGTCATCTATCTTGTTATTCAAAGTAAATTGTCTTATTTAATATTATTTATAAAGCTAAAATACGAAATTGCTTTATATTTTAAATAAGATATCTAAAATTTGGACGTAACTTTATTCTAGAATTTTTGCTAAAAAAGAAAATGCCCTACAAGAACTTAAGAACCTTACCGGTTTACAGAAAAGCAATGGA
>CBDTVZ010000407.1:0-2393 GCA_965363995.1 uncultured Eudoraea sp.
TTATTCCTACTGTTTTCTTAAGTGTAAAAATGATTATGAAGGCCGAGATACAGCAAAATGCTCCCACTGAAACAACTCCGGTTAATTGATATATCAACTGTTGCCCTCCGGCCAAATCACCAAATATGCCTACTGCAAGAGTTCCCCAGATGCCACATATAAGGTGTACCGTAACTGCTCCAACAGGATCATCTAATCGAATCTTGTCAATAAAAGCCACTCCTAATACAATAATCACACCAGCTATAAGACCTATAATTACCGCCTCGGTCGGCGACATTAGATCGGCACCTGCTGTGATACCTACCAGGCCTCCCAAAATACCGTTGAGGAACATAGTTAGGTCCATATTCTTATACATAATAGTAGATAATGCTGCGGCTGCAACACCACCAGCCGCTGCGGCCAAACAAGTAGTCACAAGAACAAGAGACGTACTAGCCGGGTCTGCAGATAAAACAGAACCTCCGTTAAATCCAAACCAGCCCAACCATAGGATTAAGACACCCGCTGTCGCCATTGGAATACTATGGCCCGGGATAGCATTTGCTTTCCCATCCTTACCAAATTTACCAATTCTGGCTCCCAAAAGGTAAATGGCTATTAAAGCGCCCCATCCACCAACGGAATGTACCAGAGTTGAACCTGCAAAATCATAAAAGCCACCATCTTCTCCACCTAAGGTGGATAGGAATCCGCCACCCCACTGCCAGGAACCCGCTATGGGATATATAAGGCCTACGTAGATGATTGTGAAAATCATAAAAGGGCCTATTTTAATACGCTCGGCAACCGCTCCTGAAACTATTGTTGCCGCTGTGGCTGCAAACATTCCCTGGAACAGAAAATCTGTCCACCAGGTGTAACCTCCATCTGCGTATTCAGCTGTCATCCCATTTGCCGGGGGGTCAATACCAAAACCGGCAAATTCGAAAATACCCATCGAACCTTCTTCAAATCCGGGATACATTAAATTAAAACCACCTATATAATACAATAGTAGTCCTGCTGTAATAATAAAGATGTTTTTAAAAAGTATATTAATTGTGTTTTTTTCTCTGGTGAGGCCAATTTCTAAAAAGGCGAACCCTGTATGCATAAAAAATACAAGGGCGGTACATACCATCATCCAAACATTATTAGCTGTAAATAATCCTGCTTCCATTTCTTTTAAGTATTAGTTAGTTGCTTTTTAGTTAATTCCGGCCTGGCCATTTTCCTTGGTTCTTATTCTGTAAGCTTGAAGGACATCTGAAACAAAGACCTTACCATCACCTACATTTCCTGTGTAGGCGGCTTCCAGTACTGTGTTTACCGTTCTTTCGAGAAACTCTTCAGACACAACAATTTCCAGATACCTTCTTTGAATGTCTGTGGTACTGTATGAAATACCTCGATAGACATGTCCTTGTTTTTCATTGCCTACTCCAGTTACATCCCAGTAACTAAAGAAGTTTACCTCAATTTCATGAAGTGCATTTTTCACATCATCAAATTTGGATTTTCTAATAATTGCTTCAACTTTTTTCATTTGTATATTTTATTGTTGATCGCCGCAAATATATATTAAAATAATTAACACCCTAAAAAAAGAGGGGGTAGTTATACAATTATTATAAATATATGAATTAGACCCCCTTAAATTTAAGGGTATGATATTAAAAACATAAATATATGTTTATATGATGATTTTGTGAGGGAGTATTAACTAAGTTTGTAGGAAAGTAAAAAACCTGCTTATTATTTCAATTATGAAGAGGCTTATAAATTACTGTTAATAAGGCAAATAGCACTTAAATACCATCGGTATTCATAGTAATCTGGAAAGCCAAAGTCCCATGACAACAGCCAGAACACCAACTGTAATACTGCTTAAAGTATAAAAGGAAAAGTGCAGTAATTCGCCGGATTGAAGCAATCCGTGATTTTCTAAAGTAAATGCAGAAAAAGTAGTAAATCCACCGCAAAAGCCGGTAGATAGAATCAGGATTTGATCTTTTGAAAGAAGATTTCCTTTCATTGATGTACCCAGAATAAAACCAATTATCAGGCAACCAATAATATTAACCAGGAATGTGCCAAGGTAGAAATTATGAAAATAATCGTTGAAGGTTTTGCCAATAATAAAACGAAGAAAACTACCAAACCCACCCCCAATAAAAACAAGTAAAAACTGTTTCATACCCTAAAGGTAAAAAACTAAATTGCTTTTTTGTAATTGGTTCGATTTAAATCCAGAGGATAAATTTTGCTTAACGACTGCTCTGAAATACTTTTCTTTAACTTATTCACTCTCTGTCCAGCATTAGATACGCTAAAAAATAAAAGTGCAGCATTCAAAAGTATAAGAATAAAAAGAATTGTTAAAAAAATGGTCATTTTTTCGAATGATA
>CBDTVZ010000408.1:0-2381 GCA_965363995.1 uncultured Eudoraea sp.
ATAGTTGTACATTTGCAGCCCGTTAAACGGGATTGAAGTGTTTAATTAATAAAAAAAAAAGTAGTGGATACATTAAGCTACAAGACCAAATCTGCTAATAAGAATACTGTTGAAAAGCAGTGGTTATTAGTTGATGCTGAGGGCCAAACATTAGGACGTCTTGCTTCTAAAGTGGCAAAAATTTTAAGAGGTAAATACAAACCAAATTTTACGCCACACGTTGATTGCGGGGACAATGTTGTTATTGTGAACGCGGAGAAAATTCAACTTAGCGGCAATAAATGGGAAGACAAGACCTACACTAGGTACACGGGATATCCCGGAGGTCAAAGATCAACCACTGCCAGGGAACTCTTAGAGAAAAATCCTGCTAGTATCATTGAAAAAGCAGTAAAAGGGATGCTTCCTAAAAACAAATTGGGGGCTGAAATGTTTAGAAACTTAAGAGTTTATGCTGGAACTGATCATGATCAGGAAGCACAAAAACCAAAGGCAATTAACTTAAATGACCTTAATTAGATGGATATAATTCATAAAATAGGCAGAAGAAAAACGGCTGTTGCACGCGTTTATATGTCAGAAGGAAAAGGCAACATTACCGTTAATAAAAGAACATTAGAAGATTATTTCTCTACAGCTACTTTACAGTATAAAGTAAAACAACCTTTTGCTTTAACCAATACCGTGGACAATTATGATGTGAAAGTTAATGTTTACGGAGGTGGGATTACAGGTCAGGCAGAAGCCGTACGCCTGGCTTTGTCAAGAGCTCTGTGTGAGATTGAGGCCGAAAACAGGGTATTTTTAAAACCTGAAGGATTGCTTACAAGGGACCCTAGAATGGTTGAGCGTAAAAAGTTTGGTCAGAAAAAAGCAAGAAAGAAATTCCAATTCTCGAAACGATAAAAATAGATATAGTCCTGGAATGAATTCAGGATTTTAACCCAAGTTCATTGAAAGTCTCTTGTTAAGGAGACAATTAAAAATCTAAAACTGTAAGTTACTTTTATATAAGGTATCTGTAAAAGCAGATTAAGATTAAATTTAGTTTAGCATCTAAATGTTGGAGGCTTTCCGCTGAGAAGGAATACCACTTCAACATTGCTAATTCAAAAGAACGTAAACTAAGTATTAAAAATGGCTAAGAAAGCTGAAGTTAAAGAATTATTAGAAGCAGGTGTGCACTTTGGACACCTTACACGAAAATGGAATCCGAATATGGCTCCCTACATCTACATGGAGCGGAATGGAATTCACGTAATCAATTTATATAAAACGGTTGCTAAATTGGAAGAGGCTAATGAAGCCTTGTCTAAAATTGCGGCCTCTGGCAGGAAGATCTTATTTGTCGCCACTAAGAAACAGGCAAAAGATATTGTTGCTGAGAAAGTATCCAACGTAAACATGCCATACATCACAGAAAGATGGCCCGGTGGTATGTTGACCAACTTTGTGACTATTAGAAAGGCTGTAAAGAAAATGGCTTTCATTGATAGGATGAAGAAAGATGGAACATTTATGACCCTTTCTAAAAAAGAACGTTTGCAGGTAGATCGTCTTCGTGCTAAATTAGAAAAGAATCTTGGCTCTATATCTGATATGACACGTTTACCTGGCGCCTTGTTTATTGTAGATACTATGCGTGAGCATATTGCCGTAAAAGAGGCCCAAAAATTGAATATCCCCATATTTGCCATGGTGGATACCAACTCAGATCCAAGACCCATTAATTATGTAATTCCTTCTAATGATGATGCGTCGAAATCTATCGATGTTATATTAACGGAAGTTACAAATGCAATTGCAGCTGGCCTGGAAGAGCGTAAATCTGAAAAACAATCTGAAAAAGAAGGTGGCTCTGAAGAAGCTACTGCCAAAGCCGAAACAGCAGTTACAGAAAAAGTAGAGGAAGAAAAAGTTGCAGTTGTTAAAGCACCTAAAGAAGAAAAAGCTGAAGCTGTTGTAGAAAAAGATACTCCTAAGCAAACAAAAGAAGATGTTGCACCGGTAACCGAGAAAAAGGAAAAAGCGGCAGTTAAAAAAACAGTAAAAGTGGACTCTGACAATCTTACAAAGATTGAAGGTATTGGCCCAAAAGCCGCTGAAGCACTTACCAAGGCAGGTGTTGATTCATATGCGAAATTAGCTAAAACAAATGCGGAAAAAATAAAGGAAATCCTGACTGAAGCGAGTTCCAGAATGGCGCATTTAGATCCAGATTCTTGGCCAAAACAGGCAAAAATGGCTGCTGATGGAAACTGGGATGAATTGAAAGATTGGCAGGATAAGGCAAAAGGTGGTGTAGAATAATTATAGTTTAAATAAATAATTGACAACTGAACACTCACACTCGTGTTCTATAAAAATAAAATAAAATGGTA
>CBDTVZ010000409.1:0-2355 GCA_965363995.1 uncultured Eudoraea sp.
CGCTGTTGGATGCTTGCCAGTAAAAGTTCAGATTTATCATTATCCCCAGCTAAATCAAGCAGATTGTATAATTTATCCCCAATTTCCCCGAAGTGTTTACCGATTAATAGTGAAGCTTCTTTATTGCTTATTCCTTTTTTAAGTTTTAACAAATAGAATAAGGGAATTGCAATATAATGATATAGTAAGAATGCCTCAACTACTAAAAACAGTAATAACAAAATAAAACGACCTTCTGAATTAAGCCACAAAAAGTATTCTATTCCAAGTATTACCATAAAATATAGCACACCAAAAGCTAAAAAAAGCAACCCGCCTTTTATTAACATCTTCGTATAATACTTGCGACTAAACTTATTTAGTTTGTCTAATATCTTATCATAACTGCTCAAATTCTGCTATATTTAATACCAAGATACCTGTTAAGCTAGATTTTTGCCTCAAATATTTGTTAAAAAGTAGTGAATGAAAGATTTAAAGTACCTCGCGGCATTTACTATACCAATTTCCGCCTTTATTGGAATTTACTTCAAGGGATATTGGAGTTTTATCACGCCCGTATATGCATTTTTGTTGATCCCGGCTTTGGAGTTACTGCTTCCTGTAAATACTTCAAACTTTGAAGGAAATGAAAGAGAAACCAGACTAAAAAACAAGCTTTTTGACTGGTTGCTTTATTTAAATATTCCTTTAGTTTTTGGGCTGTTTTACTTTTCACTACACGAACTTGCCACCAGCTCGTACGAAACCTATGAATTAGTAGGAATTATTGTATCTATGGGAATTGTTCTAGGGACGAATGGCATAAACGTGGCACATGAATTAGGTCACCGGATGAATGGTATCGAACGCTTTTTGGGTAAGCTATTACTTCTTCCGTCTTTATATATGCATTTCTACATTGAACATAACTATGGGCATCATCTTCACGCGGCAACAAAGGAAGATCCTGCGACAGCTAAATACAACCAATCGGTATATTCATTTTGGCTAACCTCTGTTACCCGACAATACATAAATGCCTGGGTTATTCAGGGAAAATTGCTGCGATCCGAGAACAGGGGTATCTTCTCCTTGTATAATGATATGCTGTGGTATACCTTAATACAGTTTGCACATTTAAGTCTTATCTACTACTTTTTTGGGTATTCAGTTTTAATATATGCCATCTTAGCAGCTTTAGTAGGTTTTTTGCTGCTTGAAACCGTTAATTATATAGAACACTATGGTTTGATTAGAAAAAAACTACCCTCAGGACGTTATGAGCGAGTACGCGAAGTTCATTCCTGGAACAGTAATCATGTAATGGGCCGCATCATTTTATATGAATTGACGAGACATAGCGACCACCACTTTAAATCATCCAAAAAATACCAGATTTTGGATTATCATGATAGTTCACCCCAGATGCCCTTTGGTTATCCAACTTCCATGGTCCTTTCATTTCTACCTCCATTATGGTTTAGTGTAATGAATCCCAGAATACCTGATGAAATGAAAGAAGCAAGTTTATAATTTGTTTTATTGTCCTTTTTTAACAACTATCTTTGTCGCCAAACTTTATCTTAATGACTAAAAAAGTTCGTGTTCGGTTTGCTCCAAGTCCAACGGGTCCTCTACATATAGGCGGGGTTAGAACTGCCCTCTATAATTATCTTTTCGCTAAACAAAACAATGGGGATTTTATTCTCAGAATAGAAGATACTGATCAAAATCGCTATGTTGAAGGTGCAGAAAAATATATCATAGATGCCTTAAACTGGTGTGGCTTACCTTTTGACGAAGGTCCGGGAAAAGAACTAGACCATGGCCCATACAGACAAAACGAACGTAAATTGCTTTACAAGAAATACGCCGATCAACTCATTTCTAACGGAAAGGCTTATTATGCATTTGACTCGGCCGAGAGTCTCGATTCTCACCGGAAGGACCATGAGAGTAGGGGTAAAACGTTTATTTATAATTGGCACAATCGATTAAAACTAAATAATTCTCTTTCTCTCCCCCCCGAGGAAGTCCAAACCAGGTTGGCTAATGAAGAAAATTATGTTATCCGTTTTTATAATCCAGAAGATGAAGAATTGCATTTAACAGACATCATCAGAGGTGATATAAAGATTGACTCCAACATATTAGATGATAAAGTATTATTCAAAAGCGATGGAATGCCCACCTATCATCTGGCCAATATTGTTGACGATCATCTTATGGAGATAAGTCACGTCATCCGCGGCGAAGAATGGTTGCCTTCATTGGCCCTGCATACACAATTATACGATGCTTTCGGATGGCAGGCCCCTAAATTTGCACATCTGCCATTAATCATGAAGCCTGAAGGAAAAGGTAAATTAAGTA
>CBDTVZ010000410.1:0-2340 GCA_965363995.1 uncultured Eudoraea sp.
CAGGTTAATTTACCTAAAATGAAGGCGGGAGGATTAGATGTGGCATGGTTTATTGTGTATACAGGTCAGGATTCCTTAAACCCTGATGGTTATGCTAAGGCAGAGGCAAATGCGATTGCCAAATTTAAAGCTATTCACCGTTTGTGTGATACTCTTGGTTCTGGAGAAATTGATCTTGCCAGAACTTCCGAAGAGGTTAGGAATATTCATCAATCTGGCAAGAAGATAGCCATGATTGGTGTGGAAAATGCATATCCTATTGGCGAGGATCTATCCAAATTTGAACAATATCAAAAATTGGGAGCTAGGTATATCTCCCTTGCCCACAATGGCCATAGTCAATTTTGTGATTCTAATACAGGAGAAGAGGACAACATATGGCTATATAATGGTTTAAGTGATCTGGGTAAAAAAGCTGTATATGAGATGAATAGGTTGGGAATTATGATTGATATATCACATATTTCAAAGGAATCTATGATTCAGATTGTTTCCTTATCCAAAGCTCCCATAATAGCTTCCCATTCTTCTGCACGTGCGCTATGTGATCACAGCAGAAATTTAGATGATGAACAATTAAAATTACTCAAAGAAAATGGCGGGGTCGTCCAAACAGTGGCACTGGATGCCTATTTAAATAGCGATAAACACGACACCAGATCAAATTATATGAAACAATTTTATAAGCAAGTCGCGGATTCCATGGACATAGAATGGTTTGAAAGATCTGCATTTAAGACGCTAACAGAAAAACAACAGAATGACTATTTAAATAACTATCCCAAAGTAACCGGAAGAGCAAGAACTCTGGTTGCTAAAAGGAGTGATGCACCTCCGGAAGTGGATGTATCTGACTTTGTGGACCATATTGACTATATGGTTGACCTGATTGGGATAAACCATGTAGGAATAAGCTCTGACTTCGATGGCGGTGGTGGCATTAAAGGATGGTCGGATGCTTCCGAAACCTTTAATGTTACTTTAGAATTAGTAAAAAGGGGATACTCTGAATCCGATATTGAAAAATTATGGGGAGGTAATTTGCTAAGAGTACTGGATGAGGTTCAGGAATATGCAAGCTCTCTTAAAAAGTGAACCCACTGAGAAGCATTTGTGTATAGTTTTAACTAAGTTTTTGATTTAGGACTGAAATGGAATTAGATTGCTATATATGTCTGATAAAGGCAAATGTGTTAACAAATAATTAGGGATGAATTATAAATAATGTTAAGCTTGCAATAAACTTTTCTTAATTACTTTTTTGCGAGGGGTGAAATTGAATAGATTTAATAAACCTAAACAAATTTCATCATGCAGACAATCAGCAAATACTTCGTTGCCCTTCTTCTTTCTTTTTTTTCCAATTATGTGAATGAGCCTCTAACTGAATCTGATAAGCAGGCCGGAATTCATGAAACCCATATTCTTCTCAAGAAACATTATGATTGCAATTCCTTGAAAAAGAACCTTCCTGTATTGAAAAATTATGTTTAATTATCATAGTGCCTTAGGGAAAAGTATATTGTAATTCTGATTCTTATTTCTTGACTATTAATTAGATATATGAGAAAGGGTTATTGGCACATTGAGGTTAACCCTGAATTTTTCATTTATCTTCCTTATAAAGAAAGCAGACAACAAAGGAGATTCCAGCTCCATGTTCTGATGAATAAAAAAATGGATGTTATTAAGTCCCAAAGTATGCCATTCCCAAAGCCTTTCTACCCATTCCTCCAGACGGTGATAATCACTTTTATGATTGGCTCCAACAAAACGAACAAATGCCTCGTTATTAGTGAGTCGCATATGCATAATATCCCTTCTTCCGGCTGTATCTACCAAAACGTTGGCAATATTCTTTTCTTCCAATAAATTATAGAGCTCATTGGCAACATTCTCATCATTAAACCAATCTGTTTGCCTGAATTCCAAAGCAAGAGGAAATTCTTTGGGCCAGTAATTAACTAACCGCACTACCCTATCCCAGTTTTTGGGGCCGAAGTTGGGATGTAATTGTAAAAATACTGTTCCTAATTTATCTTTGAAGCCTGCCGTTGCTATTAGAAAGTTGTCCAATGCAGGGTATGCCATGTCGTTTAAGCGTCTCAGGTGGCTTACATTTTGAACAACCTTAGGGAAAAACTTAAAGGTATCTGGAACTGTATCGTACCAGGTAGCATATTGTTCAATGGGGAATATGCGGTAAAAGGTGGCATTGAGTTCTATACAATTAAATTGACTGCTGTAATATGGTAATTCTTCCTTTGTTCCACGAGGATAAAAATTTTTAAGTTCCTGCCGATTCCATTTGGCACAACCTATATATATTTTCAATGGGCT
>CBDTVZ010000411.1:0-2331 GCA_965363995.1 uncultured Eudoraea sp.
CCGATGTTCAATACGTTTTTAAAAAAATGAATCAGGTGGTTGGTGCGAAACATTCCTCCAAATAAATTACTTTCATCAATCTCAAAAAATCCGACAATGGTGTGTATACCAAACAAAAATATGACAAGGTGTATTATGCTTACTTTTTTGTGTTTTGGGATAAAAATCTCGGCTATAACCAGAAGCAGGATAATTGCCAGTAAAGCAATTTCTTGTCTCATTAATAAAAAGCTGCTAAAATTCATTTTTGGTTATTTAATTTTCAGGTTATAAAACTCCTTTTAAAAACGGATCCAGACTTTTCAGGATCATTTCGCTTAACCACAGTGGCGCAACGCCAATGGCTATTATTGGTAAAAGCAGTAATAAAATTCCTAGTTTTTCATACCATCGTACTCGTTCAAGATTTAAGTAGGCTTCATTTTTTACAGGGCCCATTAACATGATGCCCACAACGCGTAATATATATACAGCGGTCACTACAATAGCAGAGACAGCTATCACAGTAGCAATTCTATAAAAGATATCGTCATGTTCAAAGGCACCTACGAAGATGTTCATTTCAGCAACAAAACCACTAAAACCAGGCAACCCCAATGAGGCTAAACCGGCAATAACATAGACTGCCGATATAAAAGGAATCACCTTTAATAGTCCTCCTAATTTGGTGACATCACGAGTATGCGTTCTTCCGTAAATCATTCCTATTAAAGCAAAGAAAAGTGCTGTCATAAAACCATGTGAGAGTGATTGCAGAATGGCGCCATTCCAGGCTGTTTTATTTAACATAAGCAATGCAAATAATACCAGTCCTAAATGGCTCACGGAGGAATACGCATTAATATACTTTAAATCTGTCTGTTTAATAGCTGCAAATGCTCCATAAATGACACCAAAGGCAGACAAAATAATAAAGAACCATGACCAGTGCAATGCTCCCTCTGGCAACAAGAAGATAGCTACTCTAAAAACACCATATCCACCGAGTTTCATAAGGACTCCCGCATGCAACATAGAAACTGCAGTAGGGGCCGAAGCATGACCGTCAGGAGACCAGGTATGGAATGGGAATAAAGCTCCAATTACTGCAAAGCCGATAAAAGTAATCGGGAAGAATAACCTTTGTGCTTCTACAGGAATATTTACTTTGGCTATTTCCAGGATGTTAAATGTCAATGCGCCTCCATCTGCATTTGAGTTAAAATAAATGCCCAAAATCCCAACAAGAAGTACAGCCGATGCACCCATAAGCATAAGTGTTAGTTTCATTGCTGAGAATTCCCGTGGGCCGGTACCCCATATACCTATAAGTAAATACATAGGGATAACCGCGATCTCAAAGAATACAAACATTGTGAAGAGGTCCATGGAAATAAAGAAGCCATAAACACCAATAGAAAGCACAATTAGTGATATGAAAAACTCTTTAGGTAGGTCTTCCATTTTCCAGGAAATAAAGACTCCGGCCAGCACAACAATCGCTGTCAATAACAAAAGCGCCACGGAAATCCCATCAACCCCAATATTATAATGAATATTGAAGTTCTTGAACCAAATCACATCTTTTGTAAAAACCATAATGGCTTCATTTATCTCCCTCTCTTTGATATAAGAAAACAATAGGTTAATTGCCATTCCCAGCTGAACAAGACTTCCGGTCAAAGCAACCACTCTGGCCTGTTTTAGATTTTTTGTAAAAATCAAAACCAAAACAGTTAATGCAGGCACTAAAATAAAAAGGGATAAAATATCCATATTATTAATTTAATTTGTCCATATATAGATGAATATAATAGCAATTACGACAGCTCCTGCAATAAATGCCAAAGCATAATCCTGGACCTTACCAGACTGCAAACCTTTAATATTCTCAGATGTATTAACAGTTTGATTTCCAATTCCGACCATTGTTCCGTCCACATATTTTTTGTCAAATCTTGCTGCGGACCTTGCAATAATATTGAACATTATTTTTTTGGTGACAAACAGATAGAGTTCATCAAAATAGAACTTATGAAAAGCCCATGTAAAGAGTACTCCTAAACGATTTGCAAATTTATCTGCCAGTTCATTTTCTTTTTTATAAAATAGCCAGGAAAGACCAATTCCAATGAGTCCGGCAAATACTGCAATGGCAGCTAATGGATAATTCATATGAGTTTCAAACCCAGCTTGATCTGCACTAATAAATTCACTAAATGGAATAAACCCACCAACTATACTTAAAAAGGCTAATATTAAAAGGGGAATAGTCATAGACCATGGAGATTCGCGTGGTTTATTTTTGTAAGCACCTTCTTTTCCCCAAAATATTCCAAAATAGATTCTAAA
>CBDTVZ010000412.1:0-2325 GCA_965363995.1 uncultured Eudoraea sp.
GAAGAGTTGAAAGAAAAAATTAAGGCACTTCAAACAGATAAAGATGACAAATTGGTAGTGCTATATGCATCGGATAAGGAGTCACAACATAGTTATATTGAAGCCGCCAAAGCCAAAGGTTTTGAAGTGTTACTTCTTGATTCACCTATTATACCGCATCTGATGCAAAAATTAGAAACCTCAAATGAGAAATTATCTTTTGCCAGGGTAGATGCCGATCATCTGGATAATCTGATCAAAAAGGAAGATACACAAATAAGCAAATTGTCTGATGAAGAGAAGGAGCAATTAAAGGCTAATATAGAAGGTGTAACTGCCGATAAAGGTTACACTGTGCAATTGGAAGCCATGGATAGCGAGGCTTCTCCTTTTATCATTACTGAACCGGAGTTTATGAGGCGAATGAAGGAAATGCAGCAAACCGGAGGAGGTGGAATGTTTGGCATGGGGAATATGCCAGAAATGTACAATTTAATAGTAAATATAAATCATCCATTAGTAAGTGAGATTCTTGGAACAAAGACGGCTAAAAAAAGAGATCGATTAATAAATCAGTCTTTGGATCTTGCCCGATTATCAAAAGGACTCCTCAAGGGAGAAGAACTGACTAAGTTTATTGGCCGAAGTTACGAGATGATTAAATAGGTGATCTAATTAGAGATTCCCGAAACTGCATAAATTTCATGTTCATTGAAAACTTCACAGGTGCACATAGATTATCAATAAGATAATTTCGGGTGGCCTGTGAGGTTTTTTAATTTTGATTATCTGTTATTTCAAAGTAAATGATTTATACCTGGCATTTTCTGCTAATGTCCTTAATGTATATCCTGGCAGGTATTATGCATTTTATAAAACCACAAGCCTACCTCCGCATTATGCCCGGGTATCTTCCCAATCACAAACTTTTGGTAGGTTTAAGTGGAATTGCGGAAATAGCATTGGGAATTAGCCTGTTGTTGCCTAAACTTAAAGATCCGTCTATATATGGAATAATAATAATGCTAGCCATATTCCTTACTGTACATTTTTATATGTTATCCGGAAAAAAAGCCTCTGCAGGAATACCAAGATGGATCCTGCTGCTAAGAATCCCAATACAATTCGCACTTATGTACTGGGCCTATTCGTATTTGCCGATTTAGACAATTTAATAAATTGAGAATCTTATCATCAAGAATCAATTTAAAGTAAATCTACTTTCCAGATGTCCTTTCAAAAAAATTATCTGCACATAAAAAAACAACATTATTCCAATAAGGGAGTAAACTACTGTATTAGGCAGATGTAATTGTGACAAAACATCCATAAATCCAATTTTATTTAAAGCCACTAGATTAATATCAGGCAACCAGCTAATAGTAAGGTCCAATTTTCCAAAAAATATAAAGCCAAATAGTAATAAAGTAATGGTGGCCACAATCATCCAGCTTGTTTTGGAAATCAAAGGCCGGTATACAGTTGCAGTGTTTTTGGCCTCCTGAGCTGCTATTTTTGATATAATATTTTTGGTAAAATCAATAGATGGTGACTCAAGACCTGTACTATTTACAACTTTCTTCACAAAATCATCAAGTCGTTTTTCATTAGTATCTTCCATAACTTTGTATATTTTCAAATTCCAAATTATTTTCCAAAATTTTTGCTAAACGTTTCCTACCCCTAAACAGTCTCACTTTAATGGTATTCGCAGGAATCCCCATCACCTTTGATATTTCATTCATTGAAAGTGTTTCAAAATAATATAAAGTAATCAAAACAGCATCATCAGCAGGCAGTTCCTGAATTGCATGTTTTATTATTTCTGCTCGCTCTTTTACTTCAAGTCCATCTAAGGCATTATCCATCGATGCTATATTATATTCTTCTGAAATATCTATAATGGTAGTTTTTACTTGTCTTTTGCTATTTTTTAAATAGTCCAGACTTCTATAGTATGTTATCTTATATAACCAAGTGGAAAACTTGGAATCACCTTTAAAATCTTTTAACGCTACATAGGCTTTTAAAAAAGTATCCTGCGCTATTTCCTCCGAGTCCTCCCGGTTTTTTGAAATTCTTAATGCCAGTGTAAACACCATATGTTTATACTTATCCACCAAGAACGAAAAGGCATTACTTTCCCCTCCTAAAACCCTTTTTATAAAGTATTCGTCTGATTTTTGGCTCATTTGCTGAATTAGACGCGTTTTACAGCATCCTGGTTACTTAAAATAGCAAAAAAAACTTCATTTCCTGTAACCATCTTAAAAAAAAAACCGTCATACACCATGAACAAATTATTTAATCCATTAAAAACTAAATATCATGGGAGGAGAAATTATT
>CBDTVZ010000413.1:0-2324 GCA_965363995.1 uncultured Eudoraea sp.
AGATGGAATCTATAGTAACTAATTCAGATTTTGGGAAGCAACTTATGTCTGGCACTTCTTTAGATAGCAAACTTTTGAAAGCCTTATACTCCTCTTTTGCCCTGGTCAGATCCGGTTTAGAAAGGTAATTAAGTTCAGCCCATTCTTTTTTTAGCTTCTCCTCATCAATAAACGATTCCTCTGCGGTTTTGATGAGTACGAATTCCAATTTTTTGTATTCAGATTGACAGGTATATTCCATCGAATTATTATTATTATGTAGAATCTTTATTTCTCCATTTCACGAATACGTAAAAGGGTATTCCTACCATCAATAAAATAAATCCCCAAAAAACAGCCTTTTCCCCCGCCCCGAATATGGCCCATAGGGAGTAAGAAAAAGCCAAACTTCCCATACCATATATTCCCAACCAAGGTTGTGAAGGCAGCTTTTTCTCCAGAAGGATACTAACATAGGCAGCTGAAGTAAAGAGATAGGGAACTAAAGCGGTCAAGGTGCCCAGTAAAATTAGAAACCTGAATTGCTCTACTAAACCTTCGGAATAGTTCATTAGCATTACCCCTGAGGCCAATGCACTGCCGATCAGCATTCCATAAGCAGGGACACCTTGTTTGTTTTCCTTCTTAAAAATTCCTGGAAAAAGTTTATCTTTTGCAGTAGCTCTCGGTAATTGACCAACAATTAAGATCCATCCATTAAGGGCCCCAAAGGCAGCAATTGCTGCTCCACCGGCCACTAACCCACGTCCTAA
Organism: uncultured Eudoraea sp.; assembly: GCA_965363995.1. Taxonomy (GTDB): domain Bacteria; phylum Bacteroidota; class Bacteroidia; order Flavobacteriales; family Flavobacteriaceae; genus Eudoraea. The sequence continues at coordinate 753 of CBDTVZ010000413.1, forward strand.
TTCCCCTGTCATAATCCCCATGGCATCGGCGAAAGGTGCCGGCGACACCGCAAGTTCCTGAATTGGAACCATCCCCATGACCGCAATAGTTCCCAATATATAAACCAAAGTGGTAATAATTGTTCCCAACATAGTGGCCCTAGGAATGGTTTTTCCTGGGTCTTTTACGTTATCAGCGGGAATAGTTGCGCTCTCAAATCCCAAAAAAGCATAGAGGGTCATAGTTGATGTTATAGCTATGGCTTCAAAACTTGATGAATCACTTACATTAAAGGGTATGAAGTTGTCAATATTAAAGAAGAAAAAGCCCCCAACAATAATCATTAGTAAAGGGGTCAGTTTAAGTAATGTCGTTACAACTTGGATTTTTCCTGATTCCCTGACCCCTCTAGAGTTTACCCAGGTTAACAACCAAATAGCGCTTAGCCCCGTCAAGACCGAAGCCAACGAATTTTCTTCTAACATCGGAAACAATACTGTTAAAGCACTTACAAAGGCAATGGCAATTACTGCCATACCAACCCAAACGGAAATCCAATATCCCCAGGCTACCAAAAACCCGGCGAAGTCCCCGAAACCCGTTCTTGTATAGGCATAGGGACCCCCACTTTTATTGACGAACAATTTACTTAGCTTACTGAAAACCAATGCCAGTACAAGAGTACCCATTGAAGAAGCTATCCATCCAAAAATACTAATTCCTCCGTAGGCTGCAAGGGCTGCAGGCATTAGAAAAACACCTGCACCAATCATATTTCCAATTACCAGGGACGTACTCATCCATAGCCCAAGTTTTTTTTTATTCTTGCTTTGGTTCATTGGTTTTGGCTGGTTCTGAAAAGAATTATATATTTTTAAATGTACAAATTAAATTAATCGTGACGGAAAAATTTAAAATCGACCCGGATATAACTAAAGCAGAGACGTTACCCGCCTCTTTTTATCGCAATCCTGTTTTTTTTGAGGCCGTTAGGGAACGCCTTTTTTACAGATCCTGGCAATGGATTGGACATGAGGGTTTAGTGGATTCCAGGCAGAACGTATATCCATTTATTTTGCTAGATAACTTTTTAACTGAACCCATGCTTTTAACCCGGGATAAGGATGACAGGATTTCGTGTCTCTCGAACGTTTGCACTCATCGCGGGAATTTAGTGGTTGAAAGCACAAAGACGACTAAAAAACTGATTTGCGGTTACCATGGCCGAAGCTTCGATCTGCATGGGAAAATGGAACATATGCCAGAATTTGAAGACGTTGAGAATTTTCCAAGGCCATGTGACAACCTCAATAAATTTCCGTTGCGACATTGGGGGCCTTTTTTATTTGTGGGCCTCAATCCTGCATTTGAGCTACAAGAAGTACTGGATGCTATGAATGAAAGAGTTGGATTTTTGCCATTACAGGAGTTCGTTCTGGATGAAAAGCGAGGCAATGACTATTTTATTGAAGCAAATTGGGCACTTTATTGCGACAATTATTTGGAAGGTTTTCATATCCCTTTTGTTCATGAGGATCTGAATGCAGTTTTAGATTACGGCAACTATGATACACTTCTGTATGACCATATGA
>CBDTVZ010000414.1:0-2313 GCA_965363995.1 uncultured Eudoraea sp.
CATCTACAATTAGGATACATGTCTTCTCTATGGCCATCTATTATTTAATTTATTTTCATTTAAATGTTAAAAAGTTTCCAAAATTGAACTTCGTTATTGTATCTAATTATGCATTACGTTTAGTAAATAGGGCGTTTTAATGCCCTATTTACATTGTTAGTGACTGTTTTATTTAGATTAAAAGGTTCAGATGTCCCTACCTTTATGGGTGGTTCTTTAGCAAGGAGGCCTAGAAATTTCATTTTTTTTCATTTAACAAATTTTCCAATGACTTTTCTAATTTCATTTTACGTTCTGCGTTGGTTTTGGGATACTCCATATCTAGGGAATTAATGGTATTCGTGATTATTTGGGAAATTATAGAGCGCATTCTCCATTTATTATTTGCAGGTATTACAAACCATGGTGCATTTTCAGTAGAGGTTGCATTTATAGCTGTTTCAAAAGCCTCCATATAGTCGTCCCAGTGCCTACGTTCTTTGAGGTCAGAATCTGAAAATTTCCAGTTTTTATCGCTATTTTCTAATCGCTCTATAAAGCGATTTTTCTGTTCGTTTTTAGAAACATTCAAAAAGAATTTCAGAATAATAGTTCCACTACGGGTCAGGTGCTTTTCTAAATTATTGATATCTTCATAACGTTCCTCCCATATCGATTCATCTGCTTGAACTTCATTTTGAAGGAGTTCAGGATGCACTTTCAAAACCAAAACTTCCTCATAATAAGACCTGTTAAAAATACCGATCATCCCTTTTGCAGGCATTTCCTTAGTATACCGCCAAAGCCAATTATGACTAGACTCTTCGGATGATGGTTTTTTAAAGCTACTTACTTTACATCCTTGAGGATTTATTCCAGACATAACATGTTTAATGGTACCATCTTTTCCCGCAGCATCCATTGCCTGAAAAACCAACAACAACGAATATTTACGACTGGCATAAAACAGATCCTGAGCTTCAGTCATGGATGAAAGATTCTTTTCCAACCGAGCTTTAGCTGATTTTTTAATAGAGGCATCATCTCGGTCATATTCTTGTTCAAATTCCTCCCAGTAGTTTCTATAGTCAGATAATTTGAAACTTTCTTTAGGATCTACTCTGCAATAATCAATTATTTCACTTGCTAATTGCTTGCGTTCTTTCTTGGTAATCTTTTTTTTAGACATAGTTTTTTTTGTATTAAAGGTTACCTTCAATTATGGGTTGTTGTAGCTTTTTAAATGAGGCATAATTATTTCTAGATTATTTATACGTATTTCCTCATGAAAGATATTTAAGCTTTATAAAATGATAATCAACTCCAATTCAAGGGGATTAATCTTAAAAATATCCCTATTCTCGTTGTTGGCAATCGTTTCTGCTTTACTGCTTTTTAAAAGCATCCATGACCCAAGAATCATCTTACGACCTTCCTTTAGTCCATAAAAACGGGATAGGAATTCCGTTTCACACTGGCTCCAGATCTTCCGTTAATTTCTTTACCTCAACGCCTTCTGCGATATATATGTCTTCAACGATTTCGAGCAACTGTATACCAATATCATGAGAAAAAGCGCTGTCGTTCATCAGACTGGTTGTCATCTGCGAATCGATAGCACCATCTCGCACCAGTTGATCCAAAGTGCCGTTCGCCAAAATATCTTGCTTCTCCAAGGCTTCACGAAGTTCCGCCAGCAACTCAGAAATACCCAATTTCTCATCAGACTGGCGAATACTAAGTATTCTACGTAGTATCTCTGCAAGATTCAGGCGGATAAGGTTGTACTGTTTTCGGATATGCTCATTTTCGTGGTTCATGTAACGATTGATGTTTTTACGAAGCTCCGCTATCACTTTGATGATCTCCGCTGCACCGCGACAAGCTAGACGGACATGCTGAACCTGTTTGGTCTGCTTAGTATTCATGTTGCCAGCAACCAGCGCCCTAGTTGCAAAATCGATGATGGCGTTATAGAGCTGCTTGACGCCTCCATAGTACTTGCTCATGACGTCAATCTCGAGAACATCATTAGACTGGTCCACAACCTCGGCAAGATCGCGCTCAGAATGGATGTCGTGACGATGCAAGTTCAATCCATGTGTTATGATCTCAATCAAGTTTACTCCCAAATGGGCAGCCTCCTTGATTAATACATTGATAGCTCCATCCGGGATGGTAAGCGCCGCCTCGTTCAAATATAAAGGTTCGAGAGCGACTCCCTTTTCCTCCTTAACCTGCTTTTCTTTTACCCGGGTCTCCAAGAAGCGAACCAAGGTTTTCATGAAAGGCAACATAGCCGCGACACCGATCACATTAAACAGCGTGTGGAAC
>CBDTVZ010000415.1:0-2309 GCA_965363995.1 uncultured Eudoraea sp.
GACATACCACTCATACACATTCTTTGTACTTGTACATTGGCAATCCACAAGTGTTCCCATGTCGCTACATTATCACCGGTCCAGGTAGAGCTAAAACGCTGTGCCCCTGCATATGCTGCCCTTGTTATAACAAAAGGACGTTTGGGGTATACATATTTTTTAACACCTTCATAAGTCGCCCTTACCATTTGAGTGCCATAAATATTATGAGCCTTTCTATGACTACAGGGATGACCATCAAAATCGTGTCTGGTATCTAAAGCAGCTGTTTTAGAAGGAACTTCCATTATAGCAGGTTCATTCATATCATTCCATACGGCATGCGCCCCCGTTTCTGCCATTAGTTCTTTATAGAGTCCTGCCCACCATTTTCTAACCTTTGGATTCGTAAAATCAGGAAAACTACATTCTCCCGGCCAAACTTTACCGCGCATTAAGGGGCCATCTCCCCTTTTACAAAAATAATCATTCTCCAGGGCTTCCTGATAAACCCAATAATCCTTATCTACCTTTATTCCGGGATCTATCATGACCACAGTTTTAAAGCCGTCTTTATATAGATCCTGAATCATGGCCTTAGGATCTGGAAATTTTTTCTTATCCCAGGTAAAACAACGAAATCCATCCATATAATCTATATCGAGATAGATAGCATCACAGGGAATTTTAAGGGATCTGAATTTCGCAGCAATTTTCTTAACATTGCTCTCCGGAAAATAACTCCATTTAGATTGATGAAAGCCCAATGCCCAAAGTGGTGGGATTTCTGGTGTGCCGGTTAAATCTGTATATGCTCTTACTACTTTTGACATCTGAGGGCCATAAAAAAAGTAGTAATTCATTTCTCCACCATCTGCCCAAAAACTGGTTATATTTCTTCTTTCATGAGCAAAATCGAAATGAGTTTCGAAGGTATTGTCAAAAAATATCCCGTAGGCAATATTATTGTGAAGACCAACATAAAAGGGAATTGCCTTATACAACGGATCCTGATCTTTAGTATATGCATATGAATCTGTAACCCAATTGCTTACCCTTTTACCTTTAAGGTTAGCGTGTGTAGCTTTATCCCCCATTCCATAAAAGCTTTCGGCGGGTTGAGTAATTTTGCTCATCTTAACCGAATTACCCCCAAATTCATAATTCTCCTCCCAATGAAAACCAAGTTCATCCTCATTTATGATATTCCCTTCTAAATCTGAAATCTGGGTTCTCATTGTCTTTTTATCAACCAGAACAGTAATCTTAGAAGTACTTATTAAATATTCTGTTTTGGTTTCTTTGGATTCAAGTTTATTGTAACCCCTGCTGGCATCGGGACTTATTGCATATGAAAAATCTGGTTGAAAAACTTCCTCTGTAGCATATCTGAATCGTATAGCACTATTGCGGAGTACCGTTATCTCGAGAATAACACCATTTTCTGAAGTAAAATAAAATTTATCTGAATCGCGCTTAAATTCTACAATACTATTAGGGTATAAATTGCCTTTGTATTCTAATTCTGTATTGGTAATCATAAAGGGAAAATTTTGAGACCCACAAAAAAAAGGCTTTAACTTTTAAAAGAAAAACGATATTACAACCAATTATGAACTATAACGTTATAGTTGGCCATATTTATTGGAAAACAACCATCCCAAGTGGTGGAATTGTAATTTCAACAGAAGTTTTATGACCATGCCATGGGGTTTTGGAAACTTTTATGCCAGTATTTTTACTTCCGCTTCCACCATATTTTTTGGCATCACTATTAAAAACCTCCTTTAAAGTTCCCTTTTTTGGAATTCCTATTCGGTATCCTTCTCTTGTGACCGGAGTGAAATTACAGGCTATAATTAGGTCATTTTTAGGATTGTGACCGCGGCGGATATATGTAAGTACAGAATTGTCATAATCTCCGTAATCAATCCACTGAAATCCTTCAGGGCTGAATTGTTTTTCATAAAGGGCAGGTGATGAACGATAAAGCTTGTTAAGGTCCTTTACCAACTCCTGAATACCGGAGTGAAAATCATATTCTAACAAATGCCAATCAAGGCTTTGCTGAAAATTCCATTCGGAAGACTGCCCAAACTCTGCCCCCATAAATATGAGATTAGTACCGGGGTGAGTAAACATATATCCATAAAGCAATCTTAAATTAGCGAATTTTTGCCATTCATCTCCCGGCATTTTATACAATAAAGACTGCTTTCCATAAACTACCTCATCATGGGAAAAAGGAAGCATGAAGTTTTCGGTAAAGGCATAGGTCATGCTAAATGTAAGGTCATTTTGGTGGTGCATTCTGTAAATAGGCTCTTTTT
>CBDTVZ010000416.1:0-2307 GCA_965363995.1 uncultured Eudoraea sp.
GTACTTTCCACTTAAATTTAGTTTAGCCTAAATCTTGCAATCGCGGCTTGTCAACAAAAAGGAGAAAAACATGGATATTTTTGTTATATTGATTGTCGGCCTTCTAACAGGCGTTATTTCTGCACTGATTGCGGTGTTTACAAAAAAATCCAAGTGGAAAGTACTTATATCTGGTGTTATTGGTATTTTAATCGGAATACTGATTGGGTATTTTCTTGCCCCTTTTATTGTATCATTTATGTGATGGGACAAAAATTTTATTTAAACAATCTTAATTTCTTTTTTATGTTAAGTGGAGTAGCATTCCTAAAAAATGTGATATACTTCCCCCTAAAACAAATAGATGCCAGATAAAATGAAAATACGGCACCTTCTTGCGGGCATAAAATATCAGTCCTAACGTATAGCTTGCTCCACCAATAAAAAGCCAGATAATCAGACCTTTGGGAACCATTTGTAGCATGGGTTTAAAGGCAATAATTATAAGCCATCCCATTACCACGTAAAGTATTACCGATACAATTTTATATTTTCCCATCAGGAAAATCTTTGTAATAATTCCCCCGATAGCCATAGCCCAAATAAGCCCGAAAATAGTCCATCCCCATGGACCGCGCATGGAAACCAAAGTCACGGGTGTGTAGGTTCCTGCTATAAGCAAATAGATGGATGAATGGTCCAAAATTCTGAAAAAACTTTTTACACGTTTATTTGTAAAGCTATGGTATAGGGTCGATGCTAAATAAAGGAAAAAAAGTGTAGAGCCATAGATACTGAAACTTACTATGCGCCAGATATCGCCATATTTACTAGCAAAAACCACAAGAAGAACAAGTGCAACGATACTTAAGGCTGCACCGATGCCATGAGTAATGCTGTTGGCGATTTCTTCCCCTATACTTTGTTGCCTAATGTGAGGAACTTCAGCTGGAAAAATACTTGTCTTGCTTTTTTTGTTTTTCATTCTAATAAATTGTCTTTTGGTCAGAGCTTCATTCTTCACGCTCTAGAAGGTTTTGCCAAGAATCAAGACCTAACCTGCTGGTTTTTTCTACCCTGGTATATCTCTACGATTAAACTGGTATATGCTTACCAATAGACATAATAGAATCAAGGAAAACAATACCACAAAATGCAGCAAAAAACTGCGTTGACCGGTCATGAGGTCTTGCGGCTGGTAGTAGTTGAAGATATTAAACGGTTTGGTGAATCGGATCGCATCCCAAAATGAGCTTAAATAATGTAACAGGTAAAAAACCAGGGTAATTCCTGCTACTCTAATGCCAACTTTACTTCCTTCTTTTTCAAATGAAGATAATACCAATGTCAAACTCATTATGAATACAAACAGCAGCCAAAGATTACAGCCAATCTTAAGCATTTTAGCAAATAGGACAAATGTCAGTTGGTGAAAAATGCTAATGGACAATAATGAAGTAAACAAGGCGCATAAAATAATGAGAAATAGAAAAACAACCGCTGAAACAAAAAGATTCAAAAGAAGCTTAATCCTCTTTACCGGAAAGGATAAAATCAATTCCAATGTTCCGGTTTCTGCTTCTCCGGCAATATGACGGCTTGGAATCGTAATTGCGCCAATGGACAAGATGACCAGAACCAATGGGTGATTTAATGCTAAAGCTGCGGCACCCTCAACCGTTAGCATTGAAATGAAATCCTTGCCAAACATAGCCTGTACGTTTTCGGGAAGTTGATTCATAAAATACATGATGGTCGAATAATAATCGATGGTGGTTACCAACCTTAATATTAAGAACTGAAATAAAGAAATGAAGAAGATGCTAAACATCAAGAAGCTGCGATGTGATTTCCAAATGAAATAAAAATAGGACATATCTTACTCTTCTTTGCGATAGTAGGCCATGAATACTTCTTCTAAACCCGGTTCCGGGAAGGTTAAATCTTCGATTGGCAAGTTTGACAGCCGCTGCAATAAAATTTGAAGATCACCTTCGACTAAGTATTCGTAGCTTAAATCTTTTTGATTAACTAAATTAGCCCCCGGTAAATCCAGACCGAGAACAGGTCGACTGAGTGTGAAATGCAATCGTTTCAATTTTTTCTTTTTCAACCCCTCCAATGTTTCCAGCGCTACCAGTTCACCTTTCCGTATGATCGCGATTCGGTGGCAAACTTTTTCAACTTCAGGGAGATTGTGAGAGGAAAAAAAAATGGTTTTACCTTCATTTTGCATTTCGCGTAAAAGCCGGTAAAATTCTTCTTGCATGAGAGGATCGAGTCCAATGGTTGGTTCATCGAGAATAAGTAATTCCGGTTGATGAAAAA
>CBDTVZ010000417.1:0-2306 GCA_965363995.1 uncultured Eudoraea sp.
GGTGACGATTCGTTGGTGATAGATGCAGGGTCAACAAAATCAGAAATTTGCAGTAAAGTGGCAGATCATCCAAGAAGACGAAATTTTCTCGCTTGTCATCCAATTGCTGGAACCGAATTTTCGGGTCCCACTGCTGCCGTTTCGGAACTGTTTGTTGGTAAAACAAATATAATTTGTGAAGTAGAAAAAACAGCTTTTAAACTCCAGGAAAGGGCTTTGAGTATTTTTAGCAGCTTGGGCATGCGAATAAGATACATGAATCCCGAAGCACATGACCGGCATATTGCCTATGTTTCACACCTGTCACATATAAGTTCGTTTATGCTTGGTAAAACAGTAATTGAAAAGGAGAAAAATGAGCGGGACATTTTTGACATGGCGGGCAGTGGTTTTGAAAGTACGGTTAGATTAGCAAAAAGCTCACCGGCCATGTGGACCCCTATTTTCGAACAAAATAAAGAGAATGTCATAGAGACGTTGGATGAATATATTCAGAATTTGGAAACCTTTAAACAAAAACTAATTGATAATAATTTTCAAGGCATCTATAAGGAAATGGACAATGCCAATAAGATAAAAGCAATATTAAAAGGAATACCACAAAATAATAAAGACAGATAATAATGGAGAATTCAAAAAATTTAAGATCATGGTTAGATGATATGAATTTATCACATCCTCTGGTAATTGCAGGACCATGCAGCGCAGAAACTGAAGATCAGGTATTGGGTATAGCCCAAGAGCTTAAAGATACAGATGTAAACTACTATCGCGCTGGTATATGGAAACCGAGAACCAGGCCCGGAAACTTTGAAGGAGTTGGAGCTATTGGTCTCAAATGGTTACAAAAAGTAAAAGAAGAAACCGGACTTAAGACAGCCACTGAAGTAGCTAACAAAAATCATGTAGATCTTGCATTGGAACATGATGTGGATTTGCTGTGGATAGGTGCACGATCTACCGTAAGCCCATTTATAGTTCAGGAAATTGCTGATGCTTTGGAAGGAACGGACAAAATTGTCCTGGTTAAAAATCCTGTAAACCCTGACCTGGCTTTATGGTTGGGTGCTGTAGAACGATTATCAAAGGCTAATATCAAGAAGTTGGGGGTAATACATCGGGGATTTTCTACCTATGAAAAAACCAAATATCGAAATATCCCGGAATGGCAAATAGCTATTGAATTACAAACTAAATTTCCAGACCTGCCTTTGATTAATGATCCTTCACATATTAGTGGTAACAGGGAATTGATCTTTGATATTTCACAAACCGCCCTGGATCTCAATTTTGATGGATTAATGATTGAAACACATCATGATCCTGATAATGCCTGGAGCGATGCCGCACAACAGGTAACTCCTAAAAAATTGGTGCAAATCATGGAAGACCTAAAGATTAGAAAGGAAACCGATGAGCAAGCAGAATACAACCAAAAAATTAGTAATCTCCGTGCCCAAATTGATATTATAGACAATCAGCTAATTGACACCATGGGCAAAAGGATGAAAGTTTCAGATGGCATAGGCGAATTGAAGAGACAACGCAATGTGGCCGTTCTTCAAACGAACCGATGGAATGCTATATTAGGCAAAATGATTCTGGAAGGTGAATCTAAAGGACTGAGTGAAGAATTTGTGCTTAGAATGTTTAAAGCTATTCACCAGGAATCAATAAATCATCAGGAGAAAATCATAAATGCTACTGAGAGTGTAAAAAAGTAAAAGTTAAATATTTTAGATCCTTATATTAAGTGTAACAAAAAGTAATTAGCGGTATCTTTAAGAAAACTAGTAACACAAATAATTATGAAAAAAGTAATGTCGTTTTGCATGTTTCTAATTGCCTTTTATGGCTTTTCGCAAACCATGCTTGACAAAGAAGTTGGTGATTTTCAGGAAATAAAAGTTTATGATCTAATTGAAGTGAACCTTATTAAGTCCGATAATAACAGGATAGTTATAAAAGGCCATAACGTTTACGATATAAAATACGTAAATAAGAATGGAGTCTTAAAATTGAAGATGGAGTTGGATAAAAAATTCCAGGGGGAAGATACTTTTGTAGAGGTTTATTATACAGATCTGCGAACTATAGACGGAAATGAAGGAGCTAAAATTGTCTGTAATGAACTTGTTGAAAACGAGAAGATAGAGATAAGGGCCCAGGAAGGATCACATATAAAAATTGGAATGGATGTGAAGTATGTTGAAATGAAGGCGGTCACGGGAGGTAAAATTGAGGCGTCCGGATTGGCAAAAAATCAAATAATTGTTATAAATACCGGTGGAGTATTTGAAGGCAGG
>CBDTVZ010000418.1:0-2295 GCA_965363995.1 uncultured Eudoraea sp.
ATATTCAATTTAGGGTTCCATAGGTACCCTATGTTTTTTATGGAATCATCCCTTCCGTGTAAACTGGCATTAAATACATGGAACATAGCAACCACGTCCGCAAAATAGGTCTGGTGATTACTCACAAACAAAACATTTTTTTCGGGAAGATTCCGTATTATTTCAGAGCCTTCTATTTCAAGTGTATTAAAACCTTTGTAGCGCTGATGGGTAATAAGTCCTAAACTACGGATTAACCACTTCTTTAGAAATAAAATGTGTCCAAACGGATTTTCCTTAAATAACGCCATAGTTTACAAAACTACAAAATATGCCTTATAACACCTGTTTGAAAAGTTCTTTGATTTCACTAAGCATCATAGCCGTTGCTCCCCAAACGGTATAACCCTTTAATTTAAAGGCAGGTACCTCAATATTTTCGGCATAAGAAGTTGTCAAAATCTGAGTGATCATTTTAGAATCATCCATAAAATCAAGCAAAGGCACCTCAACCAATTCTTCTACTTCATCTTCCTGTTTTACAAAAGCTTGTCTTTTATCATACAAACCTATATAGGGTCGTACCTCAAAATTACTTGGTGGTATGTAAATTTCGCTTAAAGACTTGATTATCCGAACATCCTTGGGCCTTACACCCACTTCTTCATGAGTCTCTCGCAGGGCTGTGGCAAGTAAATCTTTATCCTTTTTTTCCGCTTTCCCACCGGGAAATCCAATCTGATTGGAATGAACCCCGGGATAGGAATTTCGTAGAATGAGCAATAGATTTGTTAACTGCCGTTCATCAGGATAAAATAAAGCAACAACACCTGCCTTTTTCGGCTTTGTGTTCTTCCTTTCTATGGCCTTTAACTCCTGAATACGAATTTGCGGAGCCATTTTATAGTGCGAAGATGCCCCTGGAAGGGGAAGATTTTTTATTTTTGCTACCTGTAGTGCAAAATCAATATAGTTCATGTCGCATTTAAAAGTTACCTTCCTTGCAATATTACCACTATTATTTTTTGGTTCATGCAAGCAATCCCCCAACCCTAAGTCTAAAACAGAAATACCAAAAACAGTTAAAGCAGATTCTGTTATTATTGATTCAATACCTGAAATTAAAGAAAAGGACACATTTGTTCTCACCGAAGAAAATGCCATAGACTTCTTTTTTGATTACCAAAAAAATCTAAAAACAACGAAAGTAAAGCTGACTACCAGTATGGGTGATTTCACGGTACAACTATATGATAATGTACCTTATCACAAGGCAAACTTTATTTACCTGACCAAAAAAGGGTATTTTGACAATACCATGTTCCACAGGGTCGTAAAAGATTTTATCATTCAGGGAGGTAATGCAGACAATGTGGAAACCGCCCGAAAGCGCAGAGAAATTGGCCGATACCTTCTACCCCCTGATACAAGAAAGGGTTATAAACATCATAGAGGAACAATTTCGATGCCCAGTAGTGAAATAGATAATCCGCATATGCTAGCCTCCCCTTATGAATTCTTTATTGTTGTGACAAAACCCGGATCCTACCATTTGGATGGTGATTTTACACCTTTTGGAAAAGTTATTAGTGGTATGGATGTGGTTGATAAAATTAACCAGCAACCCGTAGATAGTGGTGACTGGCCAATGCAAAATATCAACATTCTAAAGGCAGAAATTGTTGAGTGATTATTGAGTCTTATATATACTGGGAAGCGCAATTTTATATTTTACTACAACTAAACGAATGCCAATAACAATTAGAATAGAAGCAATATAGACGTACTCATCATCTAAAGGTAACTTTCTGAGCAGGAAGTAGCTGAGTCCACCTAACACGCAAGCCGTAGCATATATCTCTTTGCGAAAAATAACCGGTATTTCATTACATAATATATCTCTGATAACACCTCCAAAACTAGCTGTAATTGTACCCAAAATAATACACATAACAGGAAGCAAGTTGGCACTTAGACCCTTTTCTATTCCAACCATAGTATACAATCCAATTCCTAAAGTATCAAAAAGGAATAATGATTTTCTTAAATATCTAATTTTTTCTCTAAAAATAATAGCCAGAATAACAGTACCAATAATCGTAATTATGTATGTAGATTCAAGCATCCAGGCCACAGGAGTATTGCCTATTAGTAAATCTCTAAGTGTGCCACCTCCTATAGCGGTGACAAAGGCAATAATAAATACCCCGAATAGGTCAAGGCGTTTATCCATAGCTACAAGCACACCGGATATAGCAAAGGCTACAGTACCCAATAGATCCATTAGAAAGTAAAACATAATTCCTTCTTTTTAGA
>CBDTVZ010000419.1:0-2294 GCA_965363995.1 uncultured Eudoraea sp.
TGAATTTAAATAATTACAAATGGTAAAAATAGTATATGTAGGATTTGGCATTGTATCACAAGGTGTAGCCGAAATTATTTTAAAAAATAATTCTGTACTACCTGTAGGTGAAAATCTAGAAATACAAACGGTTGGAATACTAGATATCATGAAAGGTAGTAAGATTGATGCTAATGGTATTCATATGCATGAGGTGCTTTTAAATGCTAAAAAGGGTGATTATAGCCTGCTAACAGATACTATAATTGATATTCCTAAAGCAATACAAGAAGTTGATGCAGATATCATCATTGAGGCTAGTTTTACAGATATTAAAACAGGACAACCAGCAATATCTCATATAGAATCTGCACTAAAAACTGATAAGCATGTGGTTACTACTAACAAAGGACCATTCGCTGTAGCATATAAACAAATTTTCAATTTAGCCTCATTAATGAAAAAAAATGTAGCAATTGAAGGAACTGTAATGAGTGGTACACCAATAATAAATGTATTAAATAATGGTCTTTTAGGTTCAGATATAACTGCTGTAAGTGGTATTATGAATGGAACATCTAATTATATTTTGTCTAAAATGGAATTAGGAATGTCTTATAATGATGCACTTTCTCAGGCGCAAAAACTTGGATATGCAGAAGCCAACCCAACAAGTGATGTCGAAGGTCTAGACACATTGGCCAAAGTAATGATTTTGGCAAATGTTGTTTTTAATACGCAATTAATTCAAGAAGATATTGCCGTTAGTGGAATATCAGACATTACACTTTTAGATGTAAAAGAAGCATCATCAAATAATGAGAGATGGAAACTAATTGGAAGCGTTTGGAAGGATAATAAAGGTAAAGTACATGGTTCAGTTAGTCCAAAGCTTATCCCAATTAACGATTCATTATATGGTATTTCAGATGCTACTAATGCATTAAAAATAACATCAAACATTTTAGGAGATACAACCATTGTTGGAGAAGGAGCAGGGAAAATAGAAACTGGTTTTGCTTTGTATAATGATATTATAGCTATAGTTAACCCTTAAAATTATAAACATGCTTTTAGAAAAAACACACACAAGTTCAGTTGCGGTTTATAATAGCTTCACAGGAGATAAGATTGGATCTGTTCCGCAATCAACCAAGCAAGATGTATTAGATGCACTTGATCTTGCAAAAATAGGAGAGGCTATTGGCAGAAAAATGCCAGCTTCAAAAAGAATAGCAATTCTTAAGAAAGCTGTTACACTAATGGAGCGAGAATTTGATGTATTATCGACCCTTATCGCAACCGAAGGAATTAAGACAATAGTTCAGGCAAGAAAAGAAGTTACTAGAGCTATAAATACGATGCAACTTTCTGCTGAAGAAGCAGGAAGAATAATTGGAGCAACAATTCCGTTTAATGCAGTTCCAGGTTCAGAAGATAGAGTTGGCTATGAAACCAAATTTCCTATTGGTATTGTTGTTGCTATTACACCTTTTAATGATCCTTTAAACTTGGTTTGCCACAAGCTTGGGCCAGCAATTGCAGCAGGAAACCCTGTTATATTAAAACCAAGTGATTATACACCTTTAGTGGCTATTAAGTTTAGAAAAATCCTTTTTGAGGCTGGTTTACCAAAAGAGATGCTAAGTATTATTACTGGATCTCCAGAAACGTTTGGAGATTCTTTAATTAGTGATGAAAGAATACGGCTTATAAGTTTTACGGGTGGTGTAGAAGCAGCAAAGGTTATCCAGAGAAAAGCGGGTCTAAAGAAAATGGTTATGGAACTTGGTTCTAATTCACCTGTGATCGTTTTATCTGATGCGAATGTAGAAGAAGCAGTTCAGTCTTGTGTTTCAGGCGCATTTTATGCAAGTGGTCAAAATTGTGTTGGTGTAAAACGAATTTTTGTTGAAGAGGATATTTACGATTCATTTTTAAATAATTTTTCTCAATTAACTGCTACTTTAAAGATTGGGTCACCATTATCTGAAGATATGGATATTGGACCAATTATAAGTAAAGAATCGATTCATCAAATTGATGAATTTATTAACGAAAGTATAGCCCATGGAGCTAAGATAATTAGTGGTGGAAAAACAATTGGTAATTGCTATACACCAACCATATTAGAGGCTGACTGCAATAATGATATTGCCAATTGCAAAGAAGTTTTTGGTCCTGTTGTAACGTTATCAAAAGTAAAAAATTTAGATCAAGCTATCGCATCTTGTAATAAATCTCCTTTCGGATTGCATACCGCCATTTTTACTAATAATATTAATGATGCACATACTGCAATTAATGAATTAGAA
>CBDTVZ010000420.1:0-2290 GCA_965363995.1 uncultured Eudoraea sp.
CTTCATCCAGGCACTTTTGCCATTGGTAGTTGCCCGAAAAGTAGTCTTCAATTTCAGAAACCGATACCTGTTCCGGTTGATCTACAAGGGCCTTTGCAATGCAACTGATCAGATCTTTCATGGCTTCACCTTTTCTGGCATCTATTGGGAGTTCATGGCGAAAATACAATGAAATTAAACTGGTATGCAATACAAATAATGTTAATTTTTCAACAAAGGCAGGAATCCATCGGAAATGGTCTCACAAAAAGAAAAAAGGGTGGCCCCGAAAGACCACCCTATATGGCACAGAACATCCGATCAACTTGTACCAGCTCAGCTTCAACAGTACCATAAGGTGATAACATTATAATAATGATGATATATGTCAACCATTGATTTCCATTTTATCCGTCACACTTTTTCAAGGGTAATCCGTTCTGTTGACATTCCTTTTGACACCCACCGCAATATTTTGTATTGAACTGGGTGACATACCGTTATTGCCAACCATGAAACCGAAGGGGCACCTATGGCAGATCCTGAGCATCTTGAGATCTTGAAACAAGGGGTGGATGTTTGGAATAAGTGGAGGGATGATAATTCTAAGGTGATACCTGATCTGTGTGAGGCGGATCTAAAAAATTTGAATCTAAAATATGCCAATTTGGCAAAAACAACATTAAAAGAATCAGATTTAAGCAATTCCTTATTATACGAGGCAGACCTGAGTAGATCCGATCTCAGGAAGTCAATATTTAAAAATGTAAATTTAAACGGGGCCAGCTTAATTGAAACGAACTTTCAGGAAGCGTTTTTTTCTAATGTTATGCTAAGCGGTACTTTGGCTAATGGGATTATCCTTGAAAATGCACGTATCACTAGCTCAGATTTTTCCGGGGCAGATCTTAGAAATGCAGATCTAAAGGATTCAATTCTAACCGTTATCAATTTTAACTTTGCCAACTTTGAACATGTTAGTCTTGAGAATGCGATGATACCCGGTGGCCCACCAACTCGATCCCAATGAACTTTTAAGTTTCTAAGACTTATTAATGGCAAATTGAAAGCAGATAGGAACCGTTGCCTTATCAATTATTCAGAGATAATTAATCATGTCAAAGAAAAAACGAAAAAAGAAAGCACGAACTACGAATAGACAGGCAAAAATAAGACAAACAAAGAAGAAGCCAAATAAGCAAACTAAATCCAAATTTAGAAGACTTGAGCAAAAAGTTAAAAATGGATTTGAGCAACAAGGAATATCCACAGAAGGCATTGAATTTAATGAGTCCCCGGATGGCGTGAAGATGTCTGCGGTCATATTAAAGCTTGCAGAGCCACTGTTAGAAAAATATGGTGATAATGATAAACGAATTAAAACCATTATTTCTCTGACCATTTTTGAGTGGAATAGGCTCATGCTGCCAGAAAGTGAGCGAAAAAAATCCCGAGATGAGATGATTGATAAACTGTTACCTCCGGATGGTGAAGCTGAGACGTTCGGTTCTATTCTATACATCAGTGATTTGATTGCGGAAAGGCAAAAGAAATATTTTCCGGAGATTAAAAAAATGATTGTCGATTATGAACTGATCATATCGAACGGCAATATTACATTAAATATTTCATCTGCTCTAATAAAATCAAGGGAAAAGAAAGGGGTCACATCTTAAATAATAAATATTGAAATATCAGCTTTTTCTTCGTATTGTAGCCTCACACTGAAAATCTTTCAAAATAAAGCCCGCGAAGTTGCGATTTACTTAGCACGGGATACTACTGGAATTACCTGCAAGGATTTGGGCGATTATTTCGGTGGGGTCAGTGGTGCGTTAATCACCATGATGCATAACCGAAAAGAGATACGAGGGGTCAAGTCTTCATTCTTGACAGATTTAATCAGAGTGTGAAGAATGAAGACTTGACCCCTCGGTTTCTGACCCCTCGGTTTCCTTATTTCTAACAGACATAGACCGTAAGGTTTAAAGATGCTGATTATTCAACCAAAGCAGAGTATCTTAAAAAATTATCCTTGGAGCACTTTTGCAGAATATTGTTTTCTTAAAAAAAGAAACAAGAATATCGATTATGGCTGGTTTTTGAGCACATATTTCGGTGAGGACACGGCAAAAGGCCGACGTCACGGTGGTTGTGTCAGCTTTGACGGTAAGTTTTTTACCGATGGTCCAGGGAGGCGTCGTATAGGTGTTGCCATCGGAGCGGACCGCAAAGTCTTTGAGAGGAGTTCCTATTGGCGGACAGATTCGAGTTCTTCAGGAATCCTCCTCAATTGACATATTGCAGTTCA
>CBDTVZ010000421.1:0-2290 GCA_965363995.1 uncultured Eudoraea sp.
TCGGCATACAGTTCAGTTTCGGGTTACAACAGAGTGCAATCAACCCTATTTTTCTCTTTTTGGGTGCACCGGAAGATATGCTGCCTATTTTAAATATCGCCGGGCCGGTTACAGGTTTAGTCATTCAGCCTCTTATTGGGGCCATTTCTGACAAAACTTGGTCGCCACGTTGGGGCCGGAGAAAACCATTTTTCCTTGTCGGGGCTATAATTGGAAGTTTGTGCTTGTTCGCATTTCCATTGAGTCCTGCATTATGGTTTGCCGTCGGGTTACTATGGATTTTAGATGTGGGAAACAACATGGCTATGGAACCTTATCGGGCTTTTGTTGGTGATAAGTTGCCTAATAAGCAATTGAGTTTGGGCTATCAAATGCAGAGTCTTTTTGTTGGTGCCGGTATTGTCCTGGCCAATGCCTCTATTTTCTTGTTCCAGGATTGGTTTGGTGGAGATGCTGAAGTGGCGGGTTCTATTCCTAAATGGTTGTACTATTCCTTTTTTATAGGCTCGGTATTGTCGGTATCGACCATTTTATGGTCCGTGCTTAAAACCCCGGAAATTCCTCCCAGCGATGAAGAACTTGCCGAAATTAATTCTCATAAGGCATTGCCCTTTGCAGCTCGTTTTAAAATGCCGTTTATTGAAATTTCAAAAGCGGTCAAAGAAATGCCCAAGTTTATGTGGAAGCTTTCAGCTGTATATCTTTTTCAATGGTATGCACTATTTGTTTATTGGCAGTATATAACACCCTTGTTTATGAAAACTATGGGATATGATCTCTCATCGGCAGCTGCGCAATCGGCAAAAATGAGTACTACATATAATATTGTAACGGTTGTCGTTGCTTTGGCCTTGGTTCCTTTGACAATGAAGTATGGCGGGAAGAAAATTTATGCAGCAAGTTTATTAGGTACCGGACTCGCTTTATTGACCGTTCCATATATTTCAGACCCGGTTTATGTTCTCTTTCCGATGGTGCTTTTTGGTATCGGGTGGGCTGCCATGATGGGTATTCCGTATACCATGGTCTCGAAAATTGTACCTCAAGATCGACGTGGTGTTTATATGGGTATTTTGAATATGATGATCGTTATTCCAATGGGAATAGAGACGCTTACCTTCGGGACGATCTTTAAGAACTTCTTGGGCGGTAATGCTGTAAACGCAATGCTTTTTGCCGGCACTTTCTTTATTATTGCCTCGCTTTTTGCCTTGCGCTTAAACGTTACCGCGGAAGAAACCCAATCATAGTGGATTTCCGGATATCGAAAACTCAATTATCCTATAACCTCTGAAGGTTCCAAAAGCATAATCCAAAGCTTGACCTAATTTTAATTGTATTCAAAGATATGTTCGTATCCCAAGAAATACTCTTAAATTTGAGATTCAAAATGAATTCATGGGCGAAGAGAAAAAAAGAAGAGAGGCATTAATCTATCATGCCAAACCTACACCGGGCAAAATTAAAGTTGTTCCTACGAAGCCTTACGCCACTCAGCGTGATTTAGCTCTTGCCTATTCTCCCGGTGTGGCCGAGCCTTGTCTGGAAATTAAAAAGGATAAGGAAAATGTGTATAAATACACAGCAAAAGGAAATATTGTTGCCATTATCACTAATGGTACAGCTGTTTTGGGGCTTGGAGATATTGGCCCGGAGGCTTCCAAACCAGTAATGGAGGGCAAGAGTTTACTATTTAAAATTTTTGCGGATATAGATGGTATTGATATTGAACTTGACACAAAAGATGTAGACAAGTTTGTAGAAACTGTAAAGATTATAGCGCCTACTTTTGGGGGGATAAATCTGGAAGATATTAAAGCTCCTGAAGCTTTTGAAATTGAAAGAAGATTAAAGGAAGAGCTTGATATTCCTGTGATGCATGATGATCAGCATGGAACAGCAATAATTTCGGCTGCTGCATTGCTAAATGCATTGGAGGTAGCTAATAAAAAAATAGAAAAAGCAAAGATCGTTGTTAGTGGAGCCGGTGCGGCGGCGGTTTCTTGTACAAGACTTTATAAAGCCTTTGGTGCCGTAGCAGAGAATATTGTTATGTTAGATAGCAAAGGTGTAATTCGCCAGGATGCAGAAAATCTCTCCAAAGAAAAAAGAGAATTTGCTACAAAGAGAAAGATAAATACCTTAGCCGAAGCTGCTAAGGATGCCGATGTTTTTATAGGACTCTCTATTGCTGATATCCTGAGTCCGGATATGCTTAAATCGATGGCAAAAGATCCAATTGTCTTTGCGATGGCCAATCCGGACCCTGAGATAAAGTACAAACTGGCAT
>CBDTVZ010000422.1:0-2289 GCA_965363995.1 uncultured Eudoraea sp.
GGGGATGAAGTTATCATCCCGAGTTTTACATTTGTGGCCAGTTTTGAATCTATTCTCGCTTTAGGTGCAATACCGGTTATGGTTGATATTGATGATACACTTACTTTGGACCCCTCCGCTGTTGAGAGAGCTATTACTGCAAATACCAAGGTTATTATGCCGGTTCACATGTGCGGATCTATGGCCGATTTGGGCGCCCTAAAAGCAATTTGTGACAGGCATAAACTTATTTTACTTGAAGATGCCTGCCAGGCAATAGGAGGAACCTATGACGGGAAACCTTTGGGTAGCATTGGGGATCTGGGTTGCTTTTCATTTGATTATGTAAAAACAATTACTTGCGGTGAAGGTGGTGCCCTGATTACTAATAACGAAACGTACTTTAAAAATGCTGATCATTACTCAGATCACGGGCATGATCATGAAGGAAACGACAGGGGAGCAGAAAGCCATCCTTTTCTGGGCTATAATTACCGGATTTCTGAACTACATGCTGCTGTTGGCTTAGCTCAAATTGCACGTCTGGATGATTTTCTTGCAATTCAGAAGAGGAATTATTCAATTTTAAGAAACGCTCTGGAGCCTATTGAAGGAGTCAGCTTCAGAAGAGTTCCTGAGGGTGGCGTTGAGAATTATTCATTTCTGAGTTTTTATCTTCCTTCGGAGAGCATTACCCAAAAAACGCATGCAGCTTTGGGTGCTGCGGGTGTTGATGCTTGTTTTTACTGGTATAATAACAATTGGCACTATTATAAGAAATGGGATCATCTTAGAACCATGAAATCTTTAGCTCCGGTGGCAAAAGAAGTCCTTGAAGGTCTTCCCGATTATCCTGAGACGCATTTTAAGCAATCAGATCATTGGATGGGTAGAACAATATCCTGTCTTATAAAACTGGGATGGGATGAGGATGAAGTGGCTCAAAGGGCCGAATTGATGGCCTCAATAATAAAAAAGGAATTATAAACCCTAATTAATAAGGAGAATAATCTACAATCTCCAGGCCATAACCAACAATACCCACTCTTTTAGCCTGGTCACTATTGGTCATTAGCCGCATTTTGCTAATATTCAAATCGTGCAGGATTTGCGCTCCTATGCCAAAATCACGGCTATCCATTTCTATTTTGGGAGCTTTAATAATTCCATTTTTTTGATTTTCCTGCAATCCTTTTAAACGTTTAAGAAGATTAAAAGACTGGCTTTGTTGATTTATAAATACTATGGCTCCCTTGCCTTCTTCATTAAGCGCTTTAAACATGTCATCTAATTTCTTGTCCGCATTATGCGTAAGGGTACCCAGAATGTCATTATTTACCAAAGTTGAGTTTATCCTTGTAAGCACGGGATCATCCAGCTCCCAGTTACCTTTGGTTAGTGCGAGATGAACCTGTTCATTGGTAGTTTGCTGATAGGCATGTAAAGTAAAATGCCCGAAGCGGGTTTCTACTTCAAATTCCTCTCTTTTAACTATCAGGCTATCGTGGCGCATTCTATAGGCTACCAGGTCTTCAATGGAAACAAGTTTAAGATCGAATTTGCGGGCGACTTCCACCAGATGTGGCAATCGTGCCATTGTACCATCTTCATTTAGAATCTCTACCAGGATCCCGGCAGCTTCATATCCTGCTAATCGGGCAAAATCTACTGCAGCTTCAGTATGTCCGGTTCTTCTTAGAACCCCTCCATTCTTGGCTCGTAAAGGGAAGATATGTCCCGGCCTCCCCAAATCATGTGGCTTTGTGGTATTATTTACAAGGGCCTTTACTGTCTTTGCTCTGTCCTGCACAGAAATTCCTGTAGTACAACCATGTCCTATTAAATCTACAGATACTGTAAATTGAGTATGATGTAAGACCGTATTGTTTTCTACCATCATTGATAAATCTAACTCCTCACAACGTTCTTCGGTAAGTGGCGCGCATATAAGTCCGCGTCCGTGCTTAGCCATAAAGTTGATCAATTCTGGCGTAACCGTTTCAGCGGCGGCTATAAAATCGCCTTCATTCTCGCGATTTTCATCATCTACTACTATAATCACCTTCCCATTACGTATATCTGTAATGGCCTCTTCAATAGTATTTAATTGAATTTTATTTTCCATAGTTGCAATCATGATGCTGTAGCTTTATTTTTCTTTCTAAAAAACCCCTTTAATTTATCAATGACATGACCAAAGTCCATTAGTCCCCTGTCGGCAGTAGCTCTTTTGGTCAAATATACGCTCAAAGGTAACATTATTAGCGTAGAAAGCCATGCTCCAAGTATGGGATGAATATTTCCCTCTTT
>CBDTVZ010000423.1:0-2275 GCA_965363995.1 uncultured Eudoraea sp.
GACGATCTTATCGTAGCCGGCATGTTTGAGTTCCGGCCCAAAATAACCTCCAAAAATCGAATTAGAAAACATGTTCGTCTGGGGAGAAATGGTATCGACCATCGTGCGGTTGGCTGCTGGTATTGGAGTACCGTCTAAAAGGCCTGCGCTAAATATGAGCAAATTATCAGGAGAAAAGGCATCGCTCTCCGGACTCACTCGATCCCATATCAACCTAGCGGCACTGCCATTACCACCCAGATGAAGCCTGGTTAATTCGGGGTCTGTTTCTTCCCGCTCAATATTGCCCACAGTTAAATCGACTTCCAAATTATAGCCTGTCTCTGCGTACCTCATTTTTTCTCCTAATAGATTTTCTGAATCTTTGGATAGTACTTAGCGGTTTTCAAACTCTTCCTATTTGTAGTCCATGACTTCCAGCAAAACACCATTGTTTTTTATACTATTTCGCTGCAACAAGGTTTTTTTACAAACAGTATCATGATCAAGAAATGGGCTATATTTAGATTATTGCCCTACTCGTTTTCGAAAAAAATACTGGTTTCCGTTTATGAATGTTGAGAAACAAGTGTAGCAAAAGATTTTCGACGGTTATTTTTATTGTATGATATTTATTTTAAAAGGTCATATATATTAATTTTGCTTGTGTCAAGAAAATATGCTGAAGGGTAGGAAAATATACAACTTGTCATTTTTATTTGTATTTATAACATATTAAATGGTAGGAATTACAAGACAATATTATCGCGGAAAAAATATTTAGTGCCTGAACGAAAATTGGCTATTTTGCCAGTCAGCAAGGCCGCTTATGTGCACTCATTAAATTACTGCATTTCAAAATGATGACCGCCAGCAGTAAAGTATTTTTTAGCAGGGTTTTCTCTAAAATTAGACCTAACTCTCCGTTAACTACTTGTTTTTAATGCTGAGGTTTATCCTTTATGCAGCTTTAGGTTGCGTTTGCTTCTTGAGCTCTTTTAGCTGAAGCAAGTGGCCCAATATTTGTATATTACGCGCTAAAACAGATAACGAGACATAACGTTCAAACCCATGTAAACCATAATCCAAGCAACGGTCTAATCCGTTTTATAATAATGTAAGGCTTCACTGGAAGCAGAAGATTTTATTGCTTCCTCTCCCGCTTTTATCAAATATTCCTCTGTTTTGTCTTCATTTTCCTCTTTGCTATAGTGGAAAGCTAGCATTCCATAAAATTAATGGAGCCTTTTCTTGAAGACTGATTCTATGGACTGAGCAACTTTAAGGTGGAGCTCCTTGCGCTTTTGAATAAGAATTGGTTCATAATCTGCTTCCTAAGCAAGGGCATGTTTAAACAGATATTCTATCTCATTATCATCCTTTTTTATGCGAACCCAATTCTTCGGCAAGTTAGTAATTGCAAAATAACTTAGATTTCTCCCAATAGAGATGGCACGTCCTTCAAGGAGGATAACTTTGTTTACGAGCACTTGATTTTTCAGTTCTGCAATAAGCCTAGATTTTCCAATACCAGTTTCTACAATAACGTTTACAACCGAACTTTTTCCATCAATTGCTTTTATAACTTGAAGCACGACTTTATCAAGCTCTTTATCTTTTCCAACCATCTCTGAATAAATCACTCGTTCAAAACCAATGCGGCGGGGGGTATATGTCTCTTTTTGCTGATATGAGCCTATATACAGCAACCAATTCGTTTTTCCCTTTGATTACTTTCTATTTTTCCTTTTTGCGACTGATTTTTTCAGCAATGCCTTTGGGTAGGAAGCGTCGTATGGTGTCTAAATTATTTTCGTTGACAACTTTGCTATTATCAATATCATCTCTCATCGGTCTGGTCCCTTCAGTAGCCGAGCTTTCGTGATAAACAATCGGTTCCCACTTTCAGTAGCCCAACCTGCCGGTACAGCTCGTGGATTGCGCTTTCAAATTCACCAAAAAATTGAGCCTTGGTATTTTAGGTTTGCTGGACAATTATAAAATTCCCGACCGATATAGATTTCCCTATCCAATCCACATAGCGTTGCATGTTTACATTCCGTTCCCTAATTCTAAAATTCTGATTGACTAAAATGAGTTGACGATACTGGTAGTATAAAGAAGCCACAAACTGTTTAGCATCGGCTATGTTTTGAGAAACGGGATCGGTTTTCCCGTTCGGTATGCCAGGGCCTGACAGGTTGCAATCAGCCTGCCGTCCTGGTCGGTGACCTTTATTTCGTAACCGGCAGTTTTTTTGGTCCGGCTGATCTGCCTGGCCTCCGCTTCCAAAACA
>CBDTVZ010000424.1:0-2264 GCA_965363995.1 uncultured Eudoraea sp.
TCCTTTACATTCTTGTTACTTTACCTCCAAAAACAGTTTTTTCGTCCATTTTTGTTGGATCACCATAAACTAACACTTCTCCTCCCGCTTTCACGGTAGCCTTCACATAATCAGAAGCGAAAATCTCCGCATTGGATCCTGCATTTACATTTACTGTAGTAAATTTTGTTTTGAATTCTTTTCCCAAATAAGAACCTCCCGTATTGATTGCTACATCTTGAACATCCGATGTTCCTGAGGTGGCTATAACTCCACCTGAAACAGATCTGATTAACATCTGCTCCACCTCTGCTTTTATTTTTAACTCGCCTCCCTCCTGAGCTTTTAATTCAATTACTTCCTGACTAATCATATCTTCCGAGATAATTCTTGCATCTTCATTAACGTCAATTACCAGTAAATTCTGTGAGTAATAAAGATCTACAAATGTCCTGTACCCACTAAAAATCTTGGTTATCTCCATGCGGATTTTTAGAACTCCATCTGTGTTTACAAATTTAACCTTATCTGTATTTGCTCCGGTTATTACGGCTTTATCTTCATTTGATTTTATCAGGTTCACAGATAACCCATCATACGCTTTAACCTCTGTGAATTTGGTCAAATTTATAATGACTTTTTCATCCTGAGGTCTTACCATCAGCATAAAAAACAGGAAGAAAACAAAGAGTATTACTTGTTTCATCATGTGGGTTTTAGTGTTTATCTAATGATAAATAAACAAATTCTATTCCAAAAATTATTTATTCTTCAGGTTTACCTAATAATGTGAAGTCTAAATGGCGTTTTATTAAATCTGTGCTTTTTACCATTACCCTCACTGAATCTCCAAGCTGGTACTTTTTATGTGTACGCTCACCAATTATAGCATATTCCCTTTCATCAAAGGTATAATAATCATCCTTTATATCCCGTATTCGCACCATACCTTCACATTTATTTTCAATTATTTCAACATAAATTCCCCATTCTGTAACTCCGGAAATAACACCTGTAAATTCTTGATCCTTATGGTCTTGCATAAACTTTATCTGCATGTATTTAATAGAATCACGTTCCGCACTGGATGCCAAACCTTCCATATCTGAAGAGTGTTTACACAATTCCTCATATTTTTCCTTTTTTGGAGATTGACCGCCATCTAAATAATGTTGGAGCAGCCTATGTACCAGGACATCCGGATAACGCCTTATAGGTGACGTAAAATGTGAATAAAAATCAAAAGCCAAACCGTAATGTCCAATATTATCTGTACTGTAAATTGCTTTACTCATACTTCGAATAGCTAAAGTGTCTACAAGATTTTGTTCTTTCTTACCTTTAACGTCCTCCAGAAGCTTATTTAAAGAGCTGTTAACGGCTTTTTTATCCTTTAGATTAAGCTTATGTCCAAAACGTGAAATAATGCTATTTAGTGCCATTAATTTTTCTTCATCCGGCTGATCATGAATTCTGTAAACAAATGTTTTTGTTGGTTTTTGTTTACCTATAAATTCCGCTACTTTTCGATTTGCCAATAACATAAACTCCTCAATTAACTTATTTGAGTCTTTGGCTTCCTTAAAATAAACACCTTGCGGTTCGTTTTCAGCATTAAGGTTAAATTTAACTTCCACTTTATCGAATGAAATAGCCCCGGAATCCATCCTGTCATTCCGCATTTTTTTAGCTAAACGATTTAAGGTATTAATTGCATAAACAGTATCCTCACCTACGGTGTAGGCTTTGTTTCGTATTGAAACTGACTCAGGAATTGATTTTTCGCCGGTTTCCAATATATACTGGGCCTCCTCATATGCAAATCGTTCGTTTGAATTTATAACTGTACGTCCAAACCATTGATTTTTTATTGAACAATGATCATCCATTTCAAAAATAGCAGAGAATGTATACTTATCCTCATGTGGTCTTAATGAACAGGCATTATTAGATAATATTTCAGGTAACATTGGTACAACCCGGTCTACCAGATAAACGGAGGTTGCTCTTTCATAAGCTTCCTCTTCTAATACGGTATCTGGTCTTAGATAATGAGAAACATCGGCAATATGGATACCAATTGAAAAATTACCATTTTCTAAGGTTTCAAACGATAAAGCATCGTCAAAATCTTTTGCATCCTTTGGATCTATCGTGAATGTAAGAAGTTCTCTTAAGTCTTTTCTTTTTAAAATTTCTTCCTGTTTTATTGAAGTATCTAAGGTATTGGCATAATTTTCTACTTCAGCAGGAAATTCAGAAGGCAATCCATATTCAGCTAATAT
>CBDTVZ010000425.1:0-2256 GCA_965363995.1 uncultured Eudoraea sp.
TAATTAATAACTTTTCTGCGTACTCTTTTCTAAGGATTCAGCGACAAAAGTATATTCTTTATTTCAGATTTTTATTAAAAAAATTAATTGTTCTTTTCCAGGCCAATTCAGCGGCCTCCTTATCATAGCGTGGAGTGCTTGTGTTGTGAAAACCATGATTTACATCAGGGTAGGTATAAGCCACATATTCCTTGTTATTTGCTTTTAAAGCCTCTTCATAAACTGGCCAGCCTTCATTCACTCGAGTATCCAAGCCAGCGTATTGCAACATCAATGATGCATTTATTTTATCGATATCTTCTTTGGGCTGCCCACCGTAGAATGGTACTGCTGCTGAGAGGCCAGAAACTTTTACTGCCATCATATTTGATATCCATCCGCCAAAGCAAAACCCTACTACGCCAATTTTACCACTGCATTCGTCGCGGGCATTTAAATAGTCATAAGCAGCAATAAAATCTTCCAGCATTTCATTGCGGTCACGCTCTCTTTGCATTTCCCTGCCCTTATCATCATTCCCCGGATATCCGCCGAGGGGGGTCAGTGCATCCGGGGCCAGTGTGATAAATCCTTCCAAAGCTGCCATTCTTGCCGTGTCTTCAATATACGGGTTCAGCCCTCTGTTTTCGTGTACTACAACTATGCCCGGCAATTTTCCTTTAGCATCCTTGGGCTTGGAAAGAAGTCCCTTAATGGTTCCCCCACCTTTGGAAGACTCATAATTAATATAATACGAATCCAAACGGGGATCATTTATTGATACCAGCATAGTATCCTTGTAATTAGGCATCATAAAGCTCATAAGAGAAGAAATAGTGATACCGCCTATAGCATAAAGGGACAATCTTTCAATAAATTCACGTCTTTGCAATTTATTATGAGCATAATCATCATAAAGGTCAAAGACTTCCTGTTTAATATCTTCTTTTTTAAGTTTTTTCATAATCGTATCATTTTGGTC
This sequence comes from uncultured Eudoraea sp., assembly GCA_965363995.1. Lineage (GTDB taxonomy): Bacteria > Bacteroidota > Bacteroidia > Flavobacteriales > Flavobacteriaceae > Eudoraea. The sequence goes on from CBDTVZ010000425.1 coordinate 962, forward strand.
TTAATCAATAATCGTATCAAACTTTCAAATTTTTTATTCCACTTTGTTGTCGCGCTTATATTTTCTTCTTAACAATCTATCCTCCTTTACCATTATTCTGTATTCACTGAGTAATTCCCTTTCTTTAAAATATTGTCTTTCAGATAAATGAAGTTTGTATTTGATTTTATTTTTTTTACCAGTTTTGGCTTCTATATAAATCTTTTTACCAGATTCAATATATCCGGTTTTATTTGGAATATTGACAAGATCTCTACTTTTGAAATTAGAAAGTGGTATACCGGTCCATAGGTTGGTTGGAACCTCTCCATAACCCAAATGCCCGTCCATAAAAAAATCAAATGCCGTTGATTGTACTTGCATAAGTGGAATTTCGACCGTATTGTTAGCAACATAAAGGATATTTTCAATGGACTCGAACCGAATATCTTCAAATCGTTTTTTCTTGAAAATGATATTACCAACCTTAATAATAGGATCAAAACCTTTAATTTGCAATTCCCGAAGATCAAACCCTATGGTTCCTTTTAACGAATTGGATATAATGCCTGTACTATCTATTATATCTCCTTCTATTTGACTGTTAATACTAACTTTTCCATCTATATTATCGGCTTCCTTTATTGAGGGGATATCAAAATAATCAAAGGAAATCAATAGCTTTTCCAAATCGAGATTATCGGTTGTAAAGCCAATTGAAAATTCAGTTTTATATGGATCAGTTATGTTTAAATGGGCATCCAGACTAATTTTACCTTTATAAAAATCAAAAGCGGTATTCTCAAGATAAACCAGATTTTCATTTTCAAAATAAAAACCGGTATTGAAATTATTTACGATGAGTTTATTAAATATAAATTCATCGATATTTATGGATAGTTCTGGCTGGTACTTATTGTAAAAATCTTTTACTACAGATTTTAAAGCCAGGTTGTGATTTGTAGTTTTTACTTTTTTCTCCGGATCTACATTTTCGAAAAGATCCTTAAAGTCACTATAACGAACCCTGTTTGAATAGATATTGAGTTTTGAGCTCATTCTTTCGTTATTGGCACTGATTTCAGGCACAATTGAGGTGATATTTTTTAATTCTCCGGAGAGTTTTATCGTATCTCCCGACGGCAGATCAATATTCATAGATTTAAGGATGGCATCATCATTTTCAACGTCTATTTCCAGAATGCTAAAGGGTATTGAAGTTTTACTGGGGTTGTGAAGCAGAGCACTATTCTCAATCTTAAACCTGGCTGAGGCAGAGCTCACCAATTCATTCATTTTTTCAAGATCACCTGCAA
>CBDTVZ010000426.1:0-2256 GCA_965363995.1 uncultured Eudoraea sp.
TCCTTTTTCTTTCATAGATCTTCTTTTGAAGCCCGCAAGATACAATTTTCCACTATTTTTGTTTGAGTCGTTAACAAAGATTTTTATTTTAAATGCGAATAGATAAGTATTTATGGAGTACTCGTTATTATAAGTCCCGAAATATGGCTGCTGAAGCTTGTAAAAAAGGGCATGTGCGATTAAATGATAAAACGGTTAAACCTTCAAGAGAAGTCTATAAGCTGGATGAAATTATTGTACGTAAAAATCAAATTAATTATGAACTTAGTGTCCTGGATCTACCCTCCGGCCGCGTAAGTGCAAAACTGGTGGATATTTATAGAAAGGATACCACTCCGAAGGAAGTATTTGAAAACCACAAGCTAATGCAATTAAATAAAAATCATTATAGACAAAAAGGCGAAGGCCGACCTACCAAAAAAGAAAGGCGGGATATAGACGAATATCTGGATGAATCTGAATAAAGACTTTTGGGAAAGGCGCTATGCCAGTAATACTTTGGGTTGGGATATAGGTTCCGTGTCCTCTCCACTCAAAGAATATATCGATCAACTTGAAAATAAATCCCTGAAGATATTGGTTCCTGGAGCTGGTAATGGTTATGAAGTAGTTTATCTCTACATTTCCGGTTTTAGAAATGTTCATGTCATCGATATTGCCAGGCAGCCTTTGGATAAAATAAAGGCAGAAATTCCCGAAATTCCGGACAGTCAATTAATATATGGAGATTTTTTTAATCTGGAGGGGAAGGATTTCGACTTGATCATAGAACAAACTTTTTTCTGTGCTTTAAATCCAAAGCTTCGCGAAAATTATGTGCAAAAAATGTTTCAGCTTTTAAAACCTGGTGGCAGACTAGTCGGAGTTTTATTTGACTTTCCATTTACCATTAACGGTCCTCCTTTTGGAGGTAGCTTAAAGGAATATGAAGAATTATTTCATACTATATTTACTATAAAAGTGTTGGAGCGGGCGAACAACTCTATACCACCAAGAAAAGATAAGGAACTGTTTTTTATCTTTGAAAAATAATTTGGCGCCATTATGCAAAATAAAATACTTTCACACGTACAGATTCAACATAAAATCAGAAGGATTGCCTATCAGATTTATGAGACCAATGTATCTGAGAAAAAGATTATAATCGCAGGAATTGTGGGGGGAGGCTTAAATTTTGCAAAAAAATTACAGACCGTTCTCAAAGATATAACTACAGCTGAAATTGTATTATGTAAGGTAATGATGGACAAAAAAGATCCCATTAAAAGCGGGGTTACAATGTCTATTCCGGAAAGTGAATATAAAAACAAATCTGTTGTTCTTGTTGACGATGTTTTAAATTCGGGAACTACCCTTATTTATGGGGTACACCATTTTCTAAAAACCCCATTAAAACAATTAAAGACTGCTGTCCTGGTAAATAGAAACCATAAAAAATATCCTGTTAAAGCAGATTTTAAAGGCATTTCTCTATCTACCTCCTTGCAGGAACATGTTAAAGTAGAATTTAAGGCAAAAAATGATGCTATTTATTTAGGGGAGTAAAGCTACTATTTCTTCTTTTACTAATTCTGAATCCTTATGATCTCCAGTGACCGTGTAATTGGCACGTGAATAATAAACGCCCCTTTCGAAAAGATGTTTCCCTACAAACTCAGGTAAATCCTCGTCTTTAAGGTGAGAAATTAAAGGCCTGTGTTCCTTCTCCTTATAAAGTCTTTCTATCAATGAAGCAATAGATAATTTAAGATAAAAAACCAGGTTTGTTTTTTGAAGAATTGTATCCATATTGAAACCGTAGCAAGGTGTTCCTCCTCCTAATGCTATTACCAAATCACGATTGTCATCAAGTATCTCATTCAACAATTCGTTCTCTTTTTTTCTAAAATAAACTTCTCCTTTGGTCTCAAAAATGTGTGCTATCGTATCATTTAAACTGGTCTCAATATAATCATCCAAATCAATGAAATCAAATTTCAACTCCTCTGTGAGTAGCTTCCCAACTGTAGTTTTCCCACTACCCATATATCCTATAAGGACTACTTTCATTTTCAAACTTTTGGTAAAAATGTATTAATTATAAGGGATTTCAAAGAAAACCCAAATTAATCTTTAAATGATCTTGAAAAATTAATTAATGATAGTATATTTGCAGCCGCTTATACCGTTTTTGTTTATGGTATTCGAAAACAAATATAATTATGACCTGGTAGCTCAGTTGGTAGAGCATCTCCCTTTTAAGGAGAGGGTCCTGGG
>CBDTVZ010000427.1:0-2254 GCA_965363995.1 uncultured Eudoraea sp.
TAATTAATTGTACCATCATATTGCTGTTGTATTTGTGCATCTGACATCTGACCACCCGCTTCACCAGCTGCTTTTGTGGTTTCTGCAATTTTTACTGCAAACTCCGGATCGAGTACATTAGATAAAAGGTAGGTATAAATAACTGTTATAATTCCGGCAACTAAGGCTATTCCAGCTCCTAGTTTTAATGCCTCACTTAAGGTTAAAAACCCTCCATTGGCCTTTCTGAAATTAAAAATACCCCATATAATGACCCCAACCATAATTATTACACTTATAGCTGTATTACTAGGGTCCTGCGAATAATGGGCATCCATGCTATATAACATTATGCCAAAAACTACTCCTATTACTCCTAGGATTAATCCGTAATTCAATGAAAATTTTCCAGTTTTAGGTTGATTTTCTTCCATTTTAATATGATTTTAGTGTTTAAGATAGTTAGTTGTAATAGATTGATTTTTGTTACAGCTAAAGATACAATTTTTTGAGTTTTTTTTTTGGGAAATTAAAATTGTTGTTTCTGAGAAATTTAATTAAATTTGCAAGCTGAAAATTCAGAAGTTTAAAAGAATATAATATGAGAAAAGGTATACATCCCGATAATTACAGATTGGTGGCATTTAAGGACATGTCTAACGATGATGTGTTTATCACCAAATCTACAGCAGATACAAAAGAGACTTTAGAAGTTGAGGGTGTGGAATACCCCTTAATTAAATTGGAAATCTCAAGAACCTCGCATCCTTTCTATACCGGCAAGGCTAAATTGGTAGATACGGCAGGTAGAATTGATAAATTTAAGAGTAAATATAAAAAGTTTAAAAAGGAGGCAAATCCTTCTACCGCGGAGGCTAAGGATGCTAAGCCTGGTACTGAAGAAAAATAAACTTTTTAAAATTCCAGATAAAGATGCGCCTCCGATTACTATCGGGGGCGTTATTTTTTTATTTTTATTTAAAATTTGAATAGATGAATTATATTCTCTTTGATGGTGCGGTCCGGAATTCGTTATTACCTTTTACTTTTACCCGACCTGTTGCCGATATTAGAATCGGCATTCTTACAATTAGGAAAAAATGGGAGAAACACCTCAATACAACTACGAGCACAAAGACGGAAGAATATCTTTCTAAAAAATATCCGTTAATTAATAGTACTGCTAATATTTTACTGAACGCATCTTTTTGTCCAACGGAAGAACTTGTCTCGATTATATCTAATTTAAAAAAGAACGAGGCGGTTTTTAAAGAAGATCTTGTAATTGCTTATTTCACAGAAGATGCTGAACAAGAAGTGAATTTTTCTGATTTTAAAATAATAAATTTTGAAGGAGATTTACTTAGAGTAGTAAATACCTGGGATATTTTTTCTAAAAATGGGCTTGCTTTACAGCAGGACTTTGATATGATTACTAAGGGAAGGAAAAGCGCTCCAATATCTTCTACCAATCATTTAATCAATCCTGAGCGTATTTTTCTTGAGGAAGGCGCCAAAGTGGAATACAGTATTTTGAATGCCAGTAGTGGCCCGATTTACCTGGGGAAGGATTCTGAAGTGATGGAAGGAAACCTGATTCGCGGAGCATTTGCTTTATGTGAAAAGGCAGTTGTAAAAATGGGGGCGAAGATTTATGGACCGACGACTGTTGGTCCTAATGGCAAAGTATGTGGAGAAATAAATAATTCAGTGATTTTTGGAAATTCGAGCAAAGGACATGATGGTTATTTAGGAAATTCCGTTTTAGGAGAGTGGTGTAATATCGGGGCAGATTCCAACAATTCAAATTTGAAAAACAATTATGCCAAAGTGCGTTTATGGAATTACGAAACCGAGCGATTTGAGCATACAGGACTTCAATTTTGCGGCCTTATGATGGGTGATCACAGCAAGACAGCTATTAATACAATGTTTAATACGGGTACTGTGATTGGAGTGAACGCAAATATTTACGTGCCGGGTTTTCCAAGAAATTTTATACCCAGCTTTAGTTGGGGAGGAGCTTCCGGATTTACCACATATCTACCGAAAAAGGCTTTTGAAGCTGCTGAAGTGATGATGGCAAGAAGAGGGGTTATTTTTGATGAGCAGGAGGCAGCTATCCTTAACCAGGTTTTTGAGTTGACAAAGAATTACAGGAATTACTAACAGATGAATACTTGATATATTCAAGGTGATCAATTTAGCCCAATAGAAGGTTTCAAGTGTTTTCCAAACTGCTATGGTTTAGATGTTTTGCCCTAAATTTTGATAT
>CBDTVZ010000428.1:0-2246 GCA_965363995.1 uncultured Eudoraea sp.
TCTCGGACTTTGCAAGTAATGGGATAACCGAGTTAGAAGCATTTTTAGCTGGCAATGATATTTTACTAATGCCCAAGGATTTTGTAAAAAGTAAGGATACCTTTTTAAAAGCCTATCAGAAAGAAATGATATCTGAGCAGCGCCTGGCATACTCTGTGAAAAAAATATTAATGGCCAAATATAAAGTAGGCTTGCATCAATACCGTCCAATAGACACAAATAACATCATTGAAGACCTTAATGGCCCTGAAAATGATGTAATCTATGAAGAAGCAATAGAGAATGCCATAACGGTAATTAGTGATAAACTAAACCTTATTGGTATCAAAAAACTTGAAAACAAGAAAATTGCTTATGTAAAATTTGGCGATGGTGTAAATACCCCTTTTTTGGAGACCTTAAATAAGTATGCTAAAGTAACGCAGGTAAATGGCAAAGATATTGCCACCCTTAAAAGGAAGCTTTTTGATTTTAATCTCATCATAATTGGATTTCATAAGAGTAATGAAAGTCCCTGGAAACCATATAAATTTTCTCAAAAAGAACATTTTTGGCTTCAGGAAATTTCCAGGCAAAGAACTTCTAACGTTATTCTTACGGTATTTGCCAAGCCTTATGCGCTATTAGATATTGTCTCATTTAAGGGTATAGACGGTATAATTATGGCCTATCAGAATAGCGAACTTGCTCAGGAGAAAGCAGCGGAAGTAGTGTTTGGGGCAATTCCCGCAAAAGGAGTATTGCCAGTTACTGTAAGTGAGGAGTTTCCCGTGAATACTTCGGTTAAAACCCAATCTTTACTGCGTTTAGGATACAGCACACCTGAAAGGGTAGGAATGAGTTCTTTAAAACTTGCTGAGGTTGATCGATTGGTTCAAAATGGGTTAGATTCCTTAATGTTCCCGGGGGCTCAGGTTCTGATTGCAAGAAGGGGTAAAGTAATTTATAATAAAGCTTTTGGTAAGCCCACTTATGAATCTAAAGAGGAATTAACCACTAATAATATTTACGATCTTGCTTCGCTTACAAAAATACTCTCCACCCTGCCGGCCATAATGAAGATGGAAGAAGATGGCAAAATAGCCTTAAATGATACTTTTCAGGATTTAATACCTGAATATGCGGATACCGAAATTAAAGATGTAACTGTGTTGAAATCTTTAAGTCATTATGGCAGACTACCCGCCTGGATTGCATTCTATTTGAAGACTCTCAATGATAAGAGGAGGCCTTCTCCGGAATTCTATAGGAATAGTCCATCAGACGGATTTTCCATAAAGGTTACCGACAAGATGTATCTGAAAGATGCTTATAAAGATTCTATTTATGCTCGAATTGGCAGACAAAACCTTAAGTCCAACAGATACCGATATAGTGATGTTCCTTACTATATATTTAAAAAATATATTGAAGACAGCTATAATTCCGGCTTGGATAATTTAATGGAAAATTTTCTTTTCAAGCCTCTGGGAGCTAACTATACCACCTATAATCCATTGGAAAAGTTCCCAATTAATATGATCGTTCCATCTGAGGTAGATACCTATTACAGATACCAGCTTGTTCAGGGATATGTGCACGATATGGGGGCCGCAATGCAAGGTGGAGTGGGGGGGCATGCAGGTTTGTTCAGTAATGCTAATGATGTGGCAAAAATTATGCAAATGTACATTCAGGGAGGCTATTATGGAGGTGAACGATTTTTAGATTCCAGAACCATAGAAAAATTCAATAAATGCTATTTTTGTGATAAGAATGTACGACGTGGTGTGGGTTTCGATAAACCGCAACTCGTAGAAAAAGGTCCGACATGCGGTTGTGTGTCCAGAAAAAGTTTTGGACATAGCGGTTTTACAGGGACTTTTACCTGGGCCGATCCTGAAGAAGAGATAGTATATGTTTTTCTATCCAACAGAACCTACCCATCTGCTACAAACAGGCTTTTGGTGAAATCAGAGCTGAGGACAAGGATTCAAAAGGCAATTTATGATTCTCTTATCAATGAGGCAGGAAATTAAATATTAGATTTGTATTAAAGCAGCGTTGTTTCTTTTTCAGAACTTTTAAGAAGTTGATACACAGCGTTAAAACCGTTAACTAAATGAAAATAGCTATAGTTTGCTACCCGACTTTTGGTGGGAGTGGTGTTGTTGCTACAGAATTGGGGATAGCCCTGGCCAATAGAGGACACGAAATACATTTTGTAACATACAGGCAGCCGGTACGGCTCGAATTATTGAGTAATA
>CBDTVZ010000429.1:0-2237 GCA_965363995.1 uncultured Eudoraea sp.
CATCCCACAACTTGTCACTTTGAGTCAATTTATTGGATTGCCTCCAGAATTTTACTTCGCATTCATCCTTAAAATACCATCCATTTCCAACAATACCATGTTCTGAAGGCCATTTACCGGTAAGATAGGTTGTTTGAGAAGTGCAGGTTACCGCTGGTAAAACCGGTTCAATTGAGGCTAACTCGCCTTTCTCCAAAAAGGATTTAATAAAAGGTGTATGTTCACCAATGAGTCTAGTGGTCAAACCAACAACATTAAGAACTACTGTTTTATTCATACCTTTTTTAATTTATCTATTAACCAGTTCATTTCTCTGATTATCGATTCTGAAAGTTCTTTTTTAAGGGAACCTGGAAGCACATCCCAGGTATATGTCTCAACTTCCAGGTGCTCTGAAATCACATTTTCCCTGAGAATGGTTATCACCTTCAATATATGATCCTGTGTGGAATATAATTCCTCAAAAGATTCCAGAAAAATAGGAACATGAAAATGGGCTCTTAATTCGGAAACATCCGTTTTATTTTTGAGAATAGCGGGTAAGTCATTATATGTCTTAACGCCCTGTTTTGTTTTTTCCGTAACCTGGTGCAGGTAAGTAGGCTCATCAAATTGGGCCAATGATTCCCATATTTTATCTTTATCGGACGTGTCAAATCTAACTTTCAAAGCTGCACTAACCTGTATTTTCCCTATCTTAATTCCAGCTTCCTTTAATTTTTCGAAAGTAAAGGCGGGCTCTTCATAGGCAAGTGAAAAATGACAAATATCATAACAAAGGGTACAATAGCGCAAAACCAAATCTTTTGCCCTTTCTTCACTGACATCGAGAATTTTTATTAGCTCCTTTTTCGCAATTGGTAAAAGAAAGTTACGGTAGAAGATTAAAACATCTTCAGTATTCTCAAGCATCCCATCGGGTTCCGGTTCTATATCAAGGTGAAGATACTTGGATGTTCTTTCCTCAAGCTCATAAAGTTTTAATATAAGTTCCGTCAAATGACTTGCTCCCTTTTCCAGGACTATCTTTTTGCTGTCAGTGCCCTTATGCCAGTGTTTGTAGCTAATAGGTGAAGTGGAAATGCCACCGGAAAGACCTTCAGGTAAGAGGTAGGCTAACTGTTCAAATAATCTTATAGTATAATCTACTCTATCCCTTGTAGTCCAATCGGGTTCATGCACTTTATCCTTAACAACTTCATCATGAAAATTTCCATATGGAAAACCATTCATGGTAAATACATAAAGACCGTTTTTTATTAACCAACTTTTAAATTGTGGAAGATTATCATTCATAGCAAGTTCTTGGCTTGCCTTATTGGATAGTCTCAATCCTATACCAAAAGGTTGTTCTTTTGATATTTTGTTCTTTATAATAGGCAAGTATTGCGCTAAACTCTGAAAAGTGCCTGCCCAATCCTGTCCCGGATGAATATTTGTACAATAAGTCAGATGGTATTTATCATCGATCAGCATAGTTTATGCCACATTAATTTTATATTTATTATTTAGGGAATTTACTGCATTCTTCATTAATTCCATGTCTATTTCGTGCACATCCATCTTCTGCCCAATACCGTTTATCAATGTTATTGTTAATTCCCCTCCAAGATGCTCGCGAAACTCCTGAATCCCTTTTAATAACTCCTGCATTTCCGTGCCCCCTGAAACCGGAATAGACAAATCAAAGCCAATGCCTGCCATGACCTCTAGAATTTCATCCAAAATTTCCACTGAAATAAAACCTAAGAGCTGCGAATATGTTAAATCCAGTGCAATCCCCTTTGCCACAGCTTCACCATGCCTTAAAGAATAATTACTCATCTGTTCTAACTTATGCGCGGACCAATGACCAAAATCTAATGGTCTGGAAGACCCGCTTTCAAATGGGTCGCCACCTTTGGCTATGTGTTCCATATGCATTTCGGCACACCTGTAAATAGTTTTAAGCATGGCCTCCATATCACGTTCTTTCAATTTTATCGCATTTTCTTTAATTGTATTAAAGAAAAATTCATCTTTAATAAGAGCAACCTTAATGGCCTCAGCCACACCTGCAATCCAATCGCGTTGTTCAAGGCTTGTTAAAAATTTTCTATCGTTTAAAATGGCATATGGTGGCGCAAAAGTTCCTATGAAGTTCTTTTTGCTATAAGCATTTATACCATTCTTTACCCCTATAGCAGCATCATTCTGGGAAAGGACCGTAGTTGGAATACGGATGAGTTTTACACCCC
>CBDTVZ010000430.1:0-2227 GCA_965363995.1 uncultured Eudoraea sp.
CGATAATCCCCCACCACAATATATTCCGGTCAGGTTTTAGGTGTAGACGGAGGTTTGTCTACCCTCAATATTAACTAAATGCGTGAAAAAGTAAGTATTTTTTGGTTTCGGAGAGACTTAAGACTGGATGATAATACAGGGCTTTACTATGCCCTAAAAGGAAGTCATCCTGTATTGCCTATATTTATTTTTGACACTGAAATACTTCAAGCTCTTCCGGAAAATGATACCCGGGTTACTTTCATTTACGATTCTTTACAGGAATTGAGAGAGAAACTAAAAGAGCATTACCACAGCTCTATTGGTGTTTATGCAGGCAATCCGTTGGATATTTTTAAAACCCTAATCAATCAATATGACGTACAAAATGTATACACCAACAGGGACTATGAACTCTATGCTCAAAAAAGGGATGATGAGATTACGCAGGAACTAAAATTATCCGATATCGAATTCAAAACCTTCAAAGATCAGGTAATTTTTGAGGAGAACCAGGTTGTAAAGGACAATGGTGAACCCTATGTGGTTTATACGCCTTATATGCGTAAGTGGAAACAAAAATTAAAAACAGATGAGCCGGTTATGGTTTATGACTCCGGGTCATTATTAGACATAATGTTCAAGCAAGTAGATTTGCCTAATTTGTCACTTGAGGAGATAGGTTTTAAAAGATCAGATATTAAGGTTCCGGCTTATGAAATTTCTTCATCCCTACTGAATTCATATGAAAAAACCAGAAACTTTCCGGCCATAGAAAAAGGCACCTCCAAACTAGGCCCTCATTTGCGATTTGGAACTGTTTCTATACGACAGATAGTTTTAAAATCTCTGGATACTGCCAATGAAACCTTTTTAAATGAATTGATTTGGCGCGAATTTTTTATGCAAATTCTATGGCATTTTCCCCATACTGTCCATAAAGCCTTTAAACCAAAATACGATAGAATTCCATGGCGAAATAATGAAGAGGAATTTGAAAAGTGGAAAAATGGGGAAACAGGATACCCCCTGGTTGATGCGGGAATGCGGGAGCTTAATATTACAGGGTTTATGCATAACCGGGTCCGAATGCTGGTGGCAAGTTTTCTTTGTAAGCACTTATTAATAGATTGGCGTTGGGGAGAGGCTTACTTTGCATTAAAACTTTTAGACTTTGAACTTAGCAGCAACATTGGAAACTGGCAATGGGCTGCAGGAAGTGGTGTAGATGCAGCTCCGTATTTCAGGATCTTTAATCCCCTAACACAAGTAGAAAAATTTGATCAGCAAAAAGAATATATTAATAAATGGGTTCCTGAACTACAGGAATTGACTTATCCCCAAAAGATGGTAGATCATAAAATGGCCCGTGAACGCTGCCTTAGAATATACAAGGAAGCACTCAACTGAATCCTTTTGGTTGCAGCTTGCAAATTAACATTCTCTTAAAAGATTCAGGTGAATTAATTCTTTAAATTTATAAGATATAAACACCTAAAAACAAATTAATATGACAACCAGGGAAGTTGCAGACAAATTAGTTGACATGTGTCGCCAGGGAAAGAACCTTGAAGCGGTGGAAGAACTTTATGATGATAATGTAATAAGCAAAGAAATGCCGGGATACCCGGACGAAATTACATCGGGCATAAAAGCTGTACACAAGAAAAGTGAAGATTGGTTAGCGAATGTACAGGAGTTTCACGGCGGTGATATTTCAGATCCTGTGGTAGCCGGTAATCATTTTACAACCAGAATGTCTTTCGACGTTACTTTTAAAGATCGTGGACGTCAGCAAATGGATGAAGTTTGCGTCTACGCGGTAAACAATGGTAAAATTGTAAATGAGCAATTTTTTTACACGATGTAGACCAGGAATTATCATAATGTTCAAAACATTAAAAGTCATTGACCCAAAGGCTAGTGACTTTTTATGATAGTTAAAGACATTAAACTGTAAAAAAATGTATTTTTATTGGATTGATGACTCATCCTAAAACAATCGCAAAAAACATGAAAAAATTATTCTTGGGATTATTGCTTATTCTAAGCTATCTGGGCTCAGCTCAAAAAATCAGCAACAACAAAAAAGCAATTATCCAATCTATAGAAAAACACAACACAGAATTAATAGCTATTAGCGATTCTATTTGGGCTCTTGCCGAAACGGCATTTAATGAAAACCAATCTTCTGTGATTTTAGCTGACTATGCAGAAAAGAATGGTTTTTCCGTTGAACGTGGCGTTT
>CBDTVZ010000431.1:0-2225 GCA_965363995.1 uncultured Eudoraea sp.
TCATGGGGGAATCCTCAATATTTTTGACAAAGTCTTCGGAACCTGGAAAGAACTGGATAATGATAAGAAGATTAAATACGGTGTTACTCATTCCCCAAACTCTTTTAATCCTCTAGTGATCCTCACACATGAGTATAAGGACATCTGGAATGATGTGAAAAAGTCGAAAAAGCTTTCCCATGCTTTGATGTATATATTTGGACCACCGGGATGGAGCCATGACGGAAGTACTTTAACGGTAAAACAACAGCAACAAAAACTTCGGGAAACACAATTGTCGTAGGTTTTAGTGATTTAATATTCTGAAATATAAAGCGAAAAGCTTTAAAACTGGCTGGTTTTCTTATTTATGCTTTTCCGGCACCTCTTTTGGATTACTCTTTTTGCGCATCTTGATATTTAAAAACTCTACTAATAAAGAGAAGGCAATCGCAAAATATAAATACCCTTTTGGAATAGCTCCAATCTCCTGATCAAAGATTCTTGCATGGCTCAGATGTGCAGATTCGGCAATAAGCATAAATCCTATTAGAATTAAAAAGGAAAGAGCGAGTATTTGCATGGAAGGATGATTATTAATAAAAATCCGAATCGGATTGGCGAAGATCATCATGACTAAGATAGAAATAACCACAGCAATAACCATTAGCACCAGGGCATCCATGGGCTTATCACCAATACCATTGGTCATACCAACGGCTGTTAATATTGAATCTATGGAAAATATAAAATCAATTATGACAATTTGTACAATGGCTTTAGAGAGACTCGTAATATTCTTAGATTTTAACTCGTCTTCATCATGATCAGGCATCTCCACCTTTTCATGAATTTCTGAAGTACTTTTATATAAAAGGAAAATACCTCCAAAAAATAGGATCAGGGCCTGGCCACTAATCCCAATAGAGATCCAGGAGGCATTAATGTAATAAAAAGGAATCTTTAAGCCGATAAGAAAAGAAACAGCAAACAGCAATATAATACGCTGTAGCATGGCCATTAATAATCCTAGATTAGTAGCTCTTTTTTGATCTTTTTGGGGTAGTTTGTTTGCAGCAATCGATATAAATACAATATTATCTATGCCCAATATAATCTCTAAGAAAGTTAAGGTTAACAGTGCTACCCAGGCATCCGGACTTGTTAGAATTTCGAACATAATTACTTAATTTTTATAGCAGTTCCCACGGACTTATTTGTTTCCCCCACAATCCCATACTCAAAAGCGTAGGAGCTATCTGTTGTGGTTCGTATTTTCATGTGAATTGATTTCTCTTCGGCCATATTCCTGGGATTCAATTTTTTCACTATATATTCACAATCATTTATCCACCTTACAGAGGAGGTGTCACTTTTCCCTTCATAAAAATCAATTTCAATATTTTCATACCGAATAAAAGTGGTGGTCTTTTCTTCGTTATTTATCATTGAAGTAAATGTAAACGTACCATTTTTAAAAGCCTTGCAGTCTCTTTTAGGCTGGTAACAAGAGCTTGTGATAAAAAAAACACAAACTATGAGGTAAAGCAATTTCATAAGTGCAAAATAACAAAATAGTACGGATATCTATGCCGAGTATTTAATGAATTTATGTTGCTATGTTGCTATTGGCCCGCATTTTTGTTAAATGCCTCAAAACTACCATCTTCATAAAAAATTATTATTTTTTTAATTGATTTCGGATTGGGAGGGTATTCTGTGGAAGATACAGTTTCGGTAGAGTAGGGTGCAGCTGTTTCTTTTTGAACCGCCGGAAACGTACCCTTTCCATTTAGCAACCAATAAAGATTAACTTCGGGAAACGACTTAACAACTTTAAGGACGAATTCAAGGCTGGGTTTGTTTCTGCCAGTGAGTAAGTGGGAAATAGTAGATCTTTGGACGGCTATCTTATCGGCAAAAGCTGAAGCGGAAAGCTCATAATATTTTAATATTTTTTCTAAACGCCGAACAAATTCCTCTGTGTTTACCATTGTATAATAACCTATTAAATGGTTTTATTTTTTCTGATAGATTCGCTTTCTTATAACTAATAAATATTGCATTAACAATTTAATTAAATATATTTAAATGTCTGATATACAACTAATTAATAACTCGTTTAAAACTTAAGCCCTAATTTGTTTACAACAGTACTCATATCTCCCGCACAAACGATCTATTGTGTTTACAAATGTAACTAATTTTATCACATTTGTAATTGAATTTGCCTTTACATTTGTAAT
>CBDTVZ010000432.1:0-2225 GCA_965363995.1 uncultured Eudoraea sp.
TTAATATTTTTTAGATATAATGGTTTGTCTAAGATTGACCTATACTTTAACGTAACCAAAGTTCAAATAAAGGATGGTTCAATTATATTTATAAAGTAACATTCTAATAGGCGGATAATATTATAACTAAAACGAACCTTTATGAAAGACGGGATAATAAACTGGAATGTTGACCCTGAAATTTTCACAATAATGGATGCTTTCCCGCTCAGGTATTATGGGCTTTGCTGGGTTTTAGGGCTTGCAATAGGTTATATGATTGTAAAGTGGATTTACAAAAAGGAAAATATTCCTTTTGAGAACTTGGAACAACTTTCGATGTACATATTCATAGGTGCTTTTTTTGGCGCAAGACTAGGGCATTGTTTTTTCTATGAGCCTTCATATTACTTTCAAAATCCCTTAGAAATTCTATTGCCCATAAAAAGCGTTGGAGGTTCATTTGAATTTATAGGTTTTCAAGGGCTTGCCAGCCATGGAGGTGTAATTGGAGTAATAATCGGAATAGTTGCCTACGCAAGAAAAACCAGAACCAGTCTTTTGTGGATAATGGACAGAGTCGCTATTGGCGCTGCTGTAACAGCAGCATTTATCCGCATTGGAAACTTGATGAATTCAGAGGTGTATGGAAAACCCACAAATGGAAATTGGGGTGTGATTTTTGAACGAGACGACTTACTTCCAAGACATCCAACACAAGTTTATGAAGCAGTATCTTATTTGCTGATTTTTGCTGTACTTATATTTATCTACAGGTCTAAAAAGATTGAAAAACAAAACGGTCTTATGGTTGGAATTCTTTTAATTATGCTATTTACAGCAAGATTCACAATTGAATTCTTTAAAGAAAATCAAGTTGCATTTGAAGACTCCATGACCATAAATATGGGCCAACTGTTAAGTATTCCGTTTATTTTAATGGGCTTTGCAATGATCTATTATAGAAAGAGTAAGTGGGTAAAAACTATGCAAAACAATACCTCCCATGAAAAGCCTTAGTCCTGTTCTCGAAAGTTTAAATAAAGGATAATTCAAATTTTCCTCTTGCGAAATGGAAAAATTATGAAACTTAAATCAATAATCATCTTTGTTTCAATGTTCATATACCTGTCAACGTATGGCCAGGATATTATTGAAGAGTATCAAAATGCGAAAAGCGACAGTTTAAGAATTGGAAAGTCGGATACGGATTTTCTAAAATATATCGAAAAAGGATATACCCTTGCCTTACCTGATAATAAAAGTAGCATTTCAGGAGTAATTATTTTTTTAGAGGATTCAGGATTTGACCAAAAGAACAAAAGTGCAAAACAAATGTATTCCCAAGCAAATAAAGCAGAATTTGCTGTTTTATCGGTATCGACAGAAATACCTTTGGACTTCTTTTTTTCGGAAACCTCAATTTTAGATGCACATAATACAATCGAAAAGGCATTCAAACGATTCAATCTGCCAAACAAGAATATTTTTATAATCGGTTCAGGTTTGTCTGGCCACCGAGTATTAAAATATATTGAATTTGTTAAGAAAACGAATCCTGTGTTTGCATTAAACATTTCAGGACTTGTCATTTGTGATGCTCCATTAGATTGGATAAGGCAATACAATGAGGGAGAAAGAGATGTTAGAATTGCCTTTACAGAAGGTGCCATTTGGGAAGGCTCTTTTGCCATGTATGTTTTAGAAAAAAATCTTAATGGAACACCACAAACGAATCTTGAAAATTATTTGGATTTTTCAGCTTATAGTTACTCGGATCGAAAAAACAGAAATATTAAATATTTCAAAGAATATCCGGTAAGAGCGTACATGGAAGTAGCGATACAATATTGGTTGGAAAAGAAAAGAAAAACAACCATTGATAACAATGGGGCTGATATGGTCGGCCTAATTGCCCAAATGAAATTAGCGGGTAACGAAAAGTCGGATTTAGTTATTTTTTATCCACACGAGAGTAAAACAGAGAAAAAAAATACCGACGCTACGTGGTTCGCAGTTGACAAAGACGAACTAATGGATTGGATAACGAAGCAAGTGGAATAAGAAATAAACACAACAAAGACTCCTATGAAAAGCCCTAGTCCAGTTCTTTAAAGTTATTCCCAAGCTATTCAACATAATGCGCAGTTATAATTCTTAAGAAGTTATAACGCCACTATGTAAAATACCCACATCTCACTCCATAGCCATGCACCAAGTATGGCTCAGAAATATGACCTCTCCCT
>CBDTVZ010000433.1:0-2224 GCA_965363995.1 uncultured Eudoraea sp.
GCCCTTGGAAGTGATCCTTATTTTAAGGACAAAACTGTTTTATTAGTCGACAAGGATGCTAAAAAGACCAATGATCGAACGTGGTGCTTTTGGGAAAAAAGTGCTGGTGATTTTGATAAAATCATCAATAAAAGCTGGAGCCAAATTAAATTTGAAGGGGAAAATTATAAGGCAAATCATGAGATAGCTCCCTATACCTATAAGATGTTGCGCGGACTAGATTTTTATAGCAACTATCTGAATCGCATTCAGGCTTATGAAAATATTACATTTTCACAAGCTCTGGTTACCGGAATGGTCGATCATAAAAGCCATGTGGAAGTAAATACCGATAATGGAAGTTTCCGGGCTTCACAGGTTTTTAATAGTAGTTTTGATTACAAGTCGCTTTATCAACAAACCAAATACCCTGTTTTACAACAGCACTTTATAGGATGGTTTATTAAATCTGACAAGCCAATTTTCAATCCGGAAATGGCCACTTTTATGGATTTTTCAATCCCTCAAAATGGCAATACCCGCTTTATGTATGTTTTGCCATTTTCAGAAACCGAGGGTTTGGTTGAGTATACACTGTTTTCAGCTGATACATTACCCGAAGAAGAGTATGAAAATGCCATTAAAAATTATATTAACAAAAAACTTAATTGTGCCCAATTCCAGATAACAGAGAAAGAAAGGGGAAATATACCGATGACCTGCTATAATTTTTCTGCAATGAACAGTGATAAAATATTACACATAGGAGTAGCAGGAGGCTGGGCCAAACCCAGCACAGGATACACCTTTATGAGTACGAACAGAAAAACCAAAGAATTGGTCGTTTTTCTAAAAAGGAACAAACCACTTTCTTCATTTAGTCATAAAGATCGATATTGGTATTATGATTTGCTTTTATTAGATATCCTCTATAAAGATAACAGCAAGGGAAGGCATATTTTTGAGTCTCTTTTTAAGGGTAGTAGCCCCCAACTCATTTTTAAATTTTTAGATGAAGGGACCAACATAAAAGAAGATCTTCAGATTATTTCAAGTTGTCCCAAATCCTATTTTATAAAAGCACTATTTAACAGGTTATTCTAAACCTCCCTGTTCATTAGTTTATTACCAAATTGCTCTAGTAATACCTTCTTATTTTCAGGAGCTTCAATAGATTTAAGTATCTTGAAGGCGTGCTGTGTATAGTTCTTAATCTCCTTTTTAATTATTTCCGCAGCACCACTCTGTATATAAATTTCCTTTACGGTTTCTACTTTTTCATTCGGGTTAGCGGGTTTAATTGAAAAAAGATCTTTCAATTCATTTATTTGATCTTCTGTACCTAATTCTATTGACTTAAGATAAAGAAATGTTTTTTTGTTTTCAATAATGTCACCGCCAACCTGCTTTCCAAAAGTCTCAGGATCACCAAAGGCATCCAGATAATCATCCTGTAATTGAAAAGCTATTCCAAGGTTAATTCCATAATCATAAATTGCATCTTGAGAATTCAATGAAGCATTGGAAATAATTGCACCCATTTTCAAGGCGGCAGCAACCAATACAGCTGTTTTATAAGTGATCATTTTAAGATAATCCGGGATGGTAACATCCTCACTTGCTTCAAAGTCCATATCATATTGCTGCCCTTCACAAACTTCAATGGCCGTTTTACTAAAGACTTTTAAAAGTGATTTGAACAACTCTGGCGGATAGTTTTCAAAATATTGATAAGAGTTAATAAGCATTACGTCTCCTGACAAAATACCGGTATTAATATCCCACTTTCTATGTACCGTTTTTTCTCCTCTTCTTAGAGGAGCAGCATCCATAATATCATCATGTACCAGTGAAAAGTTATGAAAAATCTCAATAGCCAGGGCAGCATCCATCGCTTCCTCATAATTTCCGCCAAAAACATCAGTGCTGATAAGAGTTAATATAGGTCTTAGCCTCTTACCCCCTAAATCCATAATATAGGTTATTGGTTCATATAAATTTAGTGGGTCTTTGGATCTTAGTTTCTTCTCCAGATAAGTATTAAAATCACTCCTGAAAAATTCGATGTCTAGCATTTCTAATCTTTTTCCAAAAATACATTAAATGGCGGCATTGAAGTATATTTATGTAAACTTCCTGTTAGAAAAAATGACCATAATCAACTGGTTTGTTAAAAAAATGTAAAACTTGGGAAACTTTTTATGTTTTTATAGTTTCCTGATTATATTTGACCTCGATTATGAAA
>CBDTVZ010000434.1:0-2224 GCA_965363995.1 uncultured Eudoraea sp.
ACGCACAGAACAGGACTCATATTAGCTGTTCTGCGGCGGCGTGGGGGGTTAGGGGGGTGGGGTTAGGCACCGAAGACTTCTTTCCCTTTGGATTCATTTAGATTCGCAAGGGGACGATCCCTTATATCATAGCTCGGGAGTTGAAGGATCCTAGACTTCAGGTGAGGATATCGCAGAATCGAACAATCTATTCTTTTACGTAAACAGTTCCTGGAGGAGTTGTACGTCTCAGTTCGTTGCCTTCTAATATGTATGTCGTCGGCTTGCTAGTTGGTAGATTAAGTATTATCACGTTCCCATCCTGCTCCCATGTTCCATGTGCTGACTGTGTACGGCACGTTCCATCGCTGTCTAACTGTATATACTGATATGGATGTTCTGGGCTAACGTATTTACCGCAGACACTACATGGCGTTATTCCACCACAAGCCATTCCCGCAACAAGTATAACAGCGAGTATCATTACTAGAGCTACACTAGCCTTTTGCATTGCAGCCTCCTAAGTGTGGCAAGCATACTCCCAGAGAACTGAGCTGTCAATGCTGCGGGCAATAACAAAGGGGCCACCCATTATCAGGTAGCCCCCCAGCGGTCAGGTGCAACGCCTTGTTAGGTTTGGTTATTATGTTCCACAGTTATGACTACATTTCCTGTTTTTTGTCCTGTTTCGACATACTTGTAGGCCTGGACAATTTGTTCTAGCGGATATTTTCTATCTATCACTGCTTTGAAATTCCCTTGTTCCATGAGTTTTCTAATTAGAAGTACACTTTTTCTAATATCTGTAGGAAGTGGAAATATGGTTTTTTTGTTTCCAATTATTGATTTCATAATCGGTGTTATAAGTGGTAAGAAAACGTTTTGAGCCATATAGCCTAAGTCTGATGAAATATAAATTCCGCCTGATTGCAGCAATGGCCTACATTTAGCAAATGAACTTTTTCCAACAGCATCAAAAACGAAATTGTATTTTTCTTTATCTTTTGTAAAATCTTCTTTCATATAATCAATTACTTTATTGGCTCCTAATGATTTCACTAATTCTATATTTTCCGTATTGCACACTGCAGTAACATAAACATTAAAATATTTTAGAAGTTGAACTGCTGCTGAACCAATAGCACCTGTTGCACCATTAACGAGAGCTTTTTGCCCGCTCTCAAGTTTCACTTTCTTGATAAAATTATATGCATAATGCGCTCCTTCACTACTAGCTGCAGCCTGCTCATATGCTATATTTCCCGGTATCGTTGCTAGCCCTTTATCTTCTGATATTGTCATGTATTGGGCATGAGCTCCTGAACCTTGGCCATCAAATCCAAAAACTCTATCTCCTACTTTTAAAGATTTTACATTTTTACCAACAGCTTCAACTATGCCAGCAAATTCGGTTCCAGGAATTTGTTTTTTTGGTTTGAATATACCTGTTAAAAGTCTTGCAAAGAATGGTTTTGCTCTAATTATTGCGGTATCTGTTCTGTTTACTGTCGTCGCATATATTTGCACCAGTATTTCATTGTCCTTGGGGATAGGTTTGGCTACCTCTTTGAGTTGAAGAACTTCCGGTGGCCCGTATTTTGTGCATACAATCGCTCTCATAAGCATTTCCCCTAATTTACTTTAACTCGGCCATTTTCAGAATAGTTTACGATAATACATCCTGCAAGTGTGCAAAACCTAACTCGTTGTTGTATCGATTGTTGGTTTGGACATCCTACGCGACTGAGGCGCTGTTGTCAATGGGTAGGGATTCATAAGGATGCAGGTTTGCAGTAGTAGCTGGTCGGGTGTGCGTGCAGAATGTAGTTGAAAAAATATATCGTGAGGTTGTGCTAGAAGGATACTAGAAGAGCTGGTGAAGAAGCGCCAGTTTTAATGTTTGGATAAGAAGTTCTCCATATCCTTAATAAACTGCAATGTCCCTTCCTCTATTTGCTTTGTTAAGGCATCCAAATCACTGAAATCCGGGTTGTCAACTAAAATGCACTCTATAATGGAATCAACCCCTTTTATGGTTGATGGAATACGGTATTTATTCCAATCGCTTTCTTTAACCAATTTCCAGTATTCTTTTTGAACCTGTTTATTCTGCGCTGCTAACCAAACTTCAAAGCTAAAGGTGTCATAAATAAAAACTACTGCAATTTTCAATTTTCGTTGTTTTAATGATTTTGGAAAAAGAGAAAAATATGTCATATCCATATATCCATAAAAAATATTCCCA
>CBDTVZ010000435.1:0-2223 GCA_965363995.1 uncultured Eudoraea sp.
GGTAATCAAAGCCTTATAAATTTCTTTATTCAGGCTAATGACCGCCTGAAAACCCTGGTGGAAGACACGGAAGAAGATGTTGTTGACAAGGAAGAATCTGAGATAGATTCTTTACTCTCAGACGTAACCCAGGATTCTTTGGATCTGGCTACTGAGAGAAATCCATTATTTGAAAAGTTACAGTTAAACGCCCCGGGTTTTGCCGTTGGTATAGCAGCAATAAAAGATACGGCTGAAATAGGATCATACCTGCGTATGCCGGAAGTGAGACGTTTATTGCCCGCAGAAGTACAGTTCACAAAATTTTTATGGGAGCGTCCTACATCAGATTCCGAAGTAGCTTCCTTATATGCTTTAAAATCTAACCGGGATAATACCCCTAGAATTAGTGGTGATGTGGTGAGTGATGCCAGGGACCAATTTGACCAGTTTAACAGGCCGGCTGTAGGCATGGACATGAACGTAAAAGGTGCTAAACTTTGGGAAAAATTAACCAGCGAGGCTAACCTTAATAATACAGGAATAGCAATTGTCCTGGACAATAAAGTATATACTGCACCAGGGGTTTCTCAGGTAGGTGGAATATCAGGAGGTAGTTCTGAAATTACCGGAACTTTTACGGTAAATGAAACCAAAGATATTGCCAACGTGCTAAGGGCTGGTAAATTACCGGCTTCTGCCGAGATCATTGATTCTTTTGTGGTTGGTCCTTCCCTTGGACAGGAAGCCATAGATAGTGGCTTTATGTCCTTTCTGATTGCCATGGTTTTTGTTTTAATATGGATGGTCTTCTATTATGGTAAAGCAGGAATCTTTGCCGATATAGCTTTAAGTTTTAACATTGTCCTAATTTTTGGTGTATTAGCCAGTTTAGGTGCAGTACTTACATTACCCGGAATTGCCGGTATTGTATTAACTATAGGTATGTCTGTTGACGCCAATGTTCTGATCTTTGAACGGATTAAGGAAGAATTGGCTAAAGGGAAAGGTAAAGGGCAGGCTATCTCTGATGGTTTTGCAAATGCATTATCATCCATTCTGGATGCAAACGTAACAACAGGTCTTACTGCAATTATATTATTGATTTTTGGTAGTGGCCCTATTAAAGGTTTTGCAACTACCTTAATTATTGGTATTCTAACCTCATTGTTTACTGCTATTTTTATCACTAGGTTATTAGTGGATTGGTATATATCAGGAAAAGGAAGAACCCTGGATTTTTCAACTACTCTTACTAAAAATCTATTTAAGAATTTAAATATCAATTTCCTAAGCAAGCGTAAAATTTCATATGTTCTTTCATTTATTTTAGTTGCTGTAGGACTGTTCTCCTTATTTACACAAGGCCTCGACGAAGGTGTCGACTTTGTAGGAGGACGTAATTACCAGATTCGTTTTGTAAACCCGGTTAATCCATCAGAAATTACCAGTGAGCTATCCTCAACCTTGGGAAGTGCCAGCGCCAAGACTTTCGGCGATGCCAACCAGATTATGGTTACGACTAAGTATAAGGTGGATGTTCAAGGTACAGAAGTAGATGATGAAATATTAGGAATATTATATACCTCACTGCAAAAATATTTGCCGGATGGAACCACATATCGGGATTTTATCCCCGGTGGGACTAATGGAAATATTGGGGTACTTAAGTACCGTAAGGTTGGCCCAACTATCGCAGATGATATCAAGAAAAATGCACTTTGGGCTATTTTTGGTTCTTTGGCTGTAGTCTTTCTGTATATTTTGCTTCGCTTCCGCAAATGGCAATACTCATTGGGAGCCGTAGTTGCGGTATTCCATGATGTATTGATTGTATTGGGCATCTTCTCGCTGACCAGTAAGATTATGCCTTTTAGTATGGAAGTGGATCAGGCATTTATTGCGGCCATTTTGACCGTAATAGGTTATTCCCTGAATGATACCGTGGTGGTTTTTGACCGTATCAGGGAAATGGTAAGCGAACATGGCTGGAAAGGTGGGGATAATATCAATAATGCATTAAACAGTACGTTAAGCAGAACCCTGAATACGTCCCTTACGACACTTGTTGTACTATTGTCCATTTTTGTTTTTGGCGGAGAGTCCTTAAGAGGATTTATGTTCGCCATGATAATTGGTGTGATAGTAGGTACCTATTCGTCACTGTTTATTGCAACACCAGTGATGTTTGATACACTTCGCAATAAAATAATGGAAAAGAAGGAAGATTAAATTCTCTTATAA
>CBDTVZ010000436.1:0-2219 GCA_965363995.1 uncultured Eudoraea sp.
TTGTATTTACCATAGTATTCCTACTTTTTCTGTTGGCAGGAATAAGAATTGTCTTTGAGTATAAAAGAGCTTTAAAATTTCGATTCGGAAAGTATGTAAAAATATTAAACCCCGGATTCAGGTGGATAATACCTATCGTAGACACAATACAAATTGTGGATATAAGGGTCATCACCATAAATATCGTATCCCAGGAAGTAATGACTGAAGACAATGTACCCTGTAGTATTGACGGAGTGGTTTTTTTTAAGATCTATGATCCTGAAAAGGCAGTTTTGGAAGTGGAGGAATTTTCCTTTGCCATTACCCAACTTTCTCAGGCGGCATTAAGGGATGTATGCGGAAAAGTAGAACTGGATACTATTTTATCGAAACGTGAAGAAATGGGTAAAAATATTAAGAGCATTGTTGAGCAGGAAACTCACGAATGGGGCATTCAGATTATGGACGTAAAAATCAAGGATATTCAGTTGCCTGAAAATATGAGAAGAATGATGGCCAACCAGGCAGAAGCCGAAAGATCAAGAAGAGCAAGAATCATTTTAGCGCAGGCAGAAGAACAGGCTGCCGGCAAATTACTGGAAGCAGGGTTACAAATAGATAAATCGCCTTCTGCAATTAAGTTGAGGTTGTATCAAACATTATCCAATATTGCAGCCGAGAAAAATTCTACAATAATCTTTCCGTTTCCTGAAGAGGTACTACCGCGAAAATCTAAAAAAAAGAAGTCCAAATAAAATAGATTATGGAGAAGGAGAAGCTTCCGGATTAGGATTGTGAATCAATGATCTCCTGTGTATAATCTTTCTTTGTACTGGGTAATTGACTAAGTATTATAATTAGTACTCCCAGGATAGTATAAGAGAAGTGGAGATTATTAAAAGTAATCCCAAAGTAAAGTTGCATACTAATCCAAAGAATTAGTAATAGCCCTATGTAAAAAGAAAAGGTGCAGGACCAGTGGAATTTCTTATCCCAATTGATCTTTTGTGCCCAATTCAACTTTTTCCTGGTCAGTAATCCGTACAAAGTAATTAAGGGTAACAGGCCTAAAACTATAAACAGGTACAATCCTGGGATCAAAAAATTATTAAATGGCGTATTTTCCAGTGCACCTGGAGGAAGGCCAATACCCTTGCCGGAAGGGTCAATTAAAAGACTCAAGCCCGAAGGGACAGCGCTAATAGCTTGAAGAAATATTAATAAAATAAGAAGATTTGCCGAGATTGATCTTTTCATTAGTATTATGTGAGATTTTTATACAAATAACTAATTCCCCATAACCCATAAACGGTTATTAATGTTAAAACAATGGGAAAGGAAATGTATTTATCCGGGTTCAATACAATCGCGTCTGTTTCGATATAAATAGCATACAGATGCACGATGGGCCAATAAACGGAAATAGCCAATCCTCCAAACATAAAAAGAGCCCCCCATTTTTTTCCTTTAATTAGTCCCAGGATTCCAATTACCAGAATTGGGATATAGATTATCGTATCTCCGAAAGCGAAACCCTTAGCAAATGCTATTCCAACTTTTCCAATTTCTTTTTCTGATTCCTGTAACCCCAGGTCTATGGCCAAATCATAGTCTATTAATGATAAAGTTTGGCCTGCGGTTAAAAAGAGAATCAAAACAATTGCCGCTAAAATTAAAACCCAAAAACTGACACCTTTTTTATTATTCATAACTTGATATATAATCCTGGTTGCAATCTGCTATTTTTCTACTTGGGCGAATAGTACCATGTAGTTATGACCAGCTTCTTTAGCACATTTTGGACAGTAGGCATAATGCACATAATATTTTTGACTCTTTTGGTGATCTTGTCGTAAATAAGCATCCATTTGTTTTATGAATTTAGGGATATCATTATAGGCACCATCAAAAACCTTACTTATAAATGTTCCGGAAAGGGTTGTATTAATGGCGTTAGGCACATTGTTGGTTACGGAGAGATAGATTTCTGACATAAAAGCATGAGGGTCCGTAAATAATACCAAAATATCTTCTTTATCGTTTGTTAGATTTTTGGAATCCTCTGCCAGTTTCATCATTTTAGTAATTCTCTTTCCTATCATAGGGGGCAAGGGAATATGAAAAAAAGTAGGTACGGTTGCCTTGATAAATTTTTTATGATCCCAATCGAATGTCTTTTCATTCCATTTTTCAGGATGAAATTTTGGACAACATTCTTGTTTTTCAACTTTCATAAC
>CBDTVZ010000437.1:0-2219 GCA_965363995.1 uncultured Eudoraea sp.
GCAGAAGAAGCAAACCAGATTAAACAAAAAACAACTCAGCTAAAAGAAGATTCTAAGAGGCTATCCGAAGAATTAAATGCTGTTGCAGATGAGCTGCAGGAAGCGCTGTATCAAATTCCTAATACCCCTCATGAATCCGTCCCGGCCGGAAATAGTGAAGAAGATAATGAAGAAGTCTTCCGGGAAGGAGATATTCCTGTGTTGGGTAGCGATGCCAAGCCACATTGGGAGCTGGCTAAAAAATATGACATCATAGATTTTGAACTGGGTGTTAAAATCACCGGGGCAGGATTTCCAGTATACAAGGGTAAAGGCGCCCGTTTACAACGCGCCTTGATTGCCTATTTTTTAGATAAAAATACCGAAGCCGGATATACTGAAATGCAGGTACCCCTCCTGGTGAATGAGGCTTCCGGTTATGGCACAGGACAACTCCCGGATAAGGAAGGCCAGATGTACCATGTTACTGAAGAAGATCTTTACCTGATACCAACCGCCGAAGTACCCATCACTAATGTCTTAAGAGATACTATCCTCGATAAAAATGATCTCCCTGTTTGCTATACAGGCTATACTCCGTGCTTCAGGAGAGAAGCAGGCAGCTATGGGGCACATGTTAGGGGGCTCAACCGCCTCCACCAGTTCGATAAGGTGGAAATAGTGCGGGTAGAACATCCGGATAATTCTTACCAGGCACTGGATGCCATGGTAGAACATATAAAAAATATCTTAAGGGAATTAAAATTGCCATTCCGGGTCTTACGACTTTGTGCCGGTGACCTTGGCTTTACCTCAGCCCTTACTTATGATTTCGAGGTGTTTTCAACTGCTCAGGACCGTTGGTTGGAAATTAGTTCTATTTCTAATTTCGAAACTTTTCAGGCGAACAGATTAAAGCTTCGTTACAGAGATGAAAACAACAAAACACAATTGGCTCATACGCTAAATGGCAGTTCGCTCGCTTTACCAAGGGTTTTAGCAGGGATCCTGGAAAATTACCAGACCGCAGACGGAATAAACATTCCGGATATCCTGGTTCCCTATACAGGTTTTAGTAGGATAGATTAAATTATTTTACTTGATGGACCTATTGGGCAAAGTTCCATGATTTGCACCTTGTATTGATGTTGAATCAATTCGGGAAAAAGTTCAGTTCAGCGATATTATGTTTTCTTTGACAGTGTTTTTTATAGAGCTTGGTTAAATTTGATAAATTTCCAATATGAGATTTGCCTTATTATTTATTTGTCTTATCTGTACCTCCCAGTGCTGGACACAAGAAGATTTTCTGGCGAAGCAGTATTTCAATGATGGTGAATTTAAGAAAGCCGAAGTCTTTTATAAAAATCTGACAGAAAAAAACCCAAGACGTACAGATTATGCCGAAGGTCTGATTGCCTGCTACCAGCAGCTCGAAAAGTATGAAGAAGCGCAGGCCTTTCTTTTAAAGAAGATAGAATCAGGTAACCCATACCCAACTATTTATATTGAATTGGGGTACAATTACCTGCTACAGGACCAGACAGAAAAGGCTAAAGAGAATTATGAAATTGCACTTTCAAAAATTGATGTAAATCCAAATTATGGTTATGGAATAGGGTTCAGATTTCAGCGCTATGCGCTTTTAGACTATGCCCTAAGGGCCTACTCTAAAGCTATGGAGCTTAATCCGCAGTTAGACTATAATTTTCAAATGGCCCGTATTTATGGAGAACAAGGAAATATAGAAAGGATGTACGACTCCTATTTGGAACTAATTTCTGCAGGCAAGGCTACTCAGACTAATGTACTTCGAAATTTTGATAATTTTATTACTTCAGACCCTGAGAATCCTAATAACCTCAAGCTGAAAAAAATACTGTTGCTAAAGGCGCAAAAAAATCCAGAACTCCTTTGGAATGAAATCCTGAGTTGGTTGTTTGTGCAACAAAGGCAATACAACAGTGCCTTCAATCAGGAAAAAGCCATTTATAAAAGATCCGGGGCTTTTACACTTCAACGTTTGATTGGTCTGGGTGATATTGCTTTGGAAGACAATGCTGTAGAAGATGCTGAAGCAATTTTTACCTATATCGATAAAAATTCTAATGATCCGGTAATCAAACTCAACGCACGCCTGAGCCTCATTGATATTGAACTTTTGGATGCAAGCGCAAAGCAACTGGATGAAGTAGAAGGGCAGTTTGAATCATTAATGGAAGTATATGGATATGAAAATC